>JASLAA010000125.1 GCA_030147325.1 Arthrobacter sp. | reverse complement strand
CCTGGCCGTCGAGCTCTCGAGCTTCCAGCTCCACTGGGCCCACTCCGTCTCGCCGCTGGCCAGCGTCTGCCTGAACATCGCGGAGGACCACGTCGACTGGCACGGGAGCTACGAGGCGTATCGAGCGGCGAAGGCGTCCGTGTACGAGCGCACGCAGGTCGCCTGCGTTTACAACGTGGACCAGAGCGAGACGGAGGCGATGGTCGAGGAGGCCGACGTCGTCGAGGGCTGCAGGGCGGTGGGCTTCACCACCGGGATGCCCGCGATCAGCATGATGGGTGTCGTGGAGGACCTGCTGGTGGACCGCGCCTTCATCGAACAGCGCAAGGACTCGGCCGCCGAACTGGCCTCGACCAGTGAGCTGGGCGAGGTGGTTCCCCGGCATCTCGTCGCGAACACGCTGGCAGCCGCGGCCCTCGTCCGCGCGGCGGGGCTGCCCGTCGCGGCGGTCCGCGACGGTATCCGGTCCTTCCAGCCCGGTGACCACCGCATCCAGGTGGTGGCCGACGAGGCCGGCGTGCTCTGGATCAACGATTCCAAGGCCACGAACCCGCACGCGGCCTCCGCATCGCTGGCCTCCTTCTCCTCTGTCGTGTGGATCGCCGGGGGGCTGTCCAAGGGCGTCTCCTACGACGGGCTCGTGGCTGACCACGCGCAGCGGCTCCGCGCCGTCGTCCTCCTCGGGGAGGACCCTGAGCCCCTGCAGGGCGCCCTCACCCGACACGCACCCGATGTTCCGGTCTCACTCCATCCGAGCCTTCACACTGGACAGGGGCGCGACGGCGGCGGATCATCCGACACCGTTCCCGGCGATGCCCTGATGCAGTGGGCTGTAGCCGAAGCGGAGCGTCTCGCCCACGAGGGCGACACCGTGCTGATGGCCCCGGCCGCCGCATCGATGGACCAGTTCTCCTCCTATGCGCACCGGGGGGCCGCCTTCATGTCGGCCGTCCGCGGGCGAGGCGGACAGGGGACAACAGCGAAGGAGTCGTAGATGGTGACCACGCCAACCCGTCCGGGAGGACGCAAGCCCTCCGTCCGGCCAGTCCGGACCAGGGGAACGGGACGGCCGGTCGCCGCCGGCGGCGGCTCGAGCCCGGCGAGGAGCGCCGACCCGAAGACGGGCGCGGGCGCAGCAGGCTCCGACACTCCTCCGGCCCGGGGTATCCGGGCGCGAGCCCGCCGTGCCTGGGTGGCACTCGAGGGGTCGGACAGGCCGCCCTCCGGATCGAGCTACTACCTGATCCTCGGCTCCGCCCTCGCCCTCACCGCGATCGGCCTGATGATGGTCCTGTCCGCCTCGTCGGTCGAAGCGATCTCGGACGGCAAGGATACGTTCGACCTGTTCCTGAAGCAGGCGGTCTGGGCGAGCGCCGGTCTCTTCCTCATGCTCGTGCTCTCCAGGCTCGGGCCGCGCGCCTACAAGGTGCTGGCCTGGCCGAGCCTGCTGATCGCCATCGGCCTCCTGGTCCTCGTGCTCCTCATCGGGGTCGAGATCAACGGCAACAAGAACTGGATCCAGATAGGCAACCAGAGCCTGCAGCCCTCCGAGCCGGCCAAGCTCGCGCTGGCGCTGTGGTTCGCTGCCGTCCTCGAACGCAAGAAGGCCCTGATCAGGGACTGGAAGCACGCCATGATCCCGGCACTTCCGCTCGGCGGCCTGCCCATCGGCCTCGTCCTCATCGGTGGGGACCTCGGCACGGCGCTCATCCTCATGCTGATCGCCGGCGCAGCCCTCTTCTTCGCGGGGGCTCCGCTCAAGCTGTTCACAGTGGCCGCCGCAGTGGCCGCCCTCGGCTCCATCCTGATGGTGGTCACGAGCGGCAACCGCAACGTGCGCATCAACGCGTGGCTCGGGTTGAACTGCGACGACGGCCAGGACCTCTGCCTCCAGTCCGACAACGGCCTGTTCGCGATGGCCTCCGGCGGTTGGTTCGGCGTCGGTATCGGCCAGAGCCGACAGAAGTGGAACTGGATCCCGGAGGCGCACAACGACTTCATCGTCGCCATCATCGGTGAGGAATTCGGCCTGGTGGGCACCCTCGTCGTCGTCCTCCTGTTCGGGATCCTCGCCGTCGCGACCATCCGCGTGGCACTGCGGTACTCGGATCCCTTCGTGCGAATCCTCATGGGCTCGATCCTCGTCTGGCTCATCGGGCAGGCCTTCGTCAACATCGGGATGGTCACGGGCCTGCTGCCGGTGATCGGGGTCCCGCTCCCCTTCATCTCCTACGGTGGCTCGGCACTCACCTTCACCCTCGCCGCGGTCGGGGTCCTGCTGTCCTTCGCACGGAAGACACCGCACCCTCCGGTTCCCGCTCCCGGATCCGCCACCACCACAGCCACGTCCGCCACCTCCGGAAGAGATCACGCAACCTCATGACACACCCCTCCACAACGGAACGGACGATCTCCGTCGTCCTCGCGGGCGGCGGAACGGCCGGGCACATCAGCCCCCTGCTGGCCATCGCGGGGGCGATCGTCGAGCAGCGGCCCGGCACCCGCATCACCGTCGTCGGGACCGAGGCGGGGATGGAGACCCGGCTCGTCCCTGCCGCGGGCTTCGACCTGCGCACCATCGACCGCGTACCCATGCCGCGGCGTCCGTCGATCGACCTCGTGAAGCTGCCGGCGAGGCTCCTCCGTGCCATCGGTCAGGCGCGGGCCATCGTGGCAGCCGCCGACGCCGACGTCGTCGTGGGGGTGGGCGGGTACGTGTCCACACCCGTCTACCTGGCCGCCTGGATACAGCGGCGCCCCGTGGTGATCCACGAGGCCAACGCCACTCCCGGCATGGCGAACCGGGTGGGCGCACGCATCGCGTCGCGCGTCGCCGTCGCCTTCGAGGGCACCGGCCTGCGGAAGGGTGTGATGGTGGGGATGCCCATGCGCCGGAGCATCGCGGCTCTCGACCGGGCAGGAAGCCGCCAGGACGCACGCGCGTCCCTGGGGCTCGACCCGGACCGGGCGACGCTCATCGTCACCGGAGGGTCCTCCGGAGCGGCGAGCCTGAACCGGTCGGTCGCGGCCGCGGTCCCCGACCTCACGGAGGCCGGCGTGCAGGTGCTCCACATCACGGGCAGGGGCAAGCAGGTCCACGGGCCCGACGGCGCCCTGTTCGCAGCTCCGGGCTACCACCAGGTGGAGTACGTCGACGGCATGGAGCGCGTCTACGCGGCAGCGGATCTCCTGGTGGCACGGGCCGGCGCGGCCACGGTGAGCGAGGTCAGCGCCGTCGGGCTCCCGGCCGTGCTCGTGCCCCTTCCGCACGGCAACGGTGAACAGAGCCTCAACGCTGCGGGACTCGTGGCCGCGGGAGGCGCGATCCTCGTGGGGGACGAGGCCTTCACCGCCGAGTGGATCCGCGGGAACGTGCTCCCCCTGCTGACCGACGGTGAGCGGCTCGACCGGATGGCCGCGGCGTCCTATGCCGGGGGAGTGCGGGATGCGGACCGGCGCATGGCCGACCTGGTGCTCGCGATGGCGGGGGAGAAGCGATGACCGCGGTCGACGCCGGGCTGCAGGAACCCGTCCACTTCATCGGGCTGGGTGGCGCGGGCATGTCCGCCGTGGCCCGGGTGCTCCTCGGGCAGGGGCTGGCGGTGTCGGGCTCGGATGCAGCGGAGTCGAAGGTGCTGCGCGCGCTGGCCACCCTGGGAGCGGAGGTGCACGTAGGTCATTCGGCCGCCGCTGTGCCGGACACCGGGACGGTGGTCGTGTCCTCGGCCATCCGCGCGACGAACCCCGAACTGGCCGAGGCGCGCCGTCGCGGATTGACCGTGCTCCACCGGTCGCAGGCACTCGCCGCGGCCATGAGGGGACAGCTGGCCGTCGCCGTCGCGGGGACCCACGGGAAGACCACGACGACGGCGATGATCACCGTCCTCCTCCGCCAGGCCGGCCTCGAGCCGTCCTTCGCCATCGGCGGAGACGTCGCCGCTCTCGGCGTCAACGCCGAATGGACCGGTGGCAGCGTGTTCGTCGCCGAGGCGGACGAGTCCGACGGCTCCTTCCTGAACTACTCACCGCAGATCGCCGTCGTCACGAACGCCGAGGCCGATCACCTCGACCACTACGGCAGCGCCGACGCGGTGCATGCGGCCTTCCGCCGGTTCGCGGAGGGGCTGCCCGACGACGGCCTCCTCGTGGCCTGCGCCGACGATCCGGGATCGTTGCAGCTCGCAGCCGGTGTCCCGCCGACGCGCCGGGTGCGCACCTACGGATATTCCGCCACGGCGGACATCCGGATCAGCGCCACGCGATCGGTGGGCAGCACGACCAACAGCGTGCTCTCCTTCGCCGTCGACGGGCTCGACGCCGAGCAGGAGCTGCAGCTCAGCGTGCCGGGACAGCACAACATCCTGAACGCCGCGGCAGCCTTCGCCGTCGCGCTCGAGCTCGGGGTCGACCCGGCGGTCGCCGCGACGGGGCTCTCGCTGTTCTCCGGGGCGGCCCGCCGCTTCGAGGCGCGGGGACAGGGCGACGACGTGCGGGTCTTCGACGACTACGCACACCATCCGACCGAGGTCCACGCCGCCCTCACCGCGGCCCGTACGGTCGCGGGGGAGCACCGCGTCCACGTCCTCTTCCAGCCCCACCTCTTCTCCCGCACGCGTGAGTTCGCCGCGGGATTCGCCACGGCGTTGGCGTTGGCCGACACCGCGACGGTCCTTCCCGTCTACGCTGCCCGCGAGGACCCCGTGGACGACGTCGGCGGCTGGACGATCACGGACCTGATGCCGGAGGGCCGCGGGGCCTACGTCCCGGATCCTGCGGAGGCTCTCCGCGTGGTGACCGACCAGGCGGGGCCGGGTGACATCATCCTCACCGTCGGGGCCGGGGATGTCACCCAGTACGGCCTGCAGCTCGTCGCACAGCTGAGGGGACGCGCCCTCGGGCACGGCCGATCGGGCGTGGAGGAGTGACGCCGGCGAAGCCGACCGCTCCGAAGCTCCCCGCGAAGGGGAGCGGGAGGGTGTCGGTCCTCGAGCGGCCCGGGACGACGGTGCCGGGCGGCAATGTCGTCGGCTTCCCCACTCCGCGACGGTCGCATCGCCTGCGGAACACCATCCTGTGGCTCGCGGCGGTCGTGCTGGTGCTCGGCGGCGTGGTGGCCTACGCCGTCTTCTCCCCGGCACTCGCCCTGCGTACCGTCGTCGTGGAGGGCAACACGCTGCTTCCGACCGCCGAGGTGGACGCCGCCCTCGCACCGCTGCTCGGGACCTCCCTCACACGTATCTCTCCTGACCAGGTGCGTGGGCTGCTGGCCGACAAGGCACCGATCGAGCACGTCGACGTCGCGGCGGAACCGCCGTCGACCCTCGTCGTCAGGGTGCGCGAGCGCATCCCCGTCGCAGTGCTGCAGAACGGACGTGAGTTCGTCCTCATCGACGCGGAGGGGCGGCAGTTGACCAGCGTCGCGCGGCGCGAGGACGTGAAGCTGCCGCTGATCGACGGCGGAGCGAACGCGGTCGACTCCGACGTGTTCTCCTCGATCACGGCGGTGCTCGCCGAGCTGCCCGTCGCCGTCCTGTCGCGACTGAACAACGCCTCCGCCGCGAGTGCAGACTCGATCCGGCTCTCCCTGACCGGAGACCAGAAGATCTTCTGGGGCAGTTCGGAGCGTAACGGGGAGAAGGCGCAGGTGCTCGAAGCGATGCTGGCGATGCCCGCATCCGATCCGCCGGTCAAGGAGTTCGACGTCAGCACGCCGGACCGTCCCGTGACCAGGTGACCCGGGATCCTCAGCGAGCCGCCACGCACCGACACGCGACGACACGCGCCGGCATCTGGACCGACACGCCCGACACGCGGCGCCCGGTCATTGCAACGGGCAACACATGCACCTAGCGTCGAACATAGGAGTTACTTGACATAACGTTAACGCTCAACCTGAACGTTAACCTTCTGGCAGGTGAAGGTTGAAGCCGGAGCATCGGCAGCCCCCGTACAGCACACAGATTCGAACAAGGGACACAGGACGTGGCAGCACCTCAGAATTACTGGGCCGTCATCAAGGTCGTCGGCATCGGCGGAGGCGGCGTCAACGCCATCAACCGCATGATCGAGGTCGGGCTCCGTGGCGTGGAGTTCATTGCCATCAACACGGATGCGCAGGCGCTGCTCATGAGCGATGCCGACGTCAAGCTCGACGTCGGGCGGGAACTGACGCGCGGCCTCGGTGCCGGGGCGGACCCGGAGGTCGGCAGGCGCGCAGCCGAGGACCACTCCGAGGAGATCGAGGAAGTGCTCCGGGGTGCGGACATGGTCTTCGTGACCGCGGGCGAGGGAGGCGGTACCGGCACGGGTGGCGCCCCCGTCGTCGCCCGCATCGCCCGCTCCCTCGGCGCCCTCACCATCGGTGTCGTCACGCGCCCCTTCACCTTCGAGGGTCGACGGCGCTCCAACCAGGCCGAGAGCGGCATCGACACCCTCCGCGAAGAGGTCGACACCCTCATCGTCATCCCGAACGATCGCCTGCTGTCCATCAGCGACCGCAACGTCTCGATGCTGGACGCCTTCCGTTCGGCGGACCAGGTCCTGCTGTCCGGCGTGCAGGGCATCACCGACCTCATCACCACCCCCGGGCTGATCAACCTCGACTTCGCCGACGTGAAGTCCGTCATGCAGGGAGCGGGATCGGCACTCATGGGTATCGGTTCGGCCCGAGGTGAGGACCGTGCCGTCAAGGCCGCCGAACTCGCCATCGCGTCCCCGCTGCTCGAGGCCTCGATCGACGGGGCGCACGGTGTGCTGCTCTCCATCCAGGGCGGTTCCGATCTCGGCCTCTTCGAGATCAACGAGGCAGCGCGCCTCGTCCAGGAGGTCGCCCACCCCGAGGCCAACATCATCTTCGGCGCGGTCATCGACGACGCACTCGGTGACGAGGCACGCGTCACGGTCATCGCCGCCGGCTTCGACCAGGTGGACGCCACGTCGCAGCCTGCTGCCGCCTCGGCTCCGACTCATCGTCCCGCTGTCGCTCCGAGCGTCGGTGGGGACAAGCAGCGCACCGCCGGGGCTGCCACCGCAGGCCTGGGGGCCTGGTCCCAGCAGCGTGCCCAGAGTGCGCAGGCCGTTCCGGCCGACTCGGGTTTCGACGTCGACCTCCCGGCGATCGTCGAGCCGGACCTGTCGGCAGGACGATCCGACGACCTCGATGTGCCCGACTTCCTGAAGTAGTCCGTGGACACACCCACCGGTCCCGAGCGGACCTCCCCGTTCCATTGGAACGAGGAGGTCCGTCCTGGTCTCCGGGTCGCTTTCACCTCCGTCGCCGCCGGCAATCTCGCGCTGCACGTCGGCTCCGATCCCGGGACGGTCCGGGCGAACCGGCAGCGGCTCGAAGAGGTGATGGGTCTTCCTGCCGGTGCACTCCGCTTCATGAGCCAGACCCATTCGGACCGCGTCGCCGTCCTGGAGGGGGACGGGACACGGACGCAGGACGCGTCTGCGCCCGATGCGGACGGCATGCTCTCCCTCGACGGACGCGACGCGATGGCTGTGCTCGTCGCCGACTGTGTGCCGATCGTCCTGGTTGCTGAACCGGGGCCCGGGCATGAGTTCGGTCCGACAGCGGTGGTCCACGCCGGGCGCGCCGGGGTGGGCAACGGCATCGTTGCCCGGGCCGTCGAGCTGCTGCACGCCACCGGGGCTCGGGACGTCACGGGGTGGATCGGGCCGTCGGTCTGCGGATCATGCTACGAAGTACCCGGGGAGATGATGCTCGAGTTCGTGCGTTCCGTGCCGGCAGCCGCCTCGCGGACGGCTGCAGGCACCCCCGCCCTGGACCTCCCGGCCGCCGTGCGGTCCCAGCTCGAACAGTCCGGCGCCCGGGTGGCAGTCGTCGAAGGCACAGGGTCGTCCTGCACGCTCGAGAACCCGGACCTCTACTCCCACCGCCGTCAGGCCGGGGCCGGGCGGATCGCTGGACTGGTGTGGCGGACGTGACCGACACCGCCGCAGTGACCGGCCAGCCCGACGACGGGCGCGCCAGCGAGCTCGGGGCCCGCCTCCGCGCGGTGCAGGCACGCGTGGCCGCCGCAGCCGCCGCCGCAGCACGGCCCGAGCCGACGCTCATCGTGGTGACCAAGTACTTCCCGGCGTCCGATGTACGCATCCTGGCGGAACTCGGCGTCGCCGATGTGGGGGAGAACCGCGACCAGGAGGCGGCGGCGAAGGCGGCCGAGCTCCAGGAGCTGGCCCTCCGCTGGCACTTCATCGGCCAGTTGCAGACGAACAAGGCGAAATCCGTGGTCCGCTACGCCTCCAGCGTGCACTCCGTGGATCGCGCTCCGCTGGTCACCTCGCTCGCGAAGGCCATGACGGCGGAACGGGACGCACGGGATGCAGCAGGTTCACCCCCGCGGAACGACCTCGCCTGCTACCTGCAGTTCACCCTGGAGGCCGGCGCCCAGCCGGGAGGGAGGGGAGGCGCGCTGCCCGAGGAGGCGGAAGAGCTCGCCGAGAGAGTCGTCGCGGCGGAAGGGCTCCG
Organism: Arthrobacter sp.; assembly: GCA_030147325.1. GTDB lineage: Bacteria > Actinomycetota > Actinomycetes > Actinomycetales > Micrococcaceae > Arthrobacter_D. The sequence goes on along the minus strand of JASLAA010000125.1, from coordinate 39,191 downwards.
CCTCGCCGGCGTCATGGCGGTCGCACCCAGGGGCGCCCCACCCGCCGTCGCCTTCGATCACCTCATGCGGATAGCCCACAGGGTACGTGCGGTGGAACCCGCGGCGACGGCCGTCTCCGCCGGGATGAGCGGTGATCTCGAGGAGGCCGTGGCAGCCGGGGCGACACACCTGCGGATCGGCTCTGATGTCCTCGGTCAGCGTCCGGCCGTGGGGTAGCGTCTGAGCTGTAACGGCGGCACGACCGGCGGCCGGGCGGACCGCATGCAGGGCGCCCACGGGAACCACCAATCCACTTCCTCAGAACAGGAGTCACCATGGCTGGCGCACTGCGCAAGACGATGATCTACCTTGGGCTCGCCGACGGTGACGAGCACTACGAGCCCGAAGCCAAAAGCGCGCACAGCAGGAACGAGGACTACACAGTGGATTACGACCGCGACGAACGCCACCTGGAGTCGGCTCCGGCCGTCACCCGGGTAGCCCAGGCAGAGGAATACCGCGCACCCGTGACTCCGATCAAGCGTGCGCCGTCGTCGCGCGAGGACTCGTCCGCCCTCCGCCAGATCTCCACGATCCACCCACGGTCCTACAACGACGCCAAGCTCATCGGCGAGAGCTTCCGCGACGGCATCCCGGTCATCATGAACGTGACCGACATGGGCGAAGCCGATGCCAAGCGGCTGGTGGACTTCTCGGCCGGCCTCGTCTTCGGCCTCCACGGCAGCATCGAACGGGTCACCAATAAGGTGTTCCTGCTGTCGCCGTCGTATATTGAAGTCCTCGGCGAAGACCTGAAGGCCAGCGAGGCTCAGACCAGCTTCTTCAACCAGAGCTGAGCCCAGCGGCCGCTCCGGTCGCGACCGACCACCAAGGCCCGAAGGACTGGAACTGCTCCGTGAGTTTGGTATTCGCACTGATCTACCTGGTACTGATGCTGTTCCAGCTGGCCCTGATCCTGCGGATCGTCTATGACGCCGTGCAGGGCTTCGCCCGGGACTGGCGGCCGCAGAAGGTGGCGCTGGTCGTCGCGACGGGTGTCTACTCGGCGACCGATCCGCCCATCAAGGCTCTCCGGCGGCTCATCCCGCCACTCCGGTTGGGCGGGGTCCAGCTGGATCTCGCGTTCCTGGTGCTCTTCATCGCGGTGCTGATCCTGATGTCGGTGGCCCGCGGCCTCGCACTCTAGCGTCCGAGTCCGTTTCGTGATGCAGTTCCAGACGATATACGCTGATTCACAGATCGACGTGGGTCCAGTGATTCATGTCCACTATTCGGTACCGCAGCCCGTCCGCCCTTCGGGTGGTCCGGCTCTATCAGTATGAGGTGACCAGATGGCTTTGACGCCAGAAGACGTTGTCAACAAGAGATTCCAGCCGACGAAGTTCCGTGAGGGCTACGACCAGGACGAGGTGGACGACTTCCTCGACGAGATCGTCGTCGAACTCCGCCGCCTGAACCAGGAGAACGAGGAGCTGCGCCGGAAGCTGGCCGACGGTTCGTCGGACACCTCGCAGAACACCGTCGTGCCGGCGCCCGTCGCGGCCAGCACGCAGACCGAGGACGTCCAGGTGGACGAGCAGGCCCCCGAGGCGACTGCCGCCGTGGAGGAGCCCACTCCGGCTCCTGCGCCGGCCCCGCCCGCCGCAGCCGCGTCCGTCAGCTCGACCGGAACCGCCGAGTCGGCCGCAGGCGTCCTCGCGATGGCGCAGCGCCTGCACGACGAGTACGTCAACGCGGGCGTCGAGCAGCGGGACAAGATCATCGCCGAGGCGCAGATCGAAGCCAGCGGGCTCGTCACCGACGCCCAGGAGAAGAGCCGCAAGACGCTCGGCGACCTCGAGCAGCAGAAGGCCGTCCTCGAGCGCAAGGTCGAGCAGCTCCGCGGCTTCGAGCGCGACTACCGCTCGCGCCTGAAGGCCTACATCGAGGGTCAGCTCCGCGACCTCGATGCCCGCGGATCGCTCGCATCCGATACCTCGGCCTCCTAGCAGAGACCTCGGCCGACCACGGTCTGGCCAGGAGCGGGAAGGGCCGGTTGCAGGGGCACAGCCCCGGGAACCGGCCCTTTTCGTCGTCGAGCCCCGACGGCCACCCATCGCGCCTACACCCTGGATGAATCGTGAACGAGCAGCAGCCCGCCGATCCCGTACCCGTACCCGAGCCAACCGCCGAGCCCACCGCCGCGGCCCCTTCCGGACGTCCCTCCGGCGGGGCCGCTTCGGCTGACGCCCGCCGCGCACGCATGAGGTCCGGCGGTGGGCCCCGCCCGCACCGGCGGTCCGCCCTGCGGTACGGCGCGGTCATGCTGCTGTGCACACTCGTCGCCTACACGCTCGACCAGCTGACCAAGTGGTGGGTCGTCGCGACGATGACGGAGGGCCAGGTCACCCCGGTCCTCCCGCCCCTGCTCACCTGGCGCTTCATCCGCAACCCGGGCGCCGCCTTCTCGATCGGCACGGACTACACCTGGGTGTTCACCATCATCATGGTCGTGGTCGCCGTCGGGATCGTGCTGCAGGTACCGAAGGTACGGTCCTGGGGTTGGGCGGTGGCACTCGGGCTGGTCCTCGGCGGGGCGCTCGGCAACCTGACCGATCGCCTCTTCAGGGAACCCTCGTTCGGGCAGGGCCACGTCGTGGACTTCATCGCCCTGCCGAACTTCGCGATCTTCAACATCGCCGACTCGGCCATCGTCAGCGGCGTCGTGCTCGTGTGCATCCTGACCCTGCGCGGCATCGGCATTGACGGACGCCGGGCGGGCGACGAGCAGGCCGGTGCAGCGACCCCGGCGGAGGAGCAGGGCGACGATGGCCGATGACACACGCCGGCTGGCCGTCGACGAGGACGATGCCGGCAGCCGGATCGACGCGGTGCTGGCCAGGCGGCTGGACGTCTCCCGCACCGCGATCGCGCAGTGGTGCGCCGACGGTCGGGTCCTGCGCGACGGCGAGCACCTCGCGAAGTCGGACCGGGTCCGCGCGGGCGATCGCATCGACGTCCGACTGCCCGATCCCGAGGACGCCCACCGGGTGATCCCGGAAGCCGTGGACGGCATGGGCATCCTGCTCGACGACGACGACTTCGTGGTGGTCGACAAGCCGGTGGGTGTCGCCGCGCATCCCTCCCCGGGCTGGGTGGGTCCCACCGTCGTCGGGGCTCTCGCCGCTGCCGGGTACCGGATCTCGACCTCCGGTGCGCCGGAGCGGGTGGGGATCGTCCATCGGCTCGACGTGGGTACCTCCGGTGCGATGGTCGTCGCGAAGACCGAGCCCGCCTACACCGCGCTGAAGCGGGCCTTCAAGGAGCGCACCGTCGAGAAGGTCTACCACGCCGTGGTGCAGGGCCTGCCGGAGCCCCTGAAGGGCACCATCGACGCTCCCATCGGCCGGCACCCGCACCACGAGTGGCGGTTCGCCGTGATGGAGGGCGGGCGCGATTCCGTCACGCACTACGAGGTCCTGGAGGCCTTCGGCCGCGCCAGCCTCGTCGAGGTGCACCTGGAGACCGGCCGGACGCACCAGATCCGCGTGCACTTCTCGGCGCTCCGCCACCCCTGCGCGGGGGACCTGACCTACGGTGCCGATCCTCGCCTGGCCGCCGAACTCGGCCTGACCCGGCAGTGGCTGCACGCGCATCGACTGGGATTCGCGCATCCCCGGACCGGCGCGCCCGTCTCCGTCAGCAGCCCCTACCCGGTGGATCTCGCCTACGCCCTGATGGCCCTGTCGAACGGCCTCGTCTGACGCGTCATGGTGACTCCCGGGCAGGGGTGCTGGGCCGTCGATCGGGTCGGTGAGCACTAGACTTGCCGGGTGGCTACTCCTGCATCGACCGACTCTTTCGTCCATCTCCACAACCACACCGAGTACTCGATGCTCGACGGCGCCGCCCGCCTGACGGACCTGTTCAGCCATACCGAGGAACTCGGGATGAACGCCCTGGCGACCACCGACCACGGGTTCGTCTTCGGGGCCTTCGACTTCTGGAGCAAGGCGACGAGCGCCGGTATCAAACCCATCATCGGCGTCGAGGCCTATCTCACCCCTGGGACGGCCCGGAACGACCGCACGCGCGTGCAGTGGGGCGGCGGCGGACGCGACGACGTCTCCGGCGCCGGTGCCTACACGCACATGACGCTGTGGTCCGAGACCACGGACGGCATGCACAACCTGTTCCGGATGTCCTCGCTCGCCTCCCTCGAGGGCTACCTGTACAAGCCCCGCATGGATCGCGACCTCCTGCAGACCTACGGAAAAGGCCTCATCGCGACCACCGGCTGCCCATCCGGGGAGGTGCAGACCAAGCTCCGCCTCGGCCTGTACGACGAGGCGAGGCAGGCCGCCTCGGACTTCCGCGACATCTTTGGCGCGGAGAACTACTTCTGCGAGCTGATGGACCACGGGCTCGACATCGAGCGCAGGGTGAAGGCGGACCTGATCCGGCTGGCGAAGGAGCTCGGACTCCCGCTCGTCGCCACCAACGACCTGCACTACACCCACGCGGAGGACTCCAAGGCCCACGCGGCGCTGCTGTGCGTGCAGTCGGGCTCGACGCTCGCCGACCCGAAACGCTTCAAGTTCGACGCCGACGAGTTCTACCTCAAGTCGCCGGCCGAGATGCGCGCCATCTTCCGGGACTACCCCGAAGCCTGTGACAACACGCTGCTCATCGCCGAGCGGTGCGAGGTCGAGTTCAACACCAAGGCCAACTACATGCCGCGCTTCCCCGTCCCCGAGGGCGAGAACGAGCAGTCGTGGTTCGTCAAGGAGGTCGAGACGGGCCTGCACTACCGCTACCCGGCCGGCGTGCCCGACGACGTCCGGAAGCAGGCGGAGTTCGAGGTCGGCGTCATCACCCAGATGGGCTTCCCGGGGTACTTCCTCGTGGTCGCCGACTTCATCAACTGGGCCAAGAACAACGGTATCCGGGTGGGGCCGGGCCGCGGGTCGGGTGCCGGATCGATGGTCGCGTACGCCATGCGGATCACCGACCTGGATCCGCTCAAGCACGGGCTCATCTTCGAGCGGTTCCTCAACCCCGAACGTGTGTCCATGCCCGACTTCGACGTCGACTTCGATGACCGTCGCCGCTCCGAGGTCATCCGGTACGTGACCGAGAAGTACGGCGACGAGCGCGTCGCCATGATCGTGACCTACGGCACCATCAAGGCGAAGCAGGCCCTGAAGGACTCCTCCCGGGTGATGGGCTACCCGTTCTCCACGGGGGAGCGCCTCACCAAGGCCATGCCGCCGGACGTCATGGGCAAGGGACTGGCGCTGGCCGACGTGCACAACAAGAACGCGAAGCGCTACTCGGAAGCCGAGGAACTCCGTGAGCTGCTGAAGACCGACGCCGATTCCGAGAAGGTCTTCGAGACGGCACTGGGCCTGGAGGGGCTGAAGCGCCAGTGGGGCGTGCACGCCGCCGGCGTCATCATGTCCTCGGACCCGCTGATCGACATCATCCCGATCATGCGCCGTGAGCAGGACGGCCAGATCATCACGCAGTTCGACTACCCCACGTGCGAGGGTCTCGGGCTCATCAAGATGGACTTCCTCGGCCTGAGGAACCTGACGATCATCACGGACGCCGTCGAGAACATCAAGGCGAACAAGGAGACCGACCTGGTCCTCGAGGACCTCGAGCTCGACGACAGGGAGTCCTACGAGCTCCTCGCCCGAGGGGACACCCTGGGCGTCTTCCAGCTCGACGGCGGGCCCATGCGGTCGCTGCTGAAGCTCATGCGCCCCGACAACTTCGAGGACATCTCCGCCGTCCTGGCGCTGTACCGGCCGGGACCGATGGGCGTGAACTCGCACACGAACTACGCGCTGCGCAAGAACGGCCTCCAGGACATCGAACCCATCCACCCCGAGCTCGAGGGGCCCCTGGAGGAGATCCTGGGCGGGACGTACGGCCTGATCGTGTACCAGGAGCAGGTGATGAGCGCCGCGCAGAAGCTGGCGAACTTCACCCTGGGCCAGGCCGACATGCTGCGTCGTGCCATGGGCAAGAAGAAGAAGTCCGAGCTGGACAAGCAGCAGGCGGACTTCTTCGCCGGCATGAAGGCCAACGGTTACTCCCAGGCCGCCATGGACAAGCTGTGGGTCGTGCTCGAATCCTTCTCGGACTACGCATTCAACAAGGCCCACACCGCGGCCTACGGCCTCGTGTCGTACTGGACTGCGTACCTGAAGGCGCACTACCCGGCCGAGTACATGGCCGCCCTGCTCACGAGCGTCGGGGACGACAAGGACAAGCTGGCGATCTACCTCAACGAGTGCCGCCGCATGGGTATCACGGTGCTGCCGCCGGACGTCAACGAGTCGAGCGTGAACTTCACCCCGGTCGGCACGGACATCCGCTTCGGGATGGGAGCCATCCGCAACGTCGGCGCGAACGTCGTCGGCGCGATGGTGAACGCCCGCGAGGAGAAGGGGGCCTTCACGTCCTTCAGCGATTTCCTGCAGAAGGTCCCCGCCGTCGTCTGCAACAAGCGCACCATCGAATCCCTCATCAAGGCGGGTGCCTTCGACTCCCTCCGGCATCCCCGGCGCGCCCTCGCGATGATCCACGAGGAGGCCGTCGACTCCGTGATCGTGCTCAAGCGCAACGAGGCGGCCAACCAGTTCGACCTCTTCAGCGCGTTCGATGACGGCGGGAGTGCTGTGGGCGGACTCTCCGTCGAGGTACCCGACCTCCCGGAGTGGGACAAGAAGGACAAACTGTCCTTCGAACGCGACATGCTCGGACTGTACGTCTCGGATCATCCGCTGCAGGGACTCGAGGGCATCCTGAGCAATCACGCGGATTCGTCCATCCCCTCGATCATCAGCGAGGAGGGACCGGCCGACGGTGCGATCGTCACGATCGCGGGCATGATCACCTCCCTCCAGCGGCGCATCGCGAAGAACAGCGGAAATGCCTACGCCCGGGCGGAGGTCGAGGATCTCGCGGGATCCATGGAGGTGATGTTCTTCGGACAGGTCTACGGGCCCATCTCCGGGGTGCTCGCCGAGGACCTCATCGTGGTGGTCCGCGGCCGGCTGCAGCGCCGGGACGACGGCGCCGTGATGCTCAATGCGCAGGAGCTCACCGTACCGGACCTCAGTGAGGGGCACTCCGGGCCCGTCGTGATCTCGATGCTCCAGCACAAGGCCACGGAGACTGCGGTGACGGCGCTCGGGGATGTCCTGCGGACGCACCCCGGTACGAGCGAGGTGCTGATCCGCCTGAACGGTTCGCGCACGGTCGAGGTCATGAAACTCGGTGTGGACCTCCGGGTCAATCCGACGCCGAGTCTGTTCGGGGATCTCAAGGTACTGCTCGGGCCGGCCTGCCTCGACGCCTAGGCTGCCCCGCCGCGGGACCTCCTGCGACGGTCCGACGGCGGCACCCCAGGTGACCCGGTGGGACGGACCCGCCGGGTGGCGCGCCGTCAGATGACGTAGTCGGTCGCCGTCGGCGTGCCGTAGCTGCCGCCGTGATACAGCAGGGGAGCGCCGTCGGGACCGATGGACCCCGCCACCACCTCGGCCACGACGACGGCGTTGTTCTCGAAGGACAGGCGCATGCTGATGCGGCCCAGCAGCCAGCCGGCCACGTCCTTCAGGACGGGTACGCCCTCGGGCCCGGCATCCCAGTGATCCCCTGTGAAGCGGTCCTTGGTGCGGGCGAAGCGGTTGGCCAGGCCCTCGTTCTCCGTGCTGAGCATGTGGACTCCCACGTAGTTCGTGTTCGCCACTGCGGGCCAGGAGGAGGACGTCCGTGCCATGTTGAAGGAGAAGCGGGGCGGTTCGGCGGACAGGGAGGCCACCGACGTCGCGGTGAAGCCGTACGGAACGCCTTCGTAGGTCGCGGTGATGATGGCGACACCCGCGGCATGGCGGCGGAAGACCTCGCGGAACGACTCCCCGTGCAGGTCGGGAGTGGGGGGTCGGCCTGCCGGCGCCGTGCTCGGATTGTTCACGTGGTTTCCTCCGTGGATCGACAGCCCTGTGCAGCGGTCCTGAGGTCCCGCCCGCGCGGCAGGGCCCCTCGTGCTGCCCTCCCCACAGTAGGCGCGGTCGGCGGGAGGTGGAGTGTTTGTTAATGTAGAAGTCATGCGCCCCAGCCAGGAGCCGGACAACGGTTCGAGCACCTACCCACCTCCTGTCTACGCGGTCGCCGAGGACAGGCGGTCGGTTCCTCCTGCGGGGGTGTTCTGGTGGCTCGGCTCGACCATCCTGCTGGGGGCCGTCGTCGGAGCCCTCTGGTGGCTGCTCGCGCCCACCGGCCGTCTCTTCGGAGACCCGACCTCCGCCGACGAGTGGGTCCTGCGGGACCTCACCCTCGCCGGGCTCGAACTCCTCGCGGGGATCGCGGTGGGCACCGTCGTCGCCATCCGGCTCCGATTGCCCGGGGAGGTGGCCCGTATCCTGGCGTCGGTCGGCGGATCGGTCCTCGGATCGCTCCTTGCGCTCGGCGTGGGCGAGGGACTGGCGTTCGTCCTCGGTCCGCACGGCCGTGAGGGCCTCCCCGGGTCCGACTTCGTGCTGCAGTCCTATGGCGCCCTCGCCGTCTGGCCAGCCGCGGCTGCCCTCATCATCTTCGTGACGGCCCTGATCGGCCTCGCCACCCGGAAATCCTGAATCCCTCGGCCCGTCCTCGAGGTGATGTCAGCGGTGCGCCACCGGTGCCGTGCCCGGTCGCCGGTCGCTGCCGGACCGTCGGGGGCCCGCGCTGCTCCCGATAGACTGCTCGCGTGACTTCAGCGCCCAGCACCCCCTCGTCCGTCGAGTTCCGCACCATCGACCTGCGGGGGCGGGTGCTGTCCCAGCGTGAGCTGAAAGCCGTGATGCCGCGGCCCGCAGCCAGTGCTCAGTCCTCCGAGGCCTCCGTCCAGGACATCATCGACGACGTCAGGGCCCGTGGGGTGGAAGCCCTGCGTGAACTCGCCCTGCGGTTCGACGGTGTCCGGCAGGAGCACCCGCGGGTCCCGGCCGCTGTCATCCAGGCGGCCGTGGACGGGCTCGACGGCGACGTCCGTGCGGCTCTCGAGGAAGCCATCCGGCGGGCCCGGGTCTTCGCGGCCGCGCAGGTCCCGGCCGACGTCGAGGTGGAGGTGGCCCCCGGAGCCCTCCTCACGCAGAAGTGGATCGCCGTGGACCGCGTGGGCCTGTACGTGCCGGGGGGGCTGGCGGTCTACCCGTCCTCCGTCGTGATGAACGTGGTTCCGGCGCAGGCTGCCGGCGTCCGCTCGATCGCCCTCGCCTCACCGCCGCAGAAGGAGTTCGGCGGGTGGCCGCATCCGGTGATCCTCGCCGCGGCGGCGATGCTCGGCATCGGCGAGGTCTACGCGATGGGCGGCGCGCAGGCCGTCGCGGCGCTGGCCTACGGCATTCCGGCGGGATCGTCCGGGCAGGCCATCGACCCCGTCGATGTCATCACCGGACCGGGCAACGTCTTCGTCGCGACCGCGAAGAGGCTGGTCCGGGGGAGTGTCGGCATCGACTCGGAGGCCGGTACCACCGAGATCGCCGTCCTCGCGGATGCTTCCGCCGAGGCCGACCTCGTCGCTGCCGACCTCGTGAGCCAGGCCGAGCACGACCCCCAGGCGGCCTCGGTCCTGGTGACCGACTCCGAGGAGCTCGCCGCAGCCGTCGTCGTCGCGTTGCAGGTCCGTGCGGCAGCGACGCGGCACGCTGATCGGGTGCGGACAGCACTGTCCGGTCCGCAGTCGGGGGTGATCCTGGTCGACGACGTCGAGCACGGCATCGCGGTGTGCGATGCCTACGCGGCCGAGCACCTCGAGATCCAGATGCTCGATGCTCGCGCCGTCGCATCGAGGATCCGGAATGCCGGGGCGATCTTCGTCGGCCCGCACAGCCCCGTCAGCCTCGGCGACTACTGCGCCGGCTCCAATCACGTGCTGCCGACCAGCGGCACCGCGGCCTTCGCTTCGGGCCTCAACGTGACCACGTTCCTCCGCGCGGTGCAGGTGGTGGACTACGATCGCGAGGCGCTCCGCGAGGTGTCACTGTCGATCCTCACCCTGGCGCAGGCGGAGAATCTGCCGGCGCACGGCGAGGCGGTCGCCGCCCGGTTCGAGGCCGGGGAGAACTGAGCCGGAGCCGGCCCGACCACCACATGTAGTAATTACAGTGTTGTCGTTTCCCAACATCTAGTCCTAAACTGGTCGTGACAGCGATCATCGGCAGAAGGGGGAAGCATGTACTGCCCGTACTGTCGTAACCCGGACTCGCGGGTGGTGGACTCGCGGCTCGCGGACGACGGATCAGCCATCCGGCGTCGCCGCCAGTGCCCCCAGTGCGGGCGCCGTTTCAGCACCGTCGAGACGACGAGCCTCAGCGTGATCAAGCGCTCGGGGGCCGGAGAACCCTTCAGCCGCTCGAAGATCATCAACGGTGTCCGCAAGGCCTGCCAGGGACGTCCCGTGACCGAGGACGACCTCGCCCTCCTGGCGCAGGAGGTCGAGGAGAACGTCCGTGCGAGCGGTGTCGCCGAGATCGATGCCCACGAGGTAGGACTCGCGATTCTCGGGCCCCTTCGCCGGCTCGACCAGATCGCCTACCTGCGCTTCGCGAGCGTCTACCAGGGCTTCGAATCGCTCGAGGACTTCGAGGAGGCCATCCGGACCCTCCGGCTCCAGGCCCAGGAGAACGAGCGAGTGCCTGCAGGGGCACAGAGGCCGTTGACGGCGCAATAGCACACCACAGACCCCGGTGGTGGCAGCGGAGGGGAAGCCGATGCCACCACCGGTACCACGTCCGGCTCCGATCCACACGGAACGATCGACGAGACAGAAGCCCGGTACGGAGACATCCGTACCGGGCTTCTGCGTGGGGCTGGGTCAGGCCTTGCGGCTGAACAGGAGCGCCGCCTGCAACGCGCCGCCCACGATGCCCGCGTGGTTCTTCAGCTGCGCGGGAATGATCGGGGTGCGCAGCTGGAGCGAGGGCAGGTACTCGCTGCTCCGCTTGGAGATTCCGCCACCGACGATGAACAGTTCGGGCGAGAACAGGAACTCGACGTGGGAGAAGTACCGCTGGAGGCGGACGGCGTATTCGTCCCAGTCGATGCCGTCCCGTTCGCGCGCGACGGCCGAGGCCTTCGTCTCGGCGTCGTGCCCGTCGATCTCGAGGTGACCGAGCTCGGCATTGGGGACGAGCTTGCCGTCGAAGATGAAGGCCGAGCCGATGCCGGTCCCCAGGGTGATGACCAGCACCGTGCCCATGATGCCCTTGCCGGCACCGTAGCGGACCTCTGCGAGTCCTGCCGCGTCGGCGTCGTTGATGACGTGCACGTCCCGGCCGAGTACCTGCGTGAACAGCGCATCGACATCGGTGTCGACCCAGCTCTTGTCGACGTTCGCGGCCGAGCGAGCGACTCCGTGCTGGATGATGGCAGGAAAGGTGACCCCGACCGGGACATCCGGTGCTGGACCCTCGGGCCGGGAGGAGAGCTCTGCCACGATCTGCGCGACGACCTCGGCGACCGCCTCGGGCGTGGAGGGCTTGGGCGTCGGGATGCGGTAGCGCTCGCCCACGATGGCGCCCTTGTCGAGGTTGACGATACCGCCCTTGATGCCGGTCCCGCCGATGTCGATGCCGATGACTGTTGCGGGGAGCTTCTTCGTTTTCTTGTCGGTGTCCTTGGCCATGATTCTCCGTTGACGGGCGTGGGCCGGCGCGAGCCGGGATGGGGTGGTGCAGTACGGGCGTGGGTCCGCGGCGGATGCCTCAGGGCAGGGTCAGGATCTCCGCGCCGCGGTCGGTGACGACGAGTGTGTGCTCGAACTGCGCCGTCCTCTTCCGGTCCTTCGTGACGACGGTCCAGTCGTCCGCCCACATGGTCCAGTCGACGGTCCCCAGCGTCAGCATCGGTTCGATGGTGAAGACCATGCCGGGTTCGATGACGCGGTTGTAGGCGGGGGCGGCGTCGTAGTGCGGGATGATCAGGCCCGTGTGGAAAGCCTCTCCGACGCCGTGCCCGGTGAAGTCACGCACAACACCATAACCGAAGCGCTTCGCGTAGGACTCGATGGTGCGTCCTATGACGTTGATCTCCCGGCCGGGTGCGACAGCGCGGATGGCCCTGTTGAGCGACTCCTCGGTGCGCTCGACCAGGAGCCGCGACTCCTCGTCGACCTCCCCGATGCAGAACGTGTAGTTCGTGTCACCGTGGACACCGTCCTTGTAGGCCGTGATGTCGATGTTCAGGATGTCGCCGTCCTGGAGCTCGGTCGAGTCGGGGATGCCATGGCAGATGACCTCGTTGAGCGATGAGCACAGCGACTTCGGGAAGCCCCGGTAGCCGAGGGTGGAGGGGTACGCGCCGTGATCGAGCAGGAACTCGTGGCCGACCCGGTCGAGGGAATCGGTGGTGACGCCGGGCTTGGCATGGTTCCCGACCTCGACGATCGCCTGGGCAGCGATCCTGCTGGCAACCCGGATCCGCTCGATGGTCTCGGGTGTCTTCACCTCGGACCCGGTGAAGGGCGCAGGGGCTTTCCTCCCGACGTATTCCGGCCGCGCGATGCGCGGCGGGACCGGGCGCTGGGGCGAGATCGTGCCGGGTGACAGGGTCCCGCGGGGAGCGGTGGCGGAAGGCTGGGGCATACCCTTGATCCTATAGCGGGCGCGGGTCCGGGGCTGAAAAGCAGCCCACACCCGATCGGCAGGTGACACGACCGGCGCCCCCGATCGAGGAGGTCGCCATGACGGAATACTGGTTCAATGTGCGCACGCACGAGGTCGAGGAGGATCGGCAGTCCGACTGGTCCCAGCTGATCGGGCCCTACGCCACGCGGGCGGAGGCTGCGAAGGCCCTGGAGAAGGTCCAGCAGCGCAACGAGGCGTGGGACAGGGACGACGACGACTAGGTCGGACCGCCCTGCGACTCAGTCCTGGAACGAGTGGTCCGGTCCGGGGAACGTGCCGGCCCTGACGTCGTCGGCATAGGCTGTGGCGGCGTCCGCCAGGACCGACCGGAGATCGGCGTACTGCTTGACGAACCGGGCCTGACGTCCGCCACGCAGACCGGCCATGTCCTGCCAGACCAGCACCTGTCCTGTCGTGCCGGCGCCGGCGCCGATTCCCACGGTCGGCACGGAGACGGCGGCGTCGACCGCCTCCGCCGTCCCGGAGGGCACCATCTCCATCAGGATGCAGAACGCACCGGCATCCGCGAGCGCGACGGCGTCCTCGACGATGCGACGGGACGCGTCCCCGCGGCCCTGCACGCGGTATCCGCCGAGGGCGTGTTCGCTCTGCGGGGTGAACCCGATGTGCGCCATCACCGGGATGCCGGCGCGGACGAGGGCGCGGACGGTGTCGGCGTAGTCTGCCCCGCCCTCCATCTTCACCGCGTGGACCTGGCCCTCCTTGAGGAGCCGCACGGACGACTCGACCGCCTGGCGGGGCGAGACCTCGTAGCTGCCGAAGGGAAGGTCGGCCACCACCAGGGCCCGGGTGGTGGCCCGGGTGACGGCCCGACTGAACAGGATCATCTCGTCGAGGGTGATCGGCAGGGTGGTGGTGTGGCCGAGCACGTTGTTGGCCGCGGAGTCCCCCACGAGGAGGACCTCGATCCCGGCTCCGTCGAACACCTGCGCCGCGTACTGGTCGTAGGCGGTCAGCATCGCGAAGCGCGTCCCCTGGTCCTTGGCCTGCTGCAGGTGGTGGATGCGGATCCTGCCGGCCGGCTTCGCAGCGCTCGCGGCGCCCGTCTGGGGGGCGCCCGTCCCGGGCGCCCCTTCTCCGTAGGGGGCAGGGAGTTCGGCGGAAGTCATGCCACGAGACTATCGGACCCGCCTCTGCCGGCCCCTGTCGCGGACGCCCGGGCGCCTGCCGACCAGCCGCGGACCATCCCCCGGGCGTAACGAGCTGTTAACCTCGGCACGCGAGACTGGACCCGCAAACCCTGATCTGCAGGCGCGGGTCAGTAGAGTATTGACGGCAGGCGTGTGTCCGCTGGTCGGCGGACGCCCCCGAGGTGCTCCCGCCCTCCGCGGACGACGTCGGACATGAACGACCCCCCACCCTGACGGGTCGGCCTGGGGCAACGAACAAGGAATGGGGTTGTCATGAACCGGCAGCAGGAGTTCGTACTGCGAACCATCGAGGAGCGCGACGTCCGGTACGTGCGCCTCTGGTTCACCGACGTCGTCGGTTCGCTGAAGTCCGTCGCCCTGGCACCCGCCGAGGTGGAGGGTGCCTTCGAGGAGGGCCTGGGGTTCGACGGTTCCTCGATCGAAGGACTCGCCCGCGTGTATGAATCCGACATGCTCGCGCAGCCGGACCCGTCGACCTTCCAGATCCTGCCCTGGCGCGGTGAGACGGAACAGACCTCCCGCATGTTCTGCGACATCCTGACGCCGGACGGCCAGCCCTCCACCGCGGATCCGCGCGGCGTCCTCAAGAAGACGCTCGCGAAGGCCGCGGACATGGGCTTCACCTGCTACACCCATCCCGAGATCGAGTTCTACCTGCTGAAGTCGGCCGACCTGGGGCCGGACGGCCAGCCGGTTCCCGTCGACCAGGCCGGCTACTTCGACCACGTCCCCGGGGGAGTGGCCCAGGACTTCCGGCGCACCGCCGTGGCGATGCTCGAATCCGTGGGCATCTCCGTGGAGTTCAGCCACCACGAGGCCGGCCCCGGCCAGAACGAGATCGATCTGCGCTACGCCGACGCGCTGCAGACCGCGGACAACATCATGACGTTCCGGACGATCATCAAGGAGGTCGCCCTGACCTCCAACAGCTACGCGACCTTCATGCCGAAGCCCTTCTCGGAGCACCCCGGTTCCGGCATGCACACGCACTTCTCCCTGTTCGAGGGTGACACCAACGCCTTCTACGAGGCCGGCGCGGAGTTCCAGCTGTCCCAGACCGCGCGCCACTTCATCGCGGGCATCCTGCGTCACGCGCCGGAGTTCACGGCCGTGACCAACCAGTTCGTCAACTCGTTCAAGCGGCTCTGGGGCGGCGGAGAAGCCCCGAGCTACCTGTCCTGGGGCCACAACAACCGGTCCGCGCTCGTCCGGGTACCGCTCTACAAGCCCAACAAGGGCCAGTCGGCCCGTATCGAGTACCGTGGCATCGATTCCGCGAGCAATCCCTACCTCGCCTACTCCGTGCTGCTGGGAGCAGGCCTGAAGGGCATCGAGGAAGGCTATGAGCTGCCGCCCGCGGCCGAGGACGACGTCTGGAGCCTGACCGCCGCCGAACGTCGGGCGATGGGCCACGACCCGCTGCCTGCGAGCCTGCACGACGCCATCCGGGTGATGGAGGACTCCGAGCTCGTCGCGGACATCCTGGGCGAGCAGGTCTTCGAGAACTTCCTGCGGAACAAGCGTGCCGAGTGGCATGACTACCGCATCCAGGTGACCCCCTACGAACTGCGCCGGAATCTCAACATCCTGTAGGTCAGGTCGACGCGTCCAGCTGGATCGCTAGGGTTGGGGGATGAGCCTCAACCGAAAGCTGATCAGCTACGGCTTCACGGACCTCGAGAAGAGCAGGCGCTTCCTGGACGCGCCTGAGCTGCGGGGACTGAACGACGACGATCTCTTCGCCGGGCTCGCGGCGGCCGGCAACCCGGATCTGGCGCTCCAGTCCTTCGTGAGGCTGCTGGCGGTCGATCGGGAGGCCGTGTCGGTGACGTTCTCGGACGAGGGCCGCAGGATCCCGCTGTTCCGGCTGCTCGGAGCCTCCGAGGCGCTGGGGGAGTTCCTCATGCGCCACCCGGGTCACCTCGACGTCGTCCGCCCGAGCCCTCCGACCCTGCCCGTGGTGGCGCCGGAGGACCTGCGGGCGGCCCTGCTGCGGTCCGTCGAAGCGGACCCTGCGCAGGACAACCCCGTCGCGGGCCTCACCGGGACGGCAGCACACAGGGCGCTGCGGGTCGCCTACCGGCGGAACCTGACGGATCTCGCGGTGCGGGACCTCGGCCACTGCGCACCCGTCGACTACCAGCCCGTCGTCGCGCGTGAACTCGCGGACCTGGCCGCCGCCGCGCTGGAGGCGTCCCTGGCCGTCGCGCGCGCTGAGCTGGGTGAGGTGCACGGGCCCGACGTCGTGGCGCGGGTGAAGCTCGCGGTCATCGCGATGGGCAAGTGCGGCGCGCGCGAGCTGAACTACATCTCCGACGTGGACGTCGTGTACGTGGTCGAGGGGGACGACCTCGACGACACCACGCTCACGAGGATCGGCACGGGACTGGCGTCGGGCATGGCCCGGGGCGTGTATTCCCCGGGGACCGAGCCTGCGCTCTGGGAGGTGGACGCCAATCTGCGGCCCGAAGGCAAGGACGGGCAGCTGGTCCGTACGCTGCAGTCCCACGTCTCCTACTACGAGCGGTGGGCGAAGACCTGGGAGTTCCAGGCGCTCCTCAAGGCACGCGCTGTGGCGGGGGATCCGGACCTCGGGCGCCGGTACGAGGAGGCCATCGCTCCGTTCGTCTGGGCGTCCTCCCAGCGCGAGGGCTTCGTCGAGGCGGTCCGTGCGATGCGCCGTCGGGTGACCGACAACATCCCCCGGGATGAGGAGGCGCGGCAGCTCAAACTCGGGCCCGGGGGGTTGCGCGACGTCGAGTTCACCGTTCAGCTGCTGCAACTCGTGCACGGCCGGCTCGATGCATCGCTGCGGGTCAGGGACACCGTGACGGCCATCGAGGCGCTGAGTGCCGCCGGGTACATCGGGAGGTCCGATGCCCTCGATCTCGACGACGCCTACCGCTACCTGCGCGTCCTGGAACACCGTATCCAGCTCGTGCAGATGCGGCGGACGCACCTCATGCCCGACGACGAGACCACCCTGCGCGCCCTCGCCCGGTCCTCGGAGGGATGCATGGTCACGGTGAGGCCGAGCGCCCAGAGCCTGCACGAGAAATGGCAGCGGACTCGGCGGCTGGTCAAACGACTCCACGAGGCGATCTTCTACCGGCCGCTGCTCAACAATGCCGCGACCCTCCGGCCCGAGGACGTCCAGCTGACGGCCGAGGCGGCCCAGGCCCGTCTCGCGGCCCTCGGCTACCAGGATCCACGCGGTGCGATGCGCCATATCGAAGCCCTCACCGGTGGCCTGAGGCGCCGCGCGATGCTCCAGCGGCAGTTGCTGCCCATCCTTCTCGCCTGGTTCGCCGACGGGGTGGATCCTGACGCAGGACTTCTCGGTTTCCGGCGCCTCAGTGAGTCGCTCGGCGAGAGCCACTGGTACCTCGGCATGCTGCGTGACTCCAGCGCTGCAGCCGAGCGGCTCTGTGCCGTCCTGTCGAGCAGCCGCTTCATCACCGACCTGCTCGAGGTGTCACCCGAGTCGACGCAGTGGCTCGGGTCGGACTCCGCGCTCGTGCCCGACAGCTTCGACGCGCAGTGGCAGGAGATCCAGTCGAAGATGTCCCGGCACCCGCAGCCCGGCGAGGCGATCCGACTGATCCGCCTCATCCGGCGACGTGAGCTGCTGCGGATCGCGATCGCCGACAGTTCGAACCTGCTGTCGCAGGCAGACGTGGGGGAGGCCCTCGCCGATGCCGACCGCGCGGCGATCCTGGGCGCCCTGCATGTCGCCGAGAAGGAGGTGTTCGACGGGGAGGAGCAACTCACCGACGTCGTCGTCATGGCCATGGGGCGGCAGGGTGGGCGGGAGATCACCTACGGATCGGACGCCGACGTCATCTACGTGCACCGACCGCTCCCGGGGGTCGGTGAACCCGCCGCGCAGAAACAGGCCGAGAGGATCGTCAGCCGCCTGGCTGCCCTGCTGACCCAGCCGTGCAAACCGCCCGTCCTCGCGGAACGCGTCCTCGAGATCGACGTAGCACTGCGTCCCGAGGGCAAACAGGGCGCCATGGTGCGGTCCATCGATTCCTACCGGGAGTACTACCGGCGCTGGTCCCTCGTCTGGGAGGCGCAGGCCCTGCTGCGGGCCAGGCCGCTGGCCGGCGACGACGTCCTCGCGGCCGACTTCCTCGCGCTCATCGATCCGGTGCGGTACCCGCAGGACCTCGGCGAGGCCGACGTCCGGGAGATCAGGCGGGTCAAGGCACGCGTGGAAGCGGAGAGGCTTCCGCGGGGCGCTGACCCTTCCCGGCACCTCAAGCTCGGACGCGGTGCTCTGAGCGATGTCGAGTGGCTCGTGCAGCTGCTCCAACTCCAGCATGCCCACGCCGTCCCGGGACTGCAGGTGCAGTCCACGCTGGCCGCGCTGGAGGTCATCGGGTCGCAGGGGCTGCTGGCGGAGGAGGACGTCGCGATACTGCGCGAGAGCTGGAGCCTGGCGACGCGGATCAGGGCGGCCAACGTCATCTGGACCGGGCGGACATCCGACCTGATGCCTTCACCGCGACGGGACCTGGAGGCGGTCGCCCGGTGGTGCGGCTATGGACCGGGTAGCGGATCGGAGCTCGAGGAGGACTACCTGCGGGCGACCCGCCGGAGCCGGGCGGTCTTCGAGCGGCACTTCTACGGGTACTAGCGTCCAGCAGGTCTCCTGCGACGAATGCCCCCGGACCGAGCTCCCCTCGCGGCCGTGGTTCGGCCTGTTCAGGGCCTGCCGTCGTGTCAGTACCTGGTGATCGTGAGCTGCGCGGCGGGGCACTTGTCTGCGATCCTCACCAGGGCGGCCTTCTCACGGGAGTCCGCGGTCAGTCCCCAGCGGGCCTTGACGGTGATCCATTGGGCGATGTACGAACAGTGGTTGCTCGGGGGCATCCAGTCCTCGGGGCCCTTGGCCTGCTTCTGCTGGTTGAGGAGCGTGGTCTGCGCGTTGAGGGTGCCGGCGTACCCGATGTCGTTGTAGAAGGCGACCCGGCGGGTCTGGGTCCAGTTCCTGGCACCGGACCCCCAGGCTTCTGCAACCGGGACCGTGTGGTCTATCTGCACGGTCTTCGCCGAGGTGTGGACCCTGTTGTCGAAGCTGGTCGTCCAGCGTCCGGTGGAGACGGTGCAGCGTCGGGTGGTGGTGTAGGAGAGTGCGGCTTTGGTCTCCGCGATGAGGACCTCGGCCCGGGTGTCCTGGCAGTCCCTGTCGATGTCCTTCCAGCCGCCGAAGTACCGGTCGCGGTCGTAGCCGGCGTTGTTCTCGTTGGCGACGGGAAGTGCTCGCGCTGCGGCGCGGAGCGTCGTGACAGAGGTCGCTCCTGCGTCAGCGGGAGCGGCGATGCCGACGACGAGCAGGAGGCCGGCGGTCAGGACAGCGGTCAGCGCGGATGGAAGTTTCATGGAAGTCCCCAGGTGATGGGCGGCCCCTTCGGACGCCGCAGCGAGCTTCGCACAATCCCTCGCACAGCGGCGGTTTCTTGAGCAGAACTTCGGGAAATACCCCTGATTCCAGTGGTTCCCGCCATCGAGTACAGCCGTGCGTGGATTCCAGGTCTCCCTGCGGTGCCCCTCTCCGGGCGGCGTGGGATCACGTGGGTGAGCACGAGGAAGGGGTGTCCCGGATCATTCCGGAACACCCCTCTTCTCGACTGTCAGTGAGGCGGGGCGGACTGGCTGCGGACCAACCCCGTTTCTGGCCGGTGTTCTAGCTACACCCCGTAGTAGAGCTCGAACTCGTAGGGGTTCGGCCGAAGGGCCAGTGGCTTGATCTCCATCTCGCGCTTGTACTCGATCCACGTGTCGATCAGGTCCTGCGTGAACACGTCACCGGCCTGCAGGAACTCGTTGTCCGCCTCGAGCGCCAGGAGGGCTTCCTCGAGGGAGGCCGGAGCGGTCTGGATGTCCTTGGCCTCCTCTGCGGGAAGCTCGTAGAGGTCCTTGTCGATCGGGTCGGCCGGCTCGATGCGGTTCTTGATCCCGTCCAGGCCCGCCATGAGCTGTGCGGCGAAGGCGAGGTACGGGTTCGACGAGGGATCCGGTGCGCGGAACTCGATGCGCTTGGCCTTGGGGTTGGATCCGGTGATGGGGATACGGATGCCGGCCGAGCGGTTGCCCTGCGAGTACACCATGTTGACCGGTGCCTCGAAGCCCTTGACCAGGCGACGGTAGGAGTTCACCGTCGGGTTGGTGAAGGCGAGGACCGCAGAGGCGTGCTTCAGGAGCCCGCCGATGTACCAGCGGGCCATGTCCGAGAGACCGGCATAGCCGCGCTCGTCGTAGAAGAGCGGCTCTCCACCGGCCCACAGCGACTGGTGGCAGTGCATCCCCGAACCGTTGTCGCCGAAGATCGGCTTCGGCATGAAGGTGGCCGACTTGCCCCACGCGTTGGAGACGTTCTTCACGATGTACTTGAACTTCTGGAGGTCGTCCGCGGCATGGGTCATGGTCGTGAACTTGTAGTTGATCTCGGCCTGACCGGCGCCGCCCACCTCGTGGTGCGAACGCTCGACCTCGAGGCCCGCCTTATCGAGCTCGACGCAGATGGCGTCGCGGAGGCCCGCCTGCTTGTCCACGGGGGAGACCGGGAAGTACCCGCCCTTGAAGGGGGTCTTGTTGCCGAGGTTGCCGCCGACTTCCTCACGCCCGGAGTTCCAGGGCGCCTCGATCGAGTCCACCTTGTAGAAGCTGCCCTGGGGCGAGGATTCGTACTGGACGTTGTCGAAGATGAAGAACTCGGCCTCGGGGGCGAAGAAGGCCGTGTCCGCGATGCCGGTCGAGGAGAGGTACGCCTCGGCGCGCTCGGCGACGCTGCGGGGGTCGCGGTGGTAGGGGTCCCCCGTGCGCGGGTTGACGATGGAGAAGTTCAGCGCGAGGGTCTTCTCGGCCCGGAAGGGATCGACGAATGCCGTCGTCACGTCGGGGATGAGCTGCATGTCCGATTCGGCGATGCCCTGGAATCCGCGGATCGAGGACCCGTCGAAAAGCTGACCGTGGATGAAGAAATCGGCATCCACGGACTTGGCCGGGACGTTGAAGTGCTGCTGCACCCCCGGAAGGTCGGTGAACCGGACATCAACAAACCTGATGTCTTCATCGGCGATGAACTTGAGGACCTCGTCCGCATTCTTAAACATCGATTCATGCTCCTAACGCATGGCTGGGGAAACCCGGCGCCAGCGCGTGTCCCTGCGCCGCTTGGAAAGACACGAGCTCTGGCAGGATAGGCGCTGCCGCCGACTCGTTCCAACTCTAGGAGCGGGCAGTTTCCCGCTGGTGTCACCCTTGTTTCCGGGACGTTACATGGCGTGAACTACGCAACCCACCCTAGCGCGTGCGGGGTCGCAGGGGCATAATGCGGGCGGGCGACGGAGCCCCGCGGGTAGGCTGGGACCGTGGTAAACAGAAACGATCTCGGTTCATGGATGGACGGTCCGCCGTCCTCCGGCAGCCACCAGTGGCCGGGTCAACGCCTGGGACGCCCCGAATCGGGGCCGGGGTCCATCGCCCGTTTCGTTCCGCGTGCCGGGGCGCTCGTGATCGACTGGGCCATCTGCTCGCTGCTGTCCGCGGCCTTCTTCGGATACGACGGGTTCGCCACCCTGGCCATCTTCCTGGCCGAGCAGGTCCTCCTGGTGGGATTCTTCGGCTACAGCATCGGGCACCGGGTGCTGCGCATGCAGGTGCAGACCCTCGACGGTCGACCCGCCGGGTACCTCACCGCCCTGATCCGTGGCGTCCTCGTGTGCCTCGTGGTTCCCGCGCTCGTCGTCGACGCCGACCAGCGGGGCCTGCACGACCGTGCCCGCGGTACGGGCCTCTTCCGGATCTAGCTCTCCGCCCAGGACGCTCGGGGCCGATACGAGAAGAGCCCCTCCCGAGGGGAGGGGCTCTTCTCGTGGTCGATCGAAGCGATCAGCGTCCGCGCATCGCCTTGCGATCGGGGCGGGCCTTGAACGGATCGACACCCTTGGGGATCGGGAGTTTCGTGGTGAGGGCGGTGAGGCGCTTGTCGACGGCGTAGACCTCCTGCTTCGTCAGGGTCTTCTTCAGTTTCTGAACCGTCTTGGGAACCTTCGAGAGCGGCACCTGCCGGTCACCCCGGCCGGTCTCGATGACGTGAACCGGCACGTTGGGGATGATGCGCGTCATCTTGCGCTTCTCACCGTCGACCAGCTGCTTCACCCGGGCGGAGGGTCCTTCCGACACGAGGATGACGCCCGGCCGTCCGATCACGCGGAAGACGGCGTCCTGTGTGCGGGGGTTGACCGCCACGGGTTGTTCCTGGAGGATCCAGCCCCGTCGAAGGACGCTGAGGGCGGCGCCGGCCGCGCCGGGCTTCCCCTCGATCTGGGAGAAGGCAGCCCGTTCGGCCCGCCGCGACAGGATGAAGATCGCCGCGAGGAACGCCAGGGGGACGGCGATGATCATGAGCGTGATGATGTTGTTGATCAGCAGGCCGATCAGCAGGCCCACCGCGATGATCCCGACGAACGCGAGCAGCATGAACCAGACCACTGCGGGATCGTTGCGCCGCGTCATCTTGAAGACCTCGGCCACCTGCTTCATGCGCCCGGTCTTCTTCGGCCCCTTCTCGGCTTTCGGCTTGCGCGAGAAAAGGCGGCGTTTGGGCGTGGGTGAGCCTGAAGGATCGATCGTGTGCGACATAGTTCTCCGATTCTACGGGATGACCCGACGGCATCCTGGCGCCGGGCCGACGATCGCCCGGTAGGAGTGGCGTCAGCCGGCGAGGAGCGAGGACGCTTCCTGCAGGGCCGACCCCGATTCGTCCAGGTGAGCGAGTTCGGCAGGCAGTTCGAGGCCCTTCTTCCGCATCGCCCGGGCCCACAGGCGTCCGGCGCGGTAGGAGGAGCGCACCAGCGGCCCGCTCATCACGCCCAGGAAACCGATCTCCTCCGCCTCCTGGCTCAGCTCGACGAACTCGCCCGGCTTCACCCAGCGGTCCACGGGAAGGTGACGCTCGCTCGGGCGCAGGTACTGGGTGATGGTGATGAGGTCACAGCCCGCCTCGTGCAGGTCACGGAGGGCCGATGAGATCTCCTCGCGCGTCTCGCCCATGCCGAGGATGAGATTGGACTTCGTCACCATCCCGCGGTCGCGTCCCTGGGTGATGACGTCGAGGGACCGCTCGTAGCGGAACGCCGGGCGGATCCGCTTGAAGATGCGCGGCACCGTCTCGACGTTGTGCGCGAAGACCTCCGGAGCCGCGTCGCAGATGGCGGCGATGTGCTCGGGCCGTCCCGAGAAGTCGGGGATGAGGATCTCGACGCCCGTCCCGGGATTCATGCTGTGGATCTGGCGGATCGTCTCGGCGTAGAGCCAGACGCCCTCGTCGGGCAGATCGTCACGCGCGACGCCCGTGACGGTGGCGTAGCGGAGATTCATCGACTTGACGGACTGCGCCACCTTGAACGGCTCGCTCCGGTCCAGCGGTTGGGGCTTACCGGTGTCGATCTGACAGAAGTCGCAGCGCCTCGTGCATTCCGATCCGCCGATGAGGAAGGTCGCCTCGCGGTCTTCCCAGCACTCGAAGATGTTGGGACAGCCGGCCTCCTCACACACGGTGTGGAGTCCTTCCTTCTTCACGAGGTTCTTCATCGCGACGAATTCTGGACCGATGTTGACCTTCGCCTTGATCCAGTCCGGTTTGCGCTCGACGGGCGTTTCGGCGTTACGCGCCTCGACGCGCAGCAGGCGGCGACCCTCGGGTGCAAGGCTCACAGTAGAGCTCCTTCTGTGGAATCGGCGTGGGCGGCGCGGGTATCGCCACTGCCCACCAGCAACGCCTCATTCTTGCGCAGTTCGGCCTCGATAAGCGAAACGATCTCCGCTGGCGTGACCGTCCGGCCGTACTCGGCCGAGATGGTCGTCACTCCGGCGTCGCTGATGCCGCAGGGGACGATCTGCTGGAACGGAGCCAGTTCGTTGCTGCAGTTGACGGCGAAACCGTGCATCGTGACACGGTCCTTCACCCGGATCCCGATCGCCGCGATCTTCCTGGCCGGGCTGTCGTCCGTCGCGGCCAGCCAGACCCCCGATCGTCCGGCGATGCGGATGCCGTCGATCCCGAGCTGTCCGAGGGTGGCGATGATGACCTCCTCGAGGATGTGCACGTACTCGGCGACGCGTGCCGGATCCCGTAGGGCGAGGATCGGGTACCCGACCAGCTGTCCGGGGCCGTGCCACGTCAGCTTGCCGCCGCGATCCACGGGAACCACGGGTGTGCCGTCGAACGGCCTCTCGTGGTCCTCGGTGCGCTTGCCGGCCGTGTAGACGGCGGTGTGTTCCAGGAGGAGGACCGTGCTGGGTGCCGTCCCCTCGACGACCTGTGCGTGCAGAAGTTTCTGCATCTCCCAGCCGCGGGTGTACTCGATGTAGTCCGGGGCAAGGCCGACGCGCGACAGTACGAGAGTCATGGTGCAAGCGTAGTCCCGTTCGGTGACTCTTCTCCGGGCACTCGGTCGACCCCTGCACCCTCGCCTCGTCGCGGCCTGTGGATAACCCATCGGAGCGTTCACCCATGCCCTAGAACTGATGCATGAGTGACTTCGCCCCGCGTACCTCGCGCACCGGAATCGGCATCGACCGATCCGCCGTGGCGGGGACCCGCGGTTCCGTCGTCGACCGGGAGGCGGGGCCCCCTCCCTCCGTCGACGGCTTCACGGTCGGACGCCTCCTCGGCCGAGGGGGGTCCTCCCGTGTCTGGTTGGTGACCGACGACGGCGGACAGCGATTCGCACTCAAGGTCGGAGACGGGTCAGGGTCGGGACCGGATCCGGAAGCAGCGCCGGCCCCGGGTCGCATGCCGTCCCGCCATGGACGAAGGGCATCCGGTACAGCGGCGGCTTCCGGATCTCCGGGGTCGGCATCCGGCGAGGGGCGATCCGCCCGGGCGGATGTCGGGCGGGAACTCCGGTTGCTCCAGGGCTTCGGACACGACCACCTGCTGCCGGTGCACCGTATCCTCGAGACCGATCAGGGTCCGGGTCTGCTGATGGACCTCGCCGCGGGTGGATCTCTGCTGGGCCTTGTTGCCAGTCGCGGTCCGCTTCCGGTCCCGGAGGTGGTGACGGCCCTGGCGCCGATGGCCCAGGTCCTGGGTCACCTGCATCGCGAGGGAGCATCACACGGGGATGTGACCCCGGCGAACATCCTCTTCACCCCCGAGGGCAAACCCCTGCTCGCAGATTTCGGCACCGGGCGGCTGCTGGGTTCCGACCCCGTCGCCGTGGTCGGAACCCCGGGATTCGTCGATCCGTCGGGCGACGGATCCTTCGATGCACGAGCGGACGTGTTCGCACTCGCGGCGGTCGCGTGGTTCGCCCTGACCGGTCGCGTCCCCGCTCCGACCGAGCAACGCCCGCCCCTTGCCCTGATCATCCCCGACGTGCCTCCCATACTCATGCAACTCATCGAGGACGGGTTGAGCTCGACCACGGACCGCCGGCCGTCGGCGGACGACTTCGCACGGACGCTGCTCGCGAGCTCAGCACCCGTCGCGGTCAACCTGGTGCCTGCCGTCCATCCGAGTGTTCTGCCTGAACTGCTCACGCAGCTCGAGGTTCGTCCGCCGGTTCCTCCGCTGAAGGGCTGGAGACGGATTGTGCGTGGACACCGCAGGCGGCAGCGACCGGGGACCGGGGCGAGGAGTAGCGACCCATCGCTCCATCGGCGGGGCAGGGCGCACCGAGACTCCGTTCCTGCAGGTCCCGTGCGCAGCCGCCCCCGGACCGATCGTGATACTCGGAGCCGGCTGGCACTTGCGGCAGGACTGGCCGCTGGTGCTCTGCTCCTGGCGGGCATCGGGTTGACGCTCGGTGGGTCGGCGACCACCGAACAGCCGCTCACCCGGCCGGCACCGCAGGGCAATGAGGTCACCGGTCAGGCTCCGGCAGCGCAGGACGCGACGGAGACCGCTCCGATCGGCAGTGCCTCCGAGCGTGCCGAGGATGGCCCCGGGACAGTCGACGCGCACCGGGCCCCACCCCCGGGGGCCGGCCCACTCGACCCCGTGGCGGCGCTCGGGGAACTCGCGGCACTGCGCGGGAGGGCGTTCGCGACGGCCGACGCCGGATTGCTGACAGGAGTTGCCGTCGAGGGGTCGCCGGCGTTCTCGGCCGACCACGAGTCGGTCACCGCGCTCGCGGACTCGGGCCGTGAACTTCAGCACTTGTCGATCACCATCAGTGATTCGTCGGTGTTGTCCGAGGTGGAGCTCACTGCGATGCCGCAGGTCGCTGCCCTTCCGCCCGTCATGCGTCCGCCCGAGGCGACGGAGGTGTCGGTGATCCGGGCGACGGCGAAGCTCTCGTCCTACACGGAGACCACGTCGTCGCCCCCGAACGGTCGGTCGCCGGACGGAGAGGGCCCCAGCCCGCTGATGGCCGCCGGTGAGCAGGACCTGGTCTTCGTCCTCTGGAACTCCGGTTCCGGCTGGCGGATCCACTCGGTCGTCTCGCCCGGGCCATGACGCAGAACATGACGCAGAACCTGACGCAGAAGGAGCCGCCGGACGACGGGGAGGCGCCCGAACGCCCCTAGCCCGAGACGACCCTCCTCACCCATTGCGCCAGGGATTCGGGCGTGGGTTCGTCGAAAGTGAAGCCGGCGCGGGTGAGTGCGCGTGGCTCCATGCGAGCGCTCACCAGGAGGAGTTCGAAAGCGAGTTGCCCGATGACAGTCGTCAGGATGACACCCGGAACCCGGAACCAGACAGGGCGGTGGAATGCCCTACCGAGCTGGAGGGTGATGTCATCGAGGTGGGCCGGACTTGGTGCGCTGAGATTGACAGGCCCGCTGAGGGGTGAGGTGAGCAGGAATTCGAGGGCCCGGATCTCGTCGTTCAGGCTGATCCAGGGCCACCACTGGCGTCCGGAGCCGAGGGACGTGCCGGCGAACAAGCGGATCGGGATCAGGAGGTTCGGAAGGGCACCGCCCTCCTTCGCCATGACGATACCGGTGCGGGCCAGGACCACGCGGACCGGGTCCGGAGCACCGAGCGCTTCTTCCTCCCACCGCCTGCAGATATCGGCCAGAAGGGTCCCGCCGGATGCCGAGGCCTCGGTCAGGACCTCGTCCCCGCGGTCGCCGTAATAGCCGGACGCCGATTGGCTGACGAAGACCTGCGGAGGATTCTGGGCCTTCTTCATCGCCTCGACGAGCGTGCGGGTGGGGCGGATGCGTGAGGAGTACAGCTTCTCCCTGTACGACCGCGTCCACAGGCCGCCGGCTATACCCGCACCGGAGAGATTCACGACGGCGTCCGCCCACTCGATCGCGGCCACGTCGAGCTCCCCTGCGGCGGGATTCCACCGCACCTCCGAGACTCCCTTCGGTGCCCGGCGCACAAGGCGCCGCACCTCGTGGTTCTTCTCCAACTGTCGGGTGAGGGCGGTTCCAATGGTTCCGGACGCGCCGGCGAGAAGGATGCGCATTGCTCCATCGAACCACTTGTCTCCCGCGAACGGTACCGGGCGCCCCGCCGCTCCGGGTCGCGGAGGGCGCAGGCACAGGCTCGAAGGAGAGCCGGCGCGCGTTCCCCCGTGGCTAAGATCGACGAATGGGCTCCGACTACCTCCGCTTCCCGCACCTCCACGGCAACCGCGTCACCTTCGTCGCCGAGAACGACGTCTGGGTGGCTCCGCTGGACGGAGGCCGCGCCTGGCGCATCTCTGCTCTGCAACTCGTCGCCAGGAACCCCCGCTTCTCACCGGACGGCAGCACGATCGCCTGGACCGTCGTGCAGGGCGGCGCGCCCGAGGTCGTCGCCGCCGACGTCGAGGGTGGCGGCTTCCGTAGGCTCACCTTCTGGGGACACCAGAGCACCCGCGTCAAGGGATTCACGGCGTCCGGTGACGTCCTGGCCACGAGCGCGTTCCGTCACGAGGATTCCCGGTTGGGGTGGGCCTACCGCGTTCCCCTCGATGGTTCGGCGCACACCGTCCTGCCCTTCGGTCCGGTGGACACCGTCGTCGAAGGCCCTGCACTGGGAGATGAGAAGCCGGTGGTGATCGGCAGCGCCCTGACGCGGGAACCGGCCTGGTGGAAGCGTTACCGAGGTGGTACCGCGGGCAAGCTCTGGATCGACGACGACGGGAGCGGCGGCTTCGAGAGGTTCCTCCCGGAACTGGACGGGAATCTCAGCGACCCCATGTGGGTCGACGGTCGCGTCGCCTTCCTGTCCGACCACGAAGGGTACGGCAACCTCTACTCGGTGGACCGGACGGGCGCGGACCTCCGCCGCCACACGGACCACGACGAGTTCTACGTGCGCCATGCCAGCACCGACGGAACCCGCATCGTCTTCGAGTCCGCCGGGAGCCTCTGGTTCCTGCCCTCCCTCGACGACGCGGCCATCCGGCTGTCCATCACGCTCGGCTCGGCGGCCACCGCGCGTCGTCCCCAACCGCTGAAGGTCGACCGCCACCTCGCCGCCGCTGTACCGACGGCCGACGGATCCGCCTCGATCGTCGAAGCCCATGGAACGCTCCACTGGGTGACCCACCAGGACGGCCCCTCGCGCGTCATCGAGGCGACCCCGGGAGTGAGGGCCCGGCTCGGCCGGCCGGTGGATGGGACGAGGATCGCCTACATCGCGGATACCGGTGGCGAGGAGGCGCTGTACGTGCGGGATGTGTTCGCGGGTGCGGAGCGGACGTCGCCGGGCGACGATCGTCCGTCCGTGGCTGCGGCGACGTCCCCGGACCCCATCGGATCCGATGACAGCGCCGCAGCGGCTCTCCCTGCGCCGGTGAGGGCTCTGAGCCTGCGCGACGCACCGAGGCCTGGCCCCGTTGACGCTGCCCCGAGCCCCCTCGGTGCGGGCGGAGCTCCGACCACGGGGGAGGTTCCCCAGCGGCAGGACAGCGGCGACGGAGAGAGCGACGGCGAGGCGGCATCGCTGGAGGCTCAATCCGCGCCCGCGGGAGAGGTGCTGCAGCGCTTCGCCTTCGACGGGCGTTTCCGTGCAACGGCGCTCGCCGTCAGCCCGGACGGGAGGCATGTCGCCGTTCCCTCCGAGACCGGTGCCCTCGACCTCGTGACGGTCGACAGCGGTGCCCGACGCAGGATCGTCGCCACGGAGGAGGGTGCGATCGAGTCGGCCGTCTTCTCGAACGACTCTGCGTGGCTCGCCTGGGCCGAGCCGATGGCGCAGGAGGGATCGCGGAGCCGCATCCGGCTCACGGGCGTAGGGCAG
This sequence comes from Arthrobacter sp., assembly GCA_030147325.1. Taxonomy (GTDB): domain Bacteria; phylum Actinomycetota; class Actinomycetes; order Actinomycetales; family Micrococcaceae; genus Arthrobacter_D. Next base: position 10,154 of record JASLAA010000125.1, on the reverse strand, counting down.
GCAGGGGACATCCTGGACGTGTCGGACGGACGGTTCAGGGACTGGTCGCCGACCTTCACTCCCGACGGGAAGTACCTCGCCTTCCTCTCGGACAGGAGCTTCGACCCGGTCTACGACACCCACCGCTTCGACCTCAGCTTCCCGGCGTCCACCAAGCCCTACCTCGTGGCGCTCGCGGCGGGTACGCCGTCGCCCTTCGGTCCGAGTGCCGCGACGGCGGGCGGGAACGGCGGACAGCCCGATGGGAAGGGCGCCGACACCAGTGAGAAGGCGCCGGTCGTCGTCGACCCAGACCTCCTGATGGCACGCACCATCGCGCTGCCGGTCGGGCAGGGGACCTACGACGACCTCAGGGCCGTCGAGGGGGCGCTGCTGTGGACGGCGGGAGACATCGGGGGAGTCACGGGCGACGGGCGCGCGTCATCCTCGGACGAGGAACCGGCGCGGCGCCTCGAGCGCTTCGATCTGGCCCGCCGGACCGTCGAGGTGCTTGCAGCGGACGTCGAGGCCTTCGAGGTCAGCCGGGACGGGTCCACCGCGGTGCACAGGGCGCACGGAACGGTCACCGCCATCCCGACCGACGGCAGGACGGAGCCGGATTCGCCGAAGCAGATCCGCGTGGCCCTGGAGCGCGTCCGGGTTCTGCTCGACCCACCCAGCGTCTGGAGGCAGGCCTTCGAGGAGGCCTGGCGGCTCCAGCGGGACTTCTTCTGGACCGAGGACATGGCCGGTGTGGACTGGGAAGGCATCCGGGAGCGCTACCTGCCGCTGGTCGACCGGCTGGGCAGCCATGACGACCTCGTCGATCTCCTCTGGGAACTCCACGGGGAGCTGGGAACGTCCCATGCCTACGTCGCGCCAGCTGTGGTCACCGAGCCGGGGGGCCACCAGGGCTTCCTCGGTGCGGAGCTCGCGCCCGCGAACGGCGGCTGGGCGGTGACGCGCGTCTTCGAGACGGAATCGTCGGATCCGCGCGCCATCTCCCCGCTCAGCGCCCCCGGGGTCGCGGTGAGGGCAGGCGACATCATCGAAGCGGTCGATGGTGTTCCCGTCCCGGACCGGTTCGGGCCCTCCGTGCTCCTGACGGGGGCGGCAGGGGTGGCAGTGGAGCTGACCGTGCGGTCGGCGGACGACGCCGGGCGCCGCCGTGTCGCCGTCGTCCCCCTCCGGAGCGAGGAACGCCTGCGCTACCAGAACTGGGTCGCAGCGAACAGGGCGACGGTCCGGCGCGCCTCCGAGGGTCGCTTCGGGTACCTCCACATCCCGGACATGGTCGCCAACGGGTGGGGTCAGCTGCACCGCGACCTCGACCGGGAGACGGCCCGGGACGCCCTGGTGATAGACGTCCGCCGGAACCGCGGCGGTCACACGTCGCAGCTGGTCGCGGAGCTGATCGGCCGGCGCGTCACGGCCTGGTCCATGCCGCGCGGCGAGGTGCCGGGCACCTACCCGGCCCATGCACCACGTGGTCCCGTGGTCATCCTGACCGACGAGTTCGCCGGCTCGGACGGCGACATCATCACCCAGGTCGCGAAGCTGCGCGGCATCGGACCGGTGATCGGGACGCGGACCTGGGGCGGCGTCATCGGCATCGACGGGCGTTTCAAGCTGGCGGACGGTACGGGCGTCAACCAGCCCCGCTACGGCTTCCATGTGGTGGGCGGGGTGGGGTGGTCGATCGAGAACCACGGGGTCGATCCGGACATCGAGGTCCCCTTCCCGCCGCACGCCCATGCGGCAGGGGAGGACCCCCAGCTCGAGCACGGTGTCGGCGTCCTCCGGGAGATGCTCACGGAGATCCCCACCGATGTACCGCCGGTGAAGGACGGCTATCCCGCCCGCGGGCCTGGGCCGCTGCCGCCCCGACCGCAGCACCTCCGCTCCTGAGCGGATGCCCGGCAGGGGCGGTCACTGATGACGGAGCTGTGCTGACACGGAAGGACCCCGGGTGCTGCCCGGGGTCCTTCCGTCTTCTCCAATGGATCGGGCGTGATCAGCCCTGGAGCGTGGCCGTCAGCGAGATGTCCTTGACGCCCGCGAGTGCCTGCGAGACCGGGCACCCTTCCTTGGCAGCCTGCGCAACCCGCTGGAAGTCCTCTTCGCTGAGTCCGGGGACACTGGCATCGAGGGTCAGGCGGATGGCGGTGATACCCGTCCCCGGCTGGAAGTCGACCTCCGCCTTCGTCTCGACACGTTCGGGCGTCTTGCCCTCCTCGCCGAGGGCGTGGCTGAAGGCCATGGAGAAGCAGGCGGAGTGCGCTGCGGCGATGAGCTCCTCGGGGCTGGTCTTGCCCTCCGACTGCTCGGCGCGGGCCCGCCAGGTGACGTCGTAGGTTCCGAGACCTGATGAGTCGAGCGTGACCTGCCCCGAGCCGGACGGGAGGTCGCCACTCCAGACGGTGTGGGCTGTGCGAACGGTAGCCATGGTTCTCCTTGCTGTCGGACGGGCGCGGAGATCGCGTCCCGGTACTTCACCCCCATCCTAGGGAGAGGGGGGAACGAGTTCCATCGGCATGCGCCGAGGCCCTGCCCGCCCGGACAGCAGCCTGGATGGGCTACCCGAGGGGTCACAGACGACAGGAGCCGCTTCCCCGTGGGGTAAGCGGCTCCTGTCGGCCCCTGGGGGCAGGTGGTGCTAGCGGCCGAGATCCGCCTCGAAAGCGCCGCCTTCGAGGCGGGCCTTCAGGGTCTGCAGGAAGCGTCCCGCATCCGCGCCGTCCACGAGACGGTGGTCGTACGTGAGGCTGAGGTACATCATCGACCGGATGGCGATCGTGTCGTCGCCGTCGACGCCCGTGATGACCACGGGGCGCTTCACGATGATGCCCGTGCCCAGGATGCCCACCTGTGGCTGATTGATGATCGGGGTGTCGAAGAGGGCGCCCGCCGAACCGATGTTCGTGATCGTGAACGTTCCGCCGGACAGCTCGTCCGGACCGATCTGTCCGTTGCGGGTACGCGACCCGACGTCCGCGATCTTCTTCGCGAGTCCGCCGAGGTTGAGATTGCCGGCGTCCTTGATGACGGGGACCAGCAGGCCCTTCTCGGTGTCCACCGCGATCGCCAGGTGTTCGGCGTCGTGGTACGTGACTTCCTTCTTCTCCTCGTCGAAGGAGGCGTTCAGCTTCGGGTGCTGCTTGAGCGCTTCGGTGACGGCCTTCGAGATGAACGGGAGGAAGGTGAGCTTCGCGCCGTTCTGCGCCAGGAACGTGTCCTTGGATGCCGTGCGGAGCTTGGCGATGCGCGTCATGTCGACCTCGATCACCTGGGTGAGCTGAGCCGACACCTCGAGGGATTCACGCATCCTCTTGGCGATCGTCTGCCGGATCCTGGGCGCCTTCTCGACGGTGCCGCGCAGTTTCGACGGCTCGACGGCGGGAGCAGCAGGCTTCGCGGGCGCGGGAGCTGCGGCACCGGTCTGCGGGGCGGCCGGTGTCTCCTCCTGCGGTGCGGCCTGGGCCTTCTGGGCTTCGGCCGCCTCGAGGACGTCCTGCTTGCGGATGCGTCCGCCGACCCCGGTGCCCTTCACGGAGGACAGGTCGACCTTGTTCTGGTTCGCCAGGCGGCGGACGAGGGGGGTGACGTAGGCGGAGGCGTCCGCGCCCCCGGTGTCCTCCGACGGTGCCGTCGGCTGGGCGGACTCCGCCGGGGCAGGTGTCGGCTCGCCGCTGGCGTCGTCGTCGGATTCGGACGTACCGGATGCGCGTCCTGCTTCCTTGTCGGCGCCCGGCTTCTCCGTCGGGGCATCGTTGCGTTCCTCGGCAGGAGCCGCGGCGACGGGCTCACCGGAAGCGGCCTCGACCTTCGCGGGAGCGGCCGCGCCGGATCCGATGACCGCGAGGACGGCGCCGACCTCGGCGGTCTCGTCCTCGTTGACGCGGATCTCCTGGAGCTTGCCGGCGACGGGGGAGGGGATCTCGGTGTCGACCTTGTCGGTCGAGACCTCGAGGAGGGGCTCATCGACCTCGACGTCGTCCCCGATCTCCTTGAGCCACCGGGTGACGGTGCCTTCGGTGACGCTCTCACCGAGCGCGGGCAGGGTGACCTCGGTCCCCTCCGAGGAATCCTCCCCGGAAGCGGCAGGGGCCTCCTCGGGCTCGCTGCTCTGCGCAGCAGGGGCCGCAGGAGCTGACTCCTCCTCCGCCGGCTGTTCAGGCTCCGCTGCCGGTGCCGAACTGTCCGAATCCCCGCCGCCGGAGCCGTCGCCGATGCGTACCAGCGGGTCGCCCACCTCTGCGGTCTCGTCCTCTGCGACGAGGATCTCCTCGATCACACCGGCGATGGGCGAGGGGATCTCCGTATCGACCTTGTCGGTCGACACCTCGAGCAGGGGCTCGTCCACCTCGACGCGGTCACCGACCTGCTTGAGCCAACGGGTGACGGTGCCTTCGGTGACGCTTTCACCGAGAGCGGGCAAGTTCACGGATTCAGACATAGTGCGCCCGTTTCTCCTTCGTAGATCGTTCCTGGCAGCTGCCCGAGGCGCGGGGCCCGTTCAGCTGGACGTGCTTGAGATTCCTGGTTCCGAGCTTAGTCCACGCTCTCCGAGCGTGGACTAAGCCGGTGTGCTGCGTGGGGGCGTTGCCTCAGCCGTGGAGCGGCTTGCCGGCGAGTGCGAGGTGGGCCTCGCCGAGCGCCTCGTTCTGGGTGGGGTGCGCGTGGATGAGCGGAGCGACGTCCTCCGGGTAGGCCTCCCAGTTGACGATCAGCTGGGCCTCCCCGATCTGCTCACCCATGCGGGAACCCAGCATGTGTACTCCGACGATCGGGCCGTCCTTCTCCCGGACGAGCTTCACCAGGCCACCCGTGCCGATGATCGAGCTCTTGCCGTTGCCGGCGAGGTTGTACTCGTGGGTCTCGACGCGATCGTCGCCGAACTTCTCGCGGGCCGCCTTCTCGGTGTACCCGACCGACGCGATCTCGGGGTCGCTGTAGGTGACCTTGGGGATGTTGAGGTCGGCGACGACCACGGGCTTCAGCCCGGCGATCTCCTCCGCGACGAAGATGCCCTGCTGGAAGCCGCGGTGCGCGAGCTGCAGGCCGGGGACGATGTCCCCGATCGCGTAGATGGTCCCGACGCCGGTGTGCAGGCGCTCGTTCGTGATGACGAAGCCGCGGTCCATCGTGAGGCCGGCCTCCTCGTAGCCGAGGTTCTGCGTGACGGGTCCGCGACCGACGGCGACGAGCATGAGGTCCGCTTCGAAGGTCTTGCCGTCCTCGAGGGAGACCTTGACGCCGTCGTCGTTCTGCTCGACGGACTTGAAGCGCGTGCCGGTGTTGAACTTGATGCCGCGCTTCTTGAACGCCCGCTCGAATCCCTTGACGATCGAGGCGTCCTCGTTCGGTACCAGCGAGGGGAGGGCCTCGATGATGGTGACGTCGACTCCGAAGGACTTCCAGACGGACGCGAACTCGCAGCCGATGACTCCTCCGCCGAGGATGATCGCGGTCTTCGGGACGAAGTCCATCGTCAGCGCCTGGTCCGAGGTGATGACCTTGCCGCTGATCTCGAGCCCGGGGAGGCTGCGGGAGTAGGAGCCGGTGGCGAGCACGATGTGCTTGCCGGTATAGACGGTGCCGTCGACGTCGATGGTGTTCTGCGAGGCGAGCCGGCCGGCGCCCTCGATGACGGTGATGCCCTTGGACTTGATGAGGCCCTGGAGTCCGCGGTACTTCCCGGCGATGATGCCGTCCTTGTACGCGTTCACCGCGTCCATGTCGATCGACTCGAAGGTGGCCTTCACGCCGTACTTGGCGGCGTCACGTGCTCCGTCGGCGATCTCGGCCGAGTGCAGCAGGGCCTTGGTGGGGATGCAGCCGTTGTGGAGGCAGGTTCCGCCGAGCTTGCCCTTCTCGATGAGTCCTACGGTGAACCCCAGCTGTACCGCGCGGAGCGCGGCAGCGTAGCCGCCGCTCCCTCCGCCGAGTACCAGGATGTCGAATTCTTGCGCAGTTGCCGATTCGGCCACTTGGACGCTCCCTCGCGTGGTCTGTCGACGCGCACGCGCGTCTGGTGGTACATCGAATTCCGATGCGGTCGCAGTACACGAAGCAGGTGCTCGGTGCACTCTCGTTTTCACCCTATCCCCACACGAAGCCAGCATCCACTCCGGAAGCCTGTCGGTCGGCCCGCAGGACCATGATGTGCGCGAGGTCACGCGCGTCCTGCTGCGCGTGACCTCGCTGAGACCGACCTGCCCGGAGTGGGCGCCGCCGGCAAACGCTGCGTCCGGACCGGTCGGGTCAGACGGCGCGGGCGAGGACGTCCTCCACGTAGGCCAGCAGGGTCCGCACTCCGACACCGGTCCCTGCCTTCGGGGTGTACCCGTAGGGCGCGCCCTCGTTGAAGGCCGGGCCGGCGATATCGAGGTGCGCCCACGGGATCTTCTCGCCGTCGACCTGGCCGACGAATTCACGCAGGAAGACAGCGGCGGTCATCATGCCGCCGTTCCGCTCGCCGATGTTGGCGATGTCCGCGACCTGCGACTCGAGGCTGGGGCGCAGCTCCTCGGGGAGGGGCATGGGCCAGAACTGCTCGCCGGCGCGATCAGCGGCGGCCTTGACGGCGTCTCGGACTCCGTCGTCGCCCATGACCCCCGAGACCCGGGTGCCGAGCGCGATCATCTGGGCCCCGGTGAGCGTTGCGATGTCGATGATCGCGTCAGGGGCTTCCTCGCTCGCTGCGGCAAGGCCGTCCGCGAGGACGAGTCGGCCCTCGGCATCGGTGTTGAGCACCTCGACGGTGCGGCCGCCGTAGATCGACAGGACGTCCTCGGGCCGCTGCGCCGTGCCGGAGGGCATGTTCTCGGCGAGGCAGAGCCAGGCGGTGACCTTCGCGGGAAGGCCGAGTTCGGCGACCGCCAGGAGCGTCGTCAGCACGACGGCAGCGCCGGCCATGTCCAGTTTCATGGTCTGCATGCCGGCCGCCGGCTTCAGGGAGAGCCCCCCGGAGTCGAACGTGATGCCCTTGCCCACGAGAGCGAGGTGCACGGCGGATTTCGCCGGGGAGTACTCCACCTTCACCATGCGCGGCGGCCGCGACGATCCCTTCCCGACGCCGAGGATCCCGCCGTAGCCGTCACGCTCGAGGCGCTTCTCGTCCATGACGGTGACCTTGACGGGGAGGCCGCGTGAGAGCTCCTTGGCGGCCTGGGCGAAGGTCTCCGGGTAGAGGTGGCTGGGGGGCTGGTTGACGAGGGAGCGCGTCGCGTTGACGTTCTTCCCGAGCACGACGGCACGCTGCAACGCAGCTGCGAGGTCTGCATCATCCGCCGCGACCGTGTGGACGACGACGTTGCGCACCGCATCCCTGTCGGTGGAGCGGGCGATGGTGCCGTCGGCTTTCATGCCGGACTTGTGCCCCTCGTAGCTGTACGCGCCGAAGGCGGCGCCTTCGGCCACTGCTGCGGCGGAGGCCACCGTAGCGGCCGGAAGGGCGACGACGACGGTGTCGAGACCGGTCAGCTGGCGGACCGCGGCACCCGCGGCACGGCGAAGGGTCTCATGGGTGGGTGCATCGTCCGCCACTGCTCCGACGCCGGTCAGCACGAGGGAGTCGGCGCCGGTCTCGGGCAGCCCGGGAAGACGCCGCACCTCGTCCGCTGCGCCGGTGATCCCGAGGACCTGCAGGGAATCACCCAGGGCACGGGCAGCCTTCGCGGGCAGCGGGTTGTCGAGCAGTACGGGCCCGTCGGTCCCCTTGGCGACAGCGATCACGAGCGCATCGCTCGGAATCATCTTGAGGTCCTTCGCGGAAGCCGTCAGGTGTAGCTCGGTGGTCTTGATCACGGAATCTGTCTCCTCGTGTCCGGATGGGTGTCCAGATGCAGCATCGCTCGTGGTCCCGGTATCTGGTGGTCCGGGAACCGTCCCATCGATCGTAGTCTCTGCCCGCTGCCTCCGACCTCGCCCCCGCGCCCCTCGGCTGTTCATCCGCGAGGGGCGGCGCTTCAGTCCGCAGGGCCCTGCACCGGAATGAAGCGGAGCCGGGCGGCGTTGAGTCCTGCAGGACCACACCGCAAGGAGAGAGCCATGCTGGATCCACGAACTCTGTACAACACCGACGCCGACGTCCTCGGCGACCCCGCGCTCAAGGGCCTTCCCCTGCTCGTGAGCCTCACCGGGTTCATGGACGCCGGACACGTCGTCTCGCAGGTCAGCGAGGAACTCCTCGAGGTCCTCGAACACGACACGGTCGCGGAATTCGACGCCGACCAGCTGATGGACTACCGGGGGCGACGGCCGAAGATCACCTTCGCCGAGGACCACCTGACGGACTACCAGCCGCACCGGCTCGAGTTGCACCGCCTGTACGACGGGCTGGGGGAACCCTTCCTGCTCCTCACCGGCGTCGAGCCCGATCTGCAGTGGGAACGATTCGTCAGTGCCGTCATCGGACTGGTCGACGATCTCGATGTCCCGCTCATCTCGTGGATCCACGCGATCCCGATGCCGGTGCCGCATACCCGTCCCATCGGTGTCACGCTGCACGGCAACCGGGCGGACCTGATCGACGGGATGAACGCCTGGCGGCCGACGGCCGAGCTGCAGGCGTCCATCGGGCACGTCCTCGAGCTCCGGCTGATCGAGGCAGGGCATGACGTCGTCGGGCACGTCATCCACGTGCCCCACTACCTCTCCGAGGCCGAGTACCCACCGGCCGCGGTGGCAGGACTCGAGTACCTCGGAGCGACGGCGAAGCTCGTCCTGCCGACGGACCGCCTGCGGGAGACCGGACGCGACGTCGAGCGCCAGATCGCTCGGCAGGTCGGCAACTCCACGGAGGTGCAGTCCGTCGTCAGTTCGCTCGAGAAGCGCTACGACGAATACGCCGACGGCGCGGCCCGGAAGTCTCTGCTCGTCAAGGAGAACAGCGAACTGGCGAGTGCCGAGGAGCTGGGGGCGGCCGTCGAGGCATACCTCGCCAGCCCGCAGGCGGAGGAGGAATCCACGCTGCTCTGGGACACGGAATTCCTGGGAACGACCCCCATCGATTACGGCAGTGCCCCCGGCGAGGCCGAGCCCGTGGCACAGCAGGACGACGACGGTCCGGCCGGGTCCGGCCCACGCACCGGGGCCTGAGCGACACCATCCAGTGAAGGCCCGCAGCCCTCAACGGCTGCGGGCCTCCCGCTGTCTGAACGGCCGCCGCCGTCGCCGCCTTCTTCCGAGGATGCGACCCGGACCCGGTGGCACGGGATAATGGTGAGCGTGAATTCGTCGAGGGCACTTCTGGTCTGGGGAGCGGGCGTGGCGGCATATCTCGTCGCGGTCACGCAGCGCACCACGTTCGGCGTCGCCGGCCTCGAGGCCACGGACCGCTTCAGCGCCTCGGCGTCCCAGCTGTCGATCTTCACCGTGGTGCAACTCATCGTGTACGCGGGACTGCAGGTGCCCGTCGGTGTCCTGGTGGACCGGTGGGGCCCCCGCGCCCTGATCGTCGGCGGCGGGGTGCTGATGGCGGTGGGTCAGGCGCAGCTCGCCTTCGCGGACTCCGTGACCGCGGGCATCGTCGGACGACTGCTCGTGGGAGCCGGGGACGCCACGACCTTCATCAGTGTCCTCCGGCTGCTTCCCGCCTGGTTCGAGCCGCGGCGCATCCCCGTGCTCACGCAGTGGACCGGCATCGTCGGGCAACTCGGACAGGTGGTCTCCGTGATCCCGTTCGTGGCCCTGCTGTCCGCCGTCGGCTGGCAGTCCGCCTTTTTGTCCGCCGCTGCGCTCTCGGTCCTCGCCGCGGTGCTCTCCGCCACCGCCATCCGGGACTCGCCGGTTCCCGGACAGCAGCGGTCGGTGCCGACGCTGAGGCAGACGGGCTCGTCGCTCGCGGAGGCCTGGAAGCAGCCGGGCACGCGCCTCGGGCTCTGGTCTCACTTCACCATCCAGTTCCCCGGAACCGTCTTCGTCCTCATGTGGGGCTATCCCTATCTCATCCGTGCAGAGAAGGTCGGTGAGGCCTCGGCCTCCGCCCTGATGACGCTGTTCGTCGCGGTCGGTATCGCCTGCGGCCCCCTCCTCGGCCGCTACGTAGGACGCCACCCCCTCAGGCGATCGACGATGGTGCTGTCCATCGCCGCGCTCATGGCCGGAGCCTGGCTCGCGGTGCTGCTCTATCCCGGCCCTGCGCCCCTGCCGCTCCTGACCGTCCTCGTCGT
>JASLAA010000104.1 GCA_030147325.1 Arthrobacter sp. | reverse complement strand
CTGCAGCGCCACGGTGATCTCGCCGTACTGTCCGCCGAGCACCTCCTGCAACTTCCGCGCATAGATCGCATCCGGCTTGTCCGGGGTCGCCTTGTACTGGAGCTCCTGCTTATGGAAAAACACGGGTGTCTCCTCCCCACGTCGACCCCCCGGGCTTGGACCCGCTCCTTCTGGAAGCGGCCGCAGGAGGTTGCGTTGCTTCGACGGTAGGGGCGCCTCTAGGATCTCCAAAAGGTACTAAGTCTACTTATTTAGAAGTTGCGGAATCTGGGAAAAGAGCTTGCATGAATGAATGTAAGCATGCTTAGCTTCAGTGATACGGCCAGCATGGGATGCCGCACCATCGCATCGGGAACACGCTGGAGCGTCCGCTATAACGGCAATATCAACGTTAGGAAGAACCATGACTACGCAGAATTGGCCGCAGGATCCCCTGGTCCCCTCCACGACCGGCAACGAGTCGTCCACTTCGAACCTCGGGGCAACCGAGGTCGGCACCACGGGAACCACCGGCGGCAACTCCGGTTCCGCTGATTCGAAGACCTCCGTTGCGAAGGATCAGGCCAAGCAGGTCGGCCAGGAGAGCAAGGACGCCGCCAAGAACGTGGCCGGCACCGCCGCCTCCGAGGCGAAGAGCGTGGCCGCCGAGGCGGGCTCGCAGGCGAAGAACCTGCTCGGCACGGTGACCTCCGAGGTCAAGAGCCAGGCCGGATCGCAGCAGCAGAAGCTCACCGAGGGTATCCGCGCCATCGCGGACGAACTGAAGTCGATGGCCGAGAAGTCGGACAACCACACCGTCTCCAGCCTCGTCCAGCAGGCCTCGCAGCGCACCGGGTCCGCCGCCGGCTGGCTCGAGGGCCGCGACGCATCGGACATCCTCGAGGACGTCAAGTCCTACGCCCGCCGCAAGCCCGGCACCTTCCTCGCCATCGCCGCGGGCGCCGGCCTCGTCGTCGGTCGCCTGACCCGCGGCCTCACGGGCAACCCCGGTTCGGACAGCACCCCCGGTAACAACCAGGGCGCGGCTTCCACCGGTACCTCGACCACCGGTACCTACTCCGGCTACACGGAAGTGGGCTCGGACGCCTACAGCGGCACCCCCGCCTCCGCGGGCTTCGGCGAGACCACGCGCGGACAGCATGTCGCCGAGTCCAGCCCGGCCTTCGTCGATCCCGCTGACGATTACCCCACCATCCCGCCGGGAACCCCTCCCGTCGGCACCCTCCCGAATGACGGGAGCCTGCGCTGATGAGTGAGGCATACACGGGCGGCGCGCACCAGGCCGCTGCACCTCTGCCGACGGAGGCGGAGCAGCGTTCCGCCAACGCCTCGGTGGGAGAACTGCTCGGGGAGGTGACGAAGGACCTCTCGAAGCTCATGCGCCAGGAAGTGGCCCTGGCCAAGGCCGAGGCCACCCTGTCGGCGAAGAACGCCGGTAAGGGTGCGGGCATGTTCGCCGGTGCCGCCGTGGGCGGTCATTTCGTCCTCCTGTTCCTTTCCCTCGCGCTGATGTACGGGCTCGCCGCGCTCATGCCGATCGGGTGGGCCGCCGTCATCGTGGCCGTCATCTGGGGCATCATCGCCGCGGTGCTCGCAGCGAGGGGCAAGAAGGAAGTCCAGAAGGTCAAGGGTCTCCCCCAGACAGCGGAGACCATCAAAGAGATTCCGCCGACACTGAAACCAGGTGAGCAGACACGATGAGCCAGACACCAGACGAGATCCGCGCAGATATCGAACGCACCCGCCAGGAACTGGGTACGGACGTCGACGCCGTCGCGGACAAAGTGAACCCCGCGAATATCGCGCACCGCCAGACCGAGAAGGTCAAGCACAGCTTCAGCAATGTGAAGGAGACCGTCATGGGCAAGGCCGAGGACGTCAAGGATTCCGTGCTCGGAAAGGCCGAGGACGTGAAGGACTCGGTCACCGACAAGGCCGGGCACGCCAAGAATAAGGCCGGAAGCGGAGTGGGCCACGCCCAGTCGGGCGTCGGCTCCGTGAAGGAGAGCGCTATGGACAAGGCACACCACGCCGGCCAGGCCGTGCAGGGAGCGCCCCGTCAGTTGAGCAGCAAGGCCGCGGGCAACCCCCTCGCAGCCGGTCTGATCGCCTTCGGCGCGGGCCTGCTGGTCGCCAGTCTCATCCCGGCCAGCCAGAAGGAGCAGCAGGCGGCATCGCAGCTGAAGGCACAGGCCGCTCCGCTGAAGGAGAAGGTCACCGACGCCGCGAAGCAGATTGTCGAGGAGATCAAGGAACCCGCGCAGGAGGCCGTCCAGTCCGTCAAGGAGTCCGCCGCCGATTCGGTGCAGACCGTCAAGGGCGAGGGCCAGCAGGCTGCCAGCGACGTCAAGGGCAGCGCCCAGGACGCGAAGTCGAGCGTCAAGCAGAGCTGACACACCGCTGACCGACGACGGCGGCTACCGGATCACTTCCGGTGGCCGTCGTCGTCGTGCCCTGTGGCAGCACGCCGCGGGCCGCACAGGGCACTGAGTGCTACGCCGGATCCTCGTGGCAGTCCGCAGGACGCCTGGGCTGCCACGAGGATCCGATCCGCGGGCCGGCACTCCCCGCAGACGGCTCCGCCCACCGGGACTGCTCAGCCGAGGAGTGCCTCGGCCTCTGCCTGCCCGAGGATCGGCTGCCGGTACTCGACGGACAGGATCTCGAGCATTGCTTCCGCGTACCTCGCGTTGGTGCTGCCGATCGCGTCGAGCGCGTAGCTGACGCGGAAATCATGGGCGAAGGCGTCCGCTCCGGTGTGCGCCACGCAGTTGTGGGTGGATACCCCAGCAAGAACGAGTCGCTCCACGCCCAGATCCTCCAGACGCTCGGCGAGATCCGTCCCGAAGAAGGCGCTGTCGCGGGTCTTCGTCACCGTCTCCAGCCCCTCGACGCGCAATCCGTCGACGACCTCGGCCTGGTGCGAGCCGCGGAAGATGAACCCCTGGTCGTCGTCGAGCATCGACCGGGTCCACGTGGAGCGGTCCCGCAGATGTTCGGTGCGCGCCACCAGGACGGGCGCATTCCCCCGGTGCGCGGCATCGATCAGCCTGTTGCAGGCCTCGACGAGGGCATCCTGCGCACGCGCCAGCACGGCGTCCTCGAAAAAGGCGTTCTGCATGTCGATGACCAGCAGGGCGGTCCGGCCGCCGTCGCTCACGGACCCCCGCGATGCATCAGAAAGCGGCATCGGGCTCACGGAGATCACCGGCGGCAGGTTCCGCGAGCACGGGGCCGTCCACCAGCTGCACCACATCCGCGACGGAGGGGAGGCCCAGGGAGACAGCAGAGAGGAGCGCCACCTCCTCGAGTACCTCAGGACCGATGGGCGGCGTCCCTGCGAGCCGTCGCACCTCGATCTCGGTGAGATTCGCGGCACCAGCCACCTCGGCATGCGTGGAGCCGGCGGTCAGTGCCTGCCGGATCGCTTCGCCGCAGAGGAGCGCGAGCCTGTCCCGCTGGAACTCGGCGTCCTCGAGATCCGCTGCTGCGATCATGACGGAGGTGATGTGTGGGGGCTGTGCTGCTGGCATTGTCGCCCTTTCCCGGGGCTCGGCGACCATGGCCGACAGCATGGTGGTCAAGGGCGCTGGCAGGGCTTCCCGGCCGCCGTTCCGTGCGGACCCCATGGTGCTGCCCGAGGGCGTGCTACACGCTGGGAGGAAGGATGCGCCGCTGGAACGTCGTGCATCGGCTCGATCGTGACTGTTCGGCCGGTGGCTGGACCTTCCTGCCATCATACGGAAGCACGCGAGCGGAGGGAAACCACGGCCGATCCGGGAGGATGCCCCTCGTGCGTCACCGCTCCGCAACACCTCCTGGAGGCGGGAATTCGGACCCGAACGCTAAGCCTGCTTCCAATTGACTACTAAGTATGCTTACTCTAGAGGCCGGTGGTTCGCAGGGGCTTCCGCCCCGGTGCAACCGGAATTCCATACCCCTCGCAGTGAGATTACTCAGAAGGAGAAGGAAATGATTACTCAGGAACACATCGATACTCTGCTCGGCAACGGCGGCAACGTTATCGGGTCCGACGGAGAGAAGATCGGCTCGATCGGGCAGGTCTACCTGGACGATCAGACCGGTGACCCCAGCTGGGTCACGGCGAAGACGGGCCTCTTCGGCACGTCGGAGTCCTTCGTCCCGCTTCAGGGTGCCGATGTCCAGGGTCACGACGTACGCGTCCCCTACTCCAAGCACCAGGTGAAGGACGCCCCCCGCGTCGAGTCCGACGGCAACCTGAGCCCGGAGGAAGAGGATCGCCTCTACCGTCACTACGAGGTCGGCGGCGGCACCAGCGGCTACACCGATACGACGACGACCACCGGTCACAGTGACCGCGACGTCGACATCGACACGCACTCCGGCCGCCACACCGGCACGACCGACACGACGAGCACCTTCTCGGACACCAGCAGCGGACGCGGCACGGTCGGTCACGACACGTCCGGTCCCACCACGGACGATGCCATGACCCGCTCCGAGGAGCAGCTCCGCGTGGGTACCGAGCGCCGTGAGGCGGGACGTGCGCGCCTGCGCAAGTACGTCGTCACCGAGAACGTCACGCAGACCGTTCCGGTCAGCCGCGAGGAAGTCCGCGTGGAGCGCGAGCCCATCACGGACGCCAACCGAGGCGACGCCTACGACGGCCCCGCCATCAGCGAGGAGGAGCACGAAGTCGTCCTCCACGCCGAGCGTCCCGTCGTCGAGAAGGAAGCTGTCCCCGTCGAGCGCGTGCGCCTCGACAAGGAGACGGTGACCACCAACGAGACGGTCAGCGCCGACGTGCGCAAGGAAGAGATCGAGGTCGACGGCGTGGACGATACGCGCCGCGGCAAGAACCTCTAAGCACCACGTCGATATGAGGAGGCCCGGAGCACCGCTCCGGGCCTTCCTCGTATCCCGTGCAGGGCATTACGCGACATGAACACGCTGCTTCCGGGCACAGTCCGAAGAAGATAATAAGCATGCTGTCTATTTACGGCAAAGTTGTCTACAGTAAGTACTAACTGGACAGGCGATCACATCGCGCAGAACCAAGGGGAAGGAAACGCCATCGTGCCGGAGTTGAACGATTGGTCGACCAGCCGCCTGCTAACGACCGCGGCCCGCATCGTCGAGCACTCATGGAACGAGAAGCTCCTGAGCATCGGCATCACGCACGCCGGGTTGACCACCCTGGGGGTCCTGGAACGAGAGGGAACCCTCACCGGCGTCCGCCTGGCGCAGCTCGTCCATGTCCAGGCACAGACCGTCGGGCGCACCCTCGACCGCCTCGAGAAGCGCGGCCTGGTGACCCGACTGCGCAACACCGCCGATCGCCGGAGCCAGCGCATCACTATCACCTCGGCCGGCCTGAAGGCCCTGGAACGGGCGAAGAACATCGAGCACGAGCTGATGGCCGAGGACGGGCTGGCCTCTCAGGACCTGAGGGACCGCCTCAAGACCGTCATCAACGAGCTCGGACCCCGCAAGGACTAATAGCCCCCGCCGTCGGCGGCCATGTTGTTGAAGCGCGAATAGTGGCCCTGGAAACCGACCACGAGGGTCTTGGTGGGTCCGTTACGGTGCTTGGCGACGATCACGTCCGCCTCGCCCGCACGCGCTGACTCCTTGTCGTAGACATCGTCGCGGTGCAGCAGGATCACCATGTCGGCGTCCTGCTCGATCGAACCCGACTCGCGGAGGTCCGACACCTGGGGGCGCTTGTCGGTGCGCTGCTCGGACCCACGGTTGAGCTGCGACAGCGCGACGACGGGGACGTTGAGTTCCTTCGCCAGCAGCTTGAGCGCGCGGGAGAACTCCGACACCTCCTGCTGGCGGGACTCGACGCGCTTGCCCGAGGACATCAGCTGCAGATAGTCCAGTACTACGAGCTTGAGGTCGTGCCGCTGCTTCAGCCGTCGGCATTTCGCCCGGATCTCCATGAGCGACATGTTGGGACTGTCGTCGATGAACAGGGGGGCGTCGTTCATGCGACCCATCGTGGTGGCGATCTTGCCCCACTGCTCATCCTTGATGGTGCCCTTACGCAGGTCCTGGAGACCGATGGTCGCCTCGGCCGACAGCAGGCGCATCGCGATCTCGTTGCGTCCCATCTCGAGGGAGAAGAACACCGTCGCCATGTTGTGCTTGATGGCCGCCGACCGCGCCCAGTCGAGCGCGAAGGTGGACTTGCCCATGGCGGGACGCGCGGCCACGACGATCATCTGACCACCGTGCAGCCCCTGGGTCAGTTCGTCGAGTTCGTAGAAACCTGTGGGCACGCCCGTCATACCCTCTCCGCGGTGTCCCGCGGACTCGATCTCGTCGACGGTCCCCTCGATAATGTCCTTCAGCGCCACGTAGTCCTCGGCCGTCCGGCGTTCGGCCACCGCGTACACCTCGGCCTGGGCCGCGTTGACGAGGTCGTCCACCTCGCCGTCGTTGGAGTAGCCGAGCTGCACGATTTTGGTGCCGGCGTCCACCAGGCGGCGGAGCACGGCACGCTCGCGCACGATCTCGGCGTAGAAACCCGCGTTGGCCGCCGTAGGCACGGACTGGATGAGCGTATGGAGATAGGCGGGGCCGCCGATGCGCGAGATCTCGCCGCGCTTCGTCAGCTCGTCGGACACGGTCACGGCATCCGCCGGCTCACCGCGGCCGTAGAGGTCGATGATCGCCTCGTAGATGCTCTCG
>JASLAA010000087.1 GCA_030147325.1 Arthrobacter sp. | reverse complement strand
GAGCTGGGCTGGAACGTGCTGGTCCCGGACGATCTCGCGTCGCTCGCCTCGGTGGTGCAGCGTCCCGAGCCCGGGCCCACGACCGCGACGCCCTATGGCACGGGAGAGGCAGCCGCTGCCGCGGTCAATGCTCTCCTGTCGCGGCGCTGACCACCTCGGCAGCGGCCCTGCGCCCGGCCACGCGCAATGAGGCGTTCATCTCGACCCACGCCGCACGTGCGAATCGCTGTGTGTCCTGCTCCTCGAGGAACTGGCTCATCGCCGTCGCGATGGCCGTCACCGAGTAGCCGCTGGCTGTGCCCAGACCGTTGTCGGTGACCAGGCGCGCTCCGTCCCCTACACCTGCGTAGACGACGGGCGTTCCGCAGGCGGCTGCGGCGTAGATCTTCGTCGGCTTGGCGAAGTCATAGCCCTGACCCGGAACGATGCTCACCAGCGACGCAGCGGCACCGCGAAGCCAGCGGGCAGCTTCATCGGGGGGCACCACGCCGTTGAAGAAGACTCGGTCGGGCGCGAGCTCCTGGGCCTTCGAACGCAGCGCGGCCTCCGCTGAGCCCTGGCCGAAGAAGTGGAGCCGCGTGTCGGGGAACCGCTGCAGCACCAGCGTGATCGCATCGATGAAGACGTCGGCTCCCTGCCACTCGGACATGGTTCCCGTATACACGAAGTAGCGGTAGCCGGGCGTAGCCCTCGGTCCTTCGACCGAGAAGGTGCCGGTGTCCACACCATTGCCGACGACGGACACACGGCCAGGGTCGAGGCCGAACTGGCGTGTCTGCTCGGCGACCCCGTCGGAGATGGCGATGACCGTCCGTGCCCGCCTCAGGACGAGCCCTTCGATGAGACCCATCAGCTTGACCACGGGCGCAGGAGCGTTCGTCGCGGCCAGCGCGTCGGTCCAGATGTCCGCTGCGTAGTAGACGTAGGGCCGACGCCGCAGCAGGGACGTCGCGGCGACCATGATGCCGGTCGTCGGTGGCGGTTCGGACACCACGACATCCGCACGGCTCATGAGGAGCCGGAAGAACAGCGGGACGTCGAAGCTGAGGTACTGGACATAACCGCGGACGTTCCCGCCGCTGTCCCGCAGCACCGGCCAGCGCTTGACCGACGGTGTCCCGGGAAGGCGTGGGCCTGGTGGCCGTGAGGTGAGGACCGATACGTCCGCGCCCGCGTCCGTCAGACCCCGCGCGAGCGCCTCGAGCCTGAAGGCGGCGGCACCGACCTCAGGAGGATAGAGCCTCGTTGCTATGGCGACCTTCAGCGCCACGCAGGCAGTCCGATCGTCGAATCGGTGTTGGCTGCTTCGATGATGGCCTCGGCTACGCGCAGGGTATCCAGCCCCTCCCGCATCGTCACGGTGTTGTCCGCGACCCCCAGGACGGCATCGCGGAAGGCCTCGAGCTCCGACCGCAACGGCTCGCGCTTCGTGAGCGCCAGCCGGGTGATGTTTCCCTCCGAGACACCCCTGAAGTTGGAGACGGCCTCCCACTCCGTCGTGAAGGTCCCGTTCTCGTAGAAGGTCAGATCCGCGGTGAGCGTGTCGGCCACGAAAGCGCCCTTCTCCCCTGTCACGACCGTCAGCCGTTCCTTCATGGGCGACAGCCAGTTCACGAGGTGGCTGGTGATCACGCCGTTCTCCAGCTGGCAGGAGGCACTGACCATGTCCTCATGCGCCCGCCCGGAGCGGGTGCTCGTCCGCGCAGACACCGAGGTGAAACGCGACTGTGCAAGCCACGCGGTCAGGTCGATGTCATGGGTGCCCAGGTCCTTGACCACCCCGACGTCGGCGATCCGGGCAGGGAAGGGTCCCTGTCTGCGGGTGGCGATCTGGTAGACCTCACCGAGGTCACCGGCTTCGAGACGAGCCCGCAGCGACTGCAGGGCAGGATTGAAGCGCTCGATATGACCCACCGCACCGATGAGGCCGGCACCCTCGAAGGCGTCGACGAGTCGCCGACCGGCCTCCACCGTGTCAGCGATCGGCTTCTCCACCAGCGTATGGACGCCGGCAGCGGCGAGTGCGAGCCCGACCGACTCGTGGAAACCGGTGGGAACGGCACATACCGCGAGATCCAGGTTGTGAGCGATCAGTTCCTCGACCGACGCACACAGCGGAAGATCGCCCGCTGCACCATGGGGGTCCCCATAGGCGTCGGCCAAGGCGACCAGTTCGAGTCCGTCGACCTCGCGGATGGCCCGGGCGTGGTGCCGACCCATCATCCCGAGACCGATGAGTCCAACCCTGAGGTTCGCCATGCGCTAGGCACCTGCCTTCGCCAGTGCGTTGACCGCGGTGACGATCCTGTCGAGGTCCTCTGCGTCGAGGGAGGGATGGACCGGCAGGGACAGGACCTCCTTGGCTGCTGTCTCCGTCCTGGGGAGGTCCTCCGTCCGTGAGAAGGAGGGCAGCCGGTGGTTCGGGATCGGGTAGTACACGCCGGATCCGATGTCGTACTCGTTCTTCAGTGCAGCGGCGAACGCGTCGCGATCACCGTCGACCCGCACCGTGTACTGGTGGTACACGTGCACGGCGTCGTCAGCGACCCTCGGTGTGGCGATGCCCTGGATGTTCTCCGTGAGGAAAGCCGCATTGGACTGGCGCTGCGCTGTCCACCCTCCGACCTTGGTCAACTGGACCCGACCGATCGCGGCGTGCAGATTGGTCATGCGGGCATTGAAGCCGACCAGTTCGTTCTCGTACTGGCGCTCCATACCCTGGTTGCGCAGCAGGCGGAGCCGGCGTTCGATCTCGGGGTTGCCCGTAGAAACCATCCCGCCTTCTCCCGACGTCATGTTCTTGGTCGGGTAGAGGGAGAACATGGCGAAATCACCGAAGGTGCCGACCTGGCGTCCGCCGAAGGACGCCCCGTGCGCCTGGGCGGCGTCCTCGAAGAGGGCGATGCCATGTCGATCGGCGAGCGAGCGGTACGCCACGACGTCGGCGGGGTGTCCGTAGAGGTGCACGGGCATGATGCCCTTCGTCCTCTCGGTGATCAGACTGGTCACGTGCTCGACGTCGAGGCAGTAGTGATCGAGTTCGATGTCGGCGAAGACCGGCGTCGCCCCGGTGAGCGCGACGGAGTTGGCCGTCGCCGCGAAGGTGAAGGATGGGACGATCACCTCGTCACCGGGTCCGATGCCGGCGGCGAGGAGTCCCAGGTGAAGCCCGGCGGTCCCGGAGTTGACGGCGACGGCGCTCCGCCCGTCGAGAAGGACCTCGGAGAACTCCTTCTCGAACTCCGCGACCTCGGCGCCCTGCGCCAGCATGCCGGAGAGCAGGACGGCGTCCACCGCCGCGCGTTCCTCGTCTCCCACGATCGGCTTTGCTGCGGGAATGAATCCTTTACTCATGCCTCTACCCCTACCCGTGTCAATGTTCCGTCTACTTCTTCATAGGCTTCGGCGGTCTCAGGACAGACCCAGCGCCCGCCGTCGTTCGTGAGCGGGTGTCCTGCGCGGCCCACCCAGCCGATCCGCTTTGCCGGTACACCCGCGACGAGGGCGTACGGTGGGACGTCCTTGGTGACCACCGCGCCCGCCGCGACCGTCGCCCAGGCTCCGATGGTGACGGGGGCCACGCAGACGGCTCGCGCTCCTATGGCGGCTCCCCGTTCGACCGTTACTCCCACCGGGACCCAGTCGTGAGCACTCTTGAGGTCTCCCTCGGGTGTGATGGAGCGCGGGTAGGTGTCATTGGTCAGGACGACGGCCGGACCGATGAAGACACCCTCGCCGAGTACGGCGGGTTCATACACCAGGGCATAGTTCTGGATCTTCGAGTTCGCCCCGACGACGACCCCGGTGCCCACGTAGGCACCGCGACCCACGATGCAGTTCTCACCGAGTCGGACGTTCTCGCGTACCTGGGCAAGGTGCCAGACCTTCGACCCCTCGCCCACGTTCGCATCGGGCGAGACATCGGCAGTCTCAGCTATGTAGCTCACGACGTTTCTCTTCCTTGTAGTTGATGCGTGGAACCGCCCGCGAGCAGCTCGTCGGCCTCGCTACGGGCGTGCCTGATCTAGGCCTTGCCGATCACACGGTAGGTCACGCCGTCCCACCTGTCAGCGCTGCTCACACGGCGTCCGTCGATGAAAGCCTTGATGCCGGGCAGATCGGCCGGTGAGAGGTTCGCATACTCGGCGTGGTTCGCCTGGACGACGGCTGCATCGACAGGTTCTCCGAGGTGATAGGGCGTGAATCCGAGCTTCTCCAGTTCGTCGTCCGAGTACAGCGGATCATGCACCAACGGCAGTGCCCCGCGGGTCGTGAGGGATTCCACGGCCGCGAAGACACCGGAGAAAGCGGTCTCCTTGACACCTCCGCGATATGCGGCGCCGAGCACGACTACCCGAGCCTGGTCGAGGGGCCCGTACGCGCCCTCGAGCAAGCCGATGGTGTAGTCGGGCATCCCCGCGTTCGCTTCCCGGGCCGCCC
>JASLAA010000138.1 GCA_030147325.1 Arthrobacter sp. | reverse complement strand
GGTAGCTGGCGCAACCGCCATCCTTTAAATTTCCCTGCCTGGCAAAATCCAGGCAACCAGAGAAGGTAGTCCCGTGAAGTCTGATATCCACCCCAAGTACCAGTCGATCGTGTTCCGCGACCTGGCCTCCGACAAGGCATTCCTGACCAAGTCGACCGCCGGTTCGTCCAAGACCATCGAGTGGGAGGACGGCAACACCTACCCCCTCATCGAGGTCGAGATCTCGTCGGAGTCGCACCCGTTCTACACGGGCAAGCAGCGCATCATGGACTCCGCAGGCCGCGTCGAGCGCTTCAACGCCCGCTTCAAGGGCTTCGGCGGCAAGAAGTAGTCCAGCTCCACCTCTGACTCCGGCCACGCGCCGCATGTCCTCCCGGGGAAGCCACGCCGTCACGGCGTGGCTTCCCCTGCTTAACCCCTGATCACGTTGATCCACCGAGGAGGCCGACTCTTGGCAGCAGCATCGGACACCAGCCGCCTTCACGGCGAGTACAAGACCCCGGGTGGCAAGCTCACGGCGGTGGACCTCTCCGTCCGGGAAGGCCGGCTCGCGGACGTCTCGGTCAATGGCGACTTCTTCCTCGAACCCGACGAGGCACTCCTGGACATCAACGCGGCACTCGAGGGTCTGCCGGCCGGGACAGCCCCGGGGGAACTGGCAGCAGCCGTCGAGGCCGGGCTGGATCCGGCAGCCGTCCTGTTCGGGTTCTCCCCGGAAGCCATCGCCACTGCGGTCCGGCGCGCTCTGGGCCTGGCCACCGGCTTCGCCGACCATCAGTGGGACATCATCCCGCCGACCCCGCTGTCGACAGCGCTGCATGTCGCCGTGGACGAAGTCCTGACCCACGACGTCGGGACGGGAGCCCGCAACCCGACGCTCCGATTCTGGGAATGGGAGTCGCCGTCCGTGGTCATCGGCAGCTTCCAGTCCATGCGGAACGAAGTGGATCCGGCGGGTGTCGAGCGGCACGGCGTGACCGTGGTCCGGCGGATCAGCGGGGGAGGCGCCATGTTCATGGAGCACGGCAACGCCATCACGTATTCGCTGTACGTGCCGCAGTCCCTCGTGGACGGTATGAGTTTCGCCGATTCCTACCCGTTCCTCGATGCGTGGGTGATGGAGGCCCTCGAGAAGCTCGGCATCACGGCCTGGTACCAGCCGTTGAACGACATCGCCACCGAGGTGGGCAAGATCGGTGGAGCGGCGCAGAAGCGGTTGGCCAACGGCGGCATGCTGCACCACGTCACCATGAGCTACGACATCGACGCCGACAAGATGCTCGAGGTACTGCGCATCGGCAAGGAGAAGATGTCCGACAAGGGCACGAAGAGCGCCAAGAAGCGCGTGGATCCGCTGCGGCGGCAGACGGGCCGGACACGCGAGGAGATCATCGACGTGATGATATCCACCTTCCGGCAGCGCTACGGAGCGGTCGACGCCGCACTGTCAGCCGATGAACTGCGTCGCGCGGAGGAGTTGGTCGAGCACAAGTTCGGTACCGACGAGTGGCTCTATCGCGTCCCCTGAGCCTGAGCCCGCAGTGAGCGCAGCAGGTGGTCCCGCTCCTCGATGACGATGCGGCGGAGGGCAGCCGGCGCGTCGCTGGTGGAGGCGAGCCACGCATCGGTCCTGAGCACCACCGGATGTTCCTCGGGAGCGCCGGAGAGGTCCTGTCGGCCCGGGTACAGCCCGCGCACGATCCTGCTCGCCATCTCGATACCCCTGGTGTTCCATACGGTCCGGAGGGCCTCGAAGTAGGGCTCTTCGTAGGGTTCGAGGAGAGCGTGGGGGCCGAGCATGAAGCCCTCGATCACCGCGGTGAGCAGCTCGTTCGAGAGACGGTTGCCGTGCACCGCCTCCTCCCAGGCGGCCTGCTTGATGCCTGCGTCCGGTATGGCGGCAGAAGCCAGGGTGAAGCCAACCCGCCCCGAAGCCGTCGGATCCGCTGTGCGCTCGGCTTCCAGCTCACCCGGAAGTACCCGCTCCTGTGCGGCGAGGCCCTGCAGGAGGAGCCATCGCAGTTCGGCGTCGAGGGGAAGCCCGTCGATTCTCTCGTCGCCGTGGAGCACCGCCCGTGCCGCGTCAGCCGCCCGAGGAGATGTTCGCGCGGCGGCTGCGAGCGCGCGTGCCCACGCCAGCTGGAGGTCCGATCCGGGGTGCGCGGCGCGCAGTCCGTCCAGGAGGAAAGCGGCCGCGCGGTCGCGCAGTCGGGGGCGTTCGTCGACGGGCGCGAAACCCTCGATGGCGGTGCGCATCGTCGACAGCAGGACCTGCAGGGCGCCGACGCCGGTCTCGGCGGGCGCGGCGAGTCGGACGGCGTCGAGGTAGGAACCGACCGGCAGGAGCGCGTCCCTGGTGGTGGACCAGAGGGCGGTCAGGCAGGTGGCACGGGCGAGCGGGTCCTGCACGCGGTGGATCGAGGCCAGCAGTGTGGCCAGCGACCGCTCGTCGAAGGAGATCTTGGCGTAGGTGAGGTCGTCGTCGTTGATGAGGAGCAGATCGGGCTGCACGGTTCCGACGAGTGCCGGCACCGGGGTGAGGCGTCCCTCGATGGTCAGTGCCTCCACACCCGTGCGGATGAGCCGGTCCTCCTCATCGAAGGAGTACAACCCGATGCGGACGCGGTGGGGTCGGGGCTCGTCGCGGCCGGTGACGGGGTCGACGGCGTCCTGGATCACCTCGACCCCGGTGAAGCGGCCGTCGACGACGGAGACCTCAGCGCGGAGGGAAGGCACGCCCGAGGTCTGCAGCCATGACCTCGCCCAGTCCGTGAGGTCCCGACCCGTCGCCTCGGTGAGGACGTCCAGCAGGTCGACGAGCGTGGTGTTGCCGTACTCGTGCTTCCGGAAATAGCGCCGGGCCGCGCTGGTGAAAGCGTCCCGTCCGACGTACGCGACGAGCTGCTTGAGCACCGAGGCGCCCTTGGCATACGTGATCCCGTCGAAGTTCTGCTTCGCGGCCTCGAGGTCGGGGATGTCGGCGACGATGGGGTGCGTCGTCGGGAGCTGGTCCTGCACGTAGGCCCACGACTTCCGACGGTTGGCGAAGCTGACCCAGGACGTGCTCCAGCGCGTGGCGTCGGCCACCGCCAGGGCGCCCATGTAGTCGGCGAAGGATTCCTTCAGCCACAGGTCGTCCCACCAGGACATCGTCACGAGGTCGCCGAACCACATGTGGGCCATCTCATGCAGGATCGTGTTCGCGCGAGCCTCGCGTTGGGCCTCGGTCGCGGCGGACTCGAAGACGTAGTTCTCCGTGAAGGTGACGAGACCCGGGTTCTCCATCGCCCCGAGGTTGTACTCCGGCACGAAGGCCTGGTCGTACTTGCCGAAGGGGTAGGGGTAGTCGAACAGGTCGTGGAAGAAGTCCAGTCCGCGCCTGGTCGTATCGAAGATCTCGGGCGCGTCGAAGGACTGCGCCA
>JASLAA010000069.1 GCA_030147325.1 Arthrobacter sp. | reverse complement strand
GACGCACAAAGGGGGTCACGCCATGGGGCGCGGCCGTCAAAAGGCAAAAGCTACCAAGCAGGCCCGGGACATGAAGTATTTCAGCCCGGCTACTGACTATTCGGCACTGCAGCGAGAGCTGAGGGGCCCGGACAGTCGTCCGTCCAGTCGACGTACCGAACCTCTCGAACCGGTTGAACCGGACTATTCGGAGTATGCGGACAAGTACGCCGATGAGCTCGACGACGACGGTGAGGACAGCGGTTCGCTCCGCACCGGCTGACGCCGGGTCCGTCATCCTTCCGTGAACCACACGCGGCGCATCATCCCTTCGGGGAGGATGCGCTGTTCTGTGTGCCCGCGGGCGGGTGCTTGAATGACCCACCGGCCCTGGCTCGTTCCTCCTGCCCGGACCGCCTACGAGGGGGAACCGAGGACGGGCTGGAGCGCGAGCTCTGCCGCTCCCACGAGCAGCAGTTCGGGCCCGAGCGCCGCACGGCGCACCGAGACCCCGCCGCCCAGCGACGCTGCGTTCACGGCCTCGGTGAGCCGATCACCGTGGTGGTCGAACAGGGAGGCGAGGAAGCCGCCCAGGATGATCAGCGCCGGATCGAAGACGTTGACGCAGTTCACGAGTGCCACGGCGAGCAGGCCGAGCTGCCGTTCGACCTCTGCGCGGACGGCAGGGCCGGGATCGGCCGACAGGATCGCATCGAGGGCCTCGATGCCTCCGCCGGTCAGTCCCGCGGCCTCGAGCAGCCGCTCCAGGCGTACCTCGGCGTCGAGGCAACCCGAGCGTCCGCAGTGGCACGGGGACCCGGCCGTACTGACGAGTGTGTGCCCGAGCTCTCCCGCGTACCCGCGGCTGCCGCTCAGCGGAGCTCCGCCGGCCATGATCCCGCCACCGATCCCGCTCGCACTCCCGTTGAGATACACGGCGTCCCGGATGCCCACCGCCGCACCGAAGGTGCTCTCGGCGAGGGCCCCGAGTGCGGCGTCGTTCGCCGCCACGGCGGGCAGACCGAGGGCTTCGCCGAAGGGGGCCGTGATGTCCGTGTCCCGCCAGCCCAGGTGCGGCGCGATCAGCACGCGCCCCGCACCCGAGTTGACGAGGCCGGGGAGGGCGATGCCCACTCCCAGCACGCGGTCCACCGAGGTGAGGGACGGCTCGAGGTCGGCAAGGATATCCCGGCTGAGGCGCACCGAGTCCGCCAGTGAGGGAAGCGCTGAGGTCTCCCTCCGGATCCGGCCGTGGACATGGCCACCGAGGCCCACGACGCCCACCGTGAGGGCATCGATGTCCGGGTTCACCGCGATCACCGCGATCCCGGGATTCGCCTGCACGATCGGGCTGGGGCGGCCCACCCTGCCGTCGACCGCCGGTTCGGTCTCGCGCACCAGCTGCCGGTCGGCGAGAGCGGAGACGAGGGCGCCCACGGTCGAGCGGTTGAACCCGCTGCGGCGCGTCAGCTCGGACCGGGAGATCGGCCCGCTGCGATGCACCATGGTCAGGATCTGGGAGAGGTTGTGGGTGCGAAGGCCTTCCGTGCCGTTCGCCGTGCCGGAGGTCGAGCGCACAGCCTGACTCCTCCTCGGTTCTGCGGGAACACACTCTGCGCCCGGCCCAGGGCCCATCGTATCCACAGGGTGGACCGGAGCCGGCGGTCAGGCCCGCTGCCGTGTCGGTATCCCGGTGTCCGTCACGGGAAAAGGGGCAGCGGTGCTCTGCCGCACCACGAGGCTGGTGGCGAGGTCGAGCCGGAGGTTGTCGGGGCGCTCGCCGTCACGCAGGCGCAGGACCATCCGGGTGGCCTCCTCCGCCATCTGGAGCAGGGGCTGGTGGATGGTGGTGAGGGCAGGGCTGGACCACTGCGCCACCTGGAGGTCGTCGTACCCCACGACCGAGAGCTCCTCCGGTATGCGGAGTCCGATCTGACGGGCGGCGTCCAGCACGCCGAGCGCCTGGAGGTCGCTTCCTGCGAAGATCGCCGTCGGGGGTTCGGGGCTCCGCAGCAGCGAGAAGGCACGGTCGCGTCCGCCGTCCACATGGAAGTTGCCGTACCTGATGAGCTCGGCATCGATGGGCAGGGCCGCCATGCTCATGGCCGACCGGTAGCCGTCGATACGGGCGAGCGAGCACATCATGTCCTCCGGGCCGCTGATCGCCGCGATGCGCTGATGGCCGAGCTCGATCAGGTGCCGGGTGGCCATCATGCCGCCGGACCAGTTGGCAGAGCCCACCGAGGGCACGTCCGGTGCCGGATCGCCGCCGGGATCGATGATGACGAACGGGGTGGAGCGTGCGTCCAGCTTGTTGCGGAAGTCCTGCGGTAGATCGGAGAACACGAGGACGACGCCCGGGGGCGCCGGGCCATCACTCCCTCGATCCACTCGGGGCCGGGGGCGTGGCGTGTACCCGTCTCCGTGAGCACCACGCTCATGCCGTGGCTGCGGGCAACACGGTGGAGCAGGCCATGGTGGACACGTTCAACGAGACCTCGGACGTGAAGATCGTGCTGGACACGATCCCCGGTGCGGACTACCAGTCCAAGCTGCAGACCATCATCGGCACCAACTCTGCCCCCGACATCCTCTTCAACTGGGGCGGGGGCAGTATCGCGAACTTCGTGGAGGCGGACCTCCTCCTGCCGCTCGACGACTTCATCGAGGAGGAGCCGCAGCTGCGCGACGCGTTCCTGCCCGCAGTCTTCGACACGGCGGTCATCGACGGCCAGGCCTACGGCGTCCCGATGCGCGGGACGCAGCCCGTGATGCTCTTCAACAACTCGGAGGTGCTCGAGCAGGTGGGGATCGATGCCCCACCCGCCACCTGGGATGAACTGCTGGACGACGTCGAGACGCTGAAGGCCGCGGGTATCACACCGATCGCCCTCGGTGGTGCCGACCAGTGGCCCACCCAGATGTGGTTCCAGTACGTCTTCGATCGCGTGGCAGGGGAGGACCTCTTCCAGTCGGCACTCGAGGGGAACACGGACGTCTGGGATTCCGAGGAGAGCCGTACGGCACTCGGGATGCAGCGTGACCTGGTCGATGCCGGAGCGTTCGGCACCAACTTCGCCTCGGTGAAGTTCACCGACGGCGGTTCGCCGGCCCTGCTCGCCAGCGGTCGCGCCGGTTTCGAACTGATGGGGTACAGCGAGTTCCCCGCCATCGAAGGCGGCGAGGGAGACCCGGACAACCTCGCGGGCAACACCAACAACTTCTACTCGATCCACAAGGACACCCGGTACCCCGAAGAGGCAGCCGAGTTCCTCAAGCTGATGTACTCGGACGAGTTTGTGAAGGAGCAGGTCGCCATTGGAAACCTGCCGACCACCACGAACACCGAGAAGTTCCTCGGCGAGGCGGCAGATCCCGAGTACGCAAAGTACCAGTTCGACCTCGTCCAGAACGCGCCGCACTTCCAGCTCTCCTGGGACCAGGCCTACCCGCCCGAGGCGACAGTGACGATCCACACCGCCGTGTCGCAGTTCTTCAGCGGCCAGATTGATGAAGACGGTTTCATCAAGGCAATGCAGGGTCTCTAGGACACGCCATGACAATGCTTGCTACCCGCAGGCGGTCCGCGCCGGGCGGCTCCACCGAGAGCCGCCCGGCCCGCTCCGGCGCCTCATCCGTGGGGCGCCCGGGCTTCGCCTGGGCGCTGCCCGCCACCATCTTCTTCGCCCTCTTCGCGCTCATCCCGCTCGTCGCGGTCGCAGTGCTGTCCTTCACCACCTGGAGCGGTCCGGGTGACCCGAGGTTCGTGGGTCTCGACAACTGGAAGACGCTCGTCGCCGACCCCGTCATGCTCAAGA
>JASLAA010000064.1 GCA_030147325.1 Arthrobacter sp. | reverse complement strand
GCGGGAGGAGCGATCGTGCTCCGGGACAGGCCGAAGGCCGACGGCGGCACGATCGCGGCCTTCGCGGTCAGCTACACCCAGGCCCGGACCGACGACCCGGCGGACGTCCTGCTCGGCTACGACACCACGCTGACGCCGCAGGAGCAGCAGGCTGCGGTCGCCACCCTGGTCGCGATGCTGGTGCACCAGTATCCGATCCAGCTCGAGGTGGACGACGCGATGGAGGCCCTCGCCGCCGTCGTCGAGCCACTGCTGGCCACGGGCGCCGCTGCGCTGGCCGGACCGGAGACGCTCGTCGTCGCGACCGCCTGAGGCCGTTCGGCACGGTAGGAGGATGCAGGCTCTCCTGCACTGCCGAACGCCGCTGTCGCGTCAGCGTTCGCGTCTCCCGGACGACACCTGGGCGACAGGAACAGGTGGACGAGGCCACCCGGGGCGGTGGGTGGTTCAGCCGCGGTCGTACCGGCCGGCCTCCTTGTCGGCGATGTCCGCGGCCTCGCGCTCGGCATCGGTCATGGCGCCGCCGCCCAGCTGTGCGGGCATCCACCAGGCACCGGGCTCCGGGGCCACCGGGAAATCCGCGATGCACGTCTCGATGCCGGATTGCAGGGCCCGGCGGAGCCTCTCGGTCTCCTGGACGGCGTCGAGCGCGGGTGCAGGATGGATGGCCTGACCGATGTGGACGCGGACGGGGGATCTCCAGGCCCGCCGGACGGAGAACCCATGACCACGGGTCAGGAGTCGGTGCGATCCCCAGACGGAGACCGGGATGATCGGGACACCCGCTTCGGCGGCCAGCCGCACGGGTCCCGTCTTCAGGGCCCGGACCGTGTAGCTGCGTGACACGCCCGCTTCCGGGAGGATCGCGACGTATTCGCCGGCGCGCAGCTTGGCCAGGGCGTCGTCGTACGCCTCGGCGCCGGCCTTCCGGTCGGTGACGACATGCCCGAGCCCGAAGACGAAGGGACTCACGAACCAGTGCTCGGCTGCGCGCTTGGAGATCATGTAGCGTGCCTGGACGCGTGCGTGGTTCCACAGCACCAGCTCGGCGAAGGCGAAGTCGAGGTAGCCGAAGTGGGTGATGGCGACCACGGCGCCATGCCCCGGCACCGCCCGGCGTGAGCGCCCATTGAGCGGGTCCGACGCCGGCAGGTTCTCGGTGCCCGTGACCCTGATCGGCAGGCGCAGCGCCCCGAAGACCGTCTTCCCCGCGTGGACGACGAACCGGTACATGCGGTCGCTCTGTTGCGGCTTCCATCCCATGCTCTGTTACCTCTTCCGGCTTCGGTGGGAGCGGGGAGCACCCGCTCGTTCGGTCTACGTACTCTTTGTACCCCGGACGGCTCGATCCCCGCCTGCCGGTCCGCTCCTGTCTCCCGGCCGACGTCCGCGCTGCCGCCCATCCGCGTAGAATCTCAGGCGGTGCCCGGCGCACCCCAATGCACCGTCCAGCCAGCCCGACCACCCGAGGATTGTCCGTGGGCCACAGCCACAGCGCCACCGAGAGTTCGGAGCCGTCAGCCTCCGCGATGGCCACGCGCCGCCGGGCGACGCTCCTGCTCTCCGCCATCCTCGTCCCACTGGGTGTCGTGACCCTCATCGCCATGGTGCTGCTGTGGCCCACCGGCGACCGCAGTTCGCTCTCCGTGGCCAATCCGTACGCGACGGCGGACGGCGTGAGTTTCGACCGCGGGACCGTGCGCGAGGTGAGCGAGGGGGACTGCCCGTCCTCACAACCGACGGTCGACGCCGGCGGGACCGCACTGACCTGCACCATCGCGACCACCGAGCCGGCGCTCGGCGGTGACCTGGTCCCCGTGGAGGTGACCCCCGAACTCGCGAAGACCAATGCCGTCGAGGTCGGCGACGAGATCAGGTACCTCAACCTGGCGACCGTCATCCAGGGCGGGGCCGCACCCTACGTCTTCGTGGACTTCGTCCGCTCGGTCCCCATCGTCGCGCTCGCGGTCCTGTACGCCGTCGTCGTCATCGCCGTAGCGCGCTGGCGCGGCCTGCGGGCCATGATCGGGCTGGTGGGAGCGCTCGTCGTCCTCGCGCAGTTCATCCTGCCCGGTCTCGTGGAGGGAGCGCCGCCGCTGCTCCTCGGCCTCGTGGGATCGGTGGTGATCATGTACGGCGTCCTCTACTTCGCGCACGGTTTCTCCGCACGGACGTCCACGGCCCTGCTCGGAACGGTGTTCGGGCTCGGCGTCACCGCGGTCCTCGCGGCCTGGGCCACCGACACCGCCCACCTGACCGGGGTGGGGAACCACAACGCCTATGCGCTCGTGAATGCCTCCGACGACCTGTCGATCTCCTCGATCATCCTGTGCGGGCTGATCATCTCCGGGCTCGGCGTCCTCAACGACGTGACCATCACGCAGTCGTCGTCGGTCTGGGAACTGTACGAGCTGGCCCCGAACACCTCCGGCCGGCGCCTGTTCACCTCCGCCATGAGGATCGGCCGGGACCACATCGCGTCGACGGTCTACACCATCGCCTTCGCCTACGCCGGAGCTGCCCTGCCCGTGCTGATCCTCGTGTCGCTCTATGACCGTGCCCTGCTCGACACCCTCACGAGCGGAGAACTGGCGGAGGAGGTGGTGCGGACGCTCGTCGGATCGATCGGCCTCGTCCTCGCCATCCCGCTGACCACCCTGATCGCGGTGGTCGTGGTGAAGGCGGTGGGCCCGAGGGGAACGGGCAGCCCCCTCGACGGTGGCTTCCCGGAAGGTGCGGCACCGTCGGTCCCCGCTGCCGGGAGGCCTGTCTCGCTGGCGCCGGGTGAGCGGCTGGTGGCGCTCGGGGAGCGGCGCGCCCGGAGGGCAGCGGGGCCCGGCGCATGACGAACGGCTGGCGGAAGGCGAGCAGGGAGAGCAGGGAGCGCCGGCGGGCGGACACCCCGGCCCGATTTGCGGGTGCTTGCGACAATGGAGGGGTGACTGCAGTACCGACCCTCCCTGCTCCCTCCGGCCATCCCCGCGACGGCGAGCCCCTCGACACCCGTTCGGGCACCGCTGACAGTGCGGGTGCCGCACTCAAGCTGGATCTTCCGCCGCTGACGCTCGGAAACATCACCGTGGACACCCCCGTGATCCTCGCGCCGATGGCGGGTATCACCAACAAGGCGTTCCGGCGGCTCTGCCGTGAGTACGGCGGCGGTCTCTACGTCTCCGAGATGGTGACCTCGCGGGCTCTCGTCGAGCGCAGCCCGGAGTCCATGCGCATCATCTCGCACGACGACGACGAAGCGGTCCGTTCCGTGCAGCTGTACGGCGTGGATCCGAAGACCGTGGGAGCGGCCGTGCGCCTCCTGGTCGAGGAGGACCGCGCCGACCACATCGACCTCAACTTCGGCTGCCCCGTCCCCAAGGTCACCCGCAAGGGTGGGGGAGCGGCCCTGCCCTGGAAGCTCGATCTCTTCACGGGCATCGTGCAGACGGCTGTGCGCGAGGCATCGAAGGGCGACGTGCCCCTGACCATCAAGATGCGCAAGGGCATCGACGACGACCACCTCACCTTCCGCGAGGCCGGCAGGATCGCCCGGGACAGCGGGGTAGCGGCCGTCGCGCTGCACGGGCGCACGGCCTCCCAGTTCTACTCGGGCAAGGCCGACTGGAACGCCATCGCCGAGCTGCGCGAAGCATTGCCCGACATCCCCGTGCTCGGCAACGGTGACATCTGGAGCGCCGAGGACGCCGTGCGCATGGTGCAGCAGACAGGGGTCGACGGCGTCGTCATCGGACGCGGCTGCCAGGGGCGGCCATGGCTCTTCGGCGATCTGATGAACGCGTTCGAGGGCAGTGGCTCCCGGCACCGGCCGGGGCTCGGGCAGGTCGCGGACACCGTGTACCGGCACGCCGAGCTGCTCGTCGAGACCTTCGGCAGCGAGATGATGGGCCTGCGGGACATCCGCAAGCACATGGCCTGGTACTTCAAGGGCTACGTCGTGGGCGGGGAGCTGCGTGCGAAGCTCGCCTCGGTGCCCACCCTCGAGGTGCTGCGCGGCCTCCTGGCCGAGCTCGACAAGGACTCCCCCTACCCGGGGCAGGACGCCGAGGGTCCCCGTGGTCGTGCCGGTTCACCGAAGCGGACCGCGCTGCCCGAGCACTGGCTCGACGGCCGCGCCCTGAACGCAGCGCAGCAGGCGGACATCGCCGCCGCCGAGGTGGACGTATCGGGCGGCTGATCCTCGTGCCCGGCTCCCGTGCGTCGTCCACCGGTGCCGGAGCAGGTACGCGGTCCCGTCGTCGTTGCGCAAGAAAGGCATCATGAGCTTCACCGAACTCCCCGCGATCGCCGGCTACAGTCCGGCGGACATCCAGCGCTGGGTGGAGGAGCCGCCCAAGAGCTCGCACCGCACCGACTTCGAGCGTGACCGAGCCCGCGTACTGCACTCCTCGGCACTGCGCCGGCTCGGCGCGAAGACGCAGGTCGTCGCACCGGACACCGACGACTTCGTCCGGACGCGCCTCACCCACTCGCTGGAGGTGGCGCAGGTTGGTCGGGAGCTCGGACGCACGCTCGGCTGCGACCCGGACATCGTCGACACGGCCTGCCTGGCCCACGACCTCGGGCACCCGCCCTTCGGCCACAACGGGGAGTCCGCGCTCCACGACATCGCGCACGGCATCGGTGGCTTCGAGGGCAACGCGCAGACCCTGCGGCTGCTCACGCGGCTCGAGCCGAAGGTCCTGGCGCCAGACGGCGGCCCGGCCGGTCTCAACCTCACGCGGGCGAGCCTCGACGCGGCCTGCAAGTACCCGTGGACAGCGGCGTCCGCTCCCGTCATCGGCGGCCAGCGCACCACGAAGTTCGGGGCGTACGACGACGACCGGCCGGTCTTCGACTGGCTTCGGGACGGAGCGCCCGAGGGGCGCTCCTGCCTCGAGGCGCAGGTGATGGACCTCGCGGACGACATCTCCTACTCGGTGCACGATGTCGAGGACGCCATCGTGGCCGGGCACCTGCAACTGCGGTGGATGGACAGCGCCGATGCCCGCGCCCGGGTGGTCGGCTACACGCAGCAGTGGTACCTGCCCGGCAGCGACCCGGCCGCCGTCGACGCCGCGCTGGCACGGCTGGAGGGCACCCCGGTATGGGTGCGCGAGGCGGACGGTACGCGCCGTTCCATGGCCGCGCTCAAGAACATGACCAGCCAGCTGATCGGCCGTTTCTGCCTGAGCGCCATGCAGTCCACCCGCTCCATCTACGGGCCCGACCCGCTGACGCGCTACAACGCCGAGATGGTGGTGCCGGAGGAGACGATCATGGAGATCGCCGTGATGAAGGGCCTCGCGACCACCTACGTGATGACGACCGACCACCGGCAGCCGCTCTACGAGCGCCAGCGCGAGATCCTGGCCTCGCTCGTCGCGCAGATCCATGCCGACGGCGACCGCTACCTGGAGCCGATGTTCGCGGCTGACTGGCGCGGCGCGGGCGACGACGACGCCCGCCTGCGCGTGGTCGTCGATCAGGTCGCGTCCCTGACCGATGTGTCCGCCCTGAGCCTCCACGAGCGCATCGTGGGACCGATCCCGGCGCTCTGGTAGGGCAGGTCAGTGCAGCGTCTCCCGCACTGATCGATCCCGGTTCTGGTCGGGGGTAGCCACCCAGACGGTGCGGACGGAACGAGGCTCGAGCGCGAGGTCCCCCGACAACCGGTCCAGCAGCTCTGCGACAGCGTGGCGGTCGTCCCCGCCGAGGCCCTCCAATCGTGAGAATCGAGCGAACCACTGCAGCGCGTACTCCCGGGCGGCGGGAGTGCTCGGCGCCGTCGTCGCCAGCTCCGAGGTGGCGACGACGAACCCTGCAGCCTCCAGCGCCGGGGTCCAGTCGGAGTAGTGGTTCCATCCCGCGGCTGTGGCGGCGGCATGGCAGTGCTGCTCCACCAGCACGTCACCCGGCTCGTTCAGGAAGCTGGGGAGAGCGGCGAGTTCGACGACGATCAGGGTGCCGTCGGGCGCCAGCGCCTCGCGCGCACCCTCCAGCAGCCGGGCAGGACGGGCGACATGGTGGAGCGAGGAGGACGCCCAGAGCAGGTCCACCGGAGTCCTGGGCAGGGCCGGGAAGCCCTCGCCGAGGTCGGCAGCCAGCACGGTGAAGTCCTGCCCCCGCAATAGCTCGAGCATCCGGGGGTCATTGTCGACGCAGGTCAGGGCTGCGTCGGGGAAGCGTTCCCGGAGCAGGCGGCTACCTGCCCCGGTGCCGGCACCGAGGTCGACGATCTCTCGCGCGTCGAT
Organism: Arthrobacter sp.; assembly: GCA_030147325.1. Lineage (GTDB taxonomy): Bacteria > Actinomycetota > Actinomycetes > Actinomycetales > Micrococcaceae > Arthrobacter_D. The sequence goes on along the minus strand of JASLAA010000064.1, from coordinate 14,220 downwards.
CCCTGCCAGATCGAGGACGGCGCGGAGCTCATCGCCGAAGATCTCCGCGTCGAGGTCGAGGGCGCGGTGCTGGTACTGGGCGCCGGACCGCCGGTCGTGGTGGTGGAGCTCGCCGATGCGGTCATCCTGGTGGCGGTGGTCGTCGCGTTCGTGGGCGGTGGAGTGGTTCATCCCGCAACTCTAGGCACGTCGTGCTTTGGGAGCATAGGCTCTTGCGTATGAAGCAAGACATCGACGCGCTCGTCCGTCGGCGCATCCGCGCGCTCCGCCTGGCCAAGGGATGGTCGCTGGACGTCCTCGCCAGGGCGTGCTTCCTCAGCGCCTCGACGCTCAGCCGCATCGAGACCGGCGACCGGCGCATCGCCCTGGACCAGCTCGTGCCGATAGCCCGCGCCCTGGACACCACGCTCGACGACCTCATCGGTTCCCAGGATGACGACGACGTCGTCATCCGCCCCCAGGCCGCGCACCGCGAGGACGTGACCACGTGGCTCCTCTCCCGCGATCGCGCGGCGGCAGGCGTGGTCATGGTCAAGACGCGGGTGGCTGCCGGGGCGGCGCTCGCCCCGGTGAGCCAGGTGCATCCGGGGTGGGAGTGGTTCACCGTCCTGACCGGCAGGGCGCGCCTGGAGCTCGGGGACCGCACGCTCGTCGTCGAGGCCGGCGAAGCTGCCGAGTTCTCCACAATGGTGCCGCACCGGATCAGCGCCGTCCCCGGAGCCGGCTTCCTGGAGATCCTCTCGATCTTCAACCGGGACGGGCAGCGCGCGCACCTGCACGATGTACGACAGGGACTTGGAGGATGACACCGGGCCGGAAGGGTGGTCGGATCCCGGTCGGGGTGTCGGTGGGGCGGGCATAAACTGGGTCCATGGCCGGACTCATCAAGCGTGAAGACATCGATGAGGTACGCCAGCGGACGGACATCAAGGAGGTCGTCGAGGCCTACGTCACCCTGAAGTCCGCTGGTATCGGATCGTGGAAGGGACTGTGCCCCTTCCACGACGAACGGTCGCCCTCCTTCCACGTCCGCCCGCAGATGGGGTCCTACCACTGCTTCGGCTGCGGTGAGGGTGGCGACGTCATCTCCTTCGTGCAGAAGCTGGACCACACGTCCTTCAGCGAGACGGTCGAGAAGCTCGCGGCGCGCATCGGCTTCGAACTGCACTACGAGGACGGCGGGACGGGCCCGCGCCGCGAGGACGTCGGCAAGCGGCAGCGGCTGCTCGACGCGCACAAGATCGCCGCCGAGTTCTACCGGGACCAGCTCCTCACGCAGGGCGCCGGGATCGCGCGCCAGTTCCTGCAGGAGCGCGGATTCGACCGCGAGGCGGCGGACCACTTCGGGGTCGGCTACGCCCCGCAGGGGTGGGACAGCCTGCTCACCCACCTGACGGGGCGGGGCTTCACGCTCGACGAGTTGAAGCTCACCGGCATGTTCAGTGCGTCGTCGAGCAACGCCGGCAGGTTCTACGACCGCTTCCGCGGGCGCCTCATCTGGCCCATCCGCGACATCACGGGGGACACCGTTGGCTTCGGCGCCCGCAAGCTCCACGAGGACGACCAGGGTCCCAAGTACCTCAACACCCCGGAGACCTCGCTCTACAAGAAGTCGCAGGTGCTCTACGGCATCGACCTCGCCAAGCGGGAGATCGCGAAGAACCGGCAGCTCGTCGTCGTCGAGGGCTATACCGACGTCATGGCCTGCCATCTCGCGGGCGTCGGTACCGCCGTGGCCACCTGTGGCACGGCGTTCGGCGCGGACCATATCAAGATCGCCCGCCGCCTGCTCTCCGACGACGGCACCGGTGGCGAGGTGATCTTCACCTTCGACGGCGACGCGGCAGGCCAGAAGGCGGCCCTGCGTGCCTTCGAGGAGGATCAGCGGTTCAACTCGCAGACGTACGTCGCCGTCGAGGCGTCCGGGGCGGACCCGTGCGAGGTGAGGCAGACCAAGGGCGACGACGCCGTGCGCGCCCTGATCGCCGACCGTCGGCCCCTCTTCGAGTTCGCGATCAAGGCGTCGTTCGAGAACTTCGACCTCTCCTCGGGGGAGGGGCAGGTGAAGGCACTCCGGCACGCCGCTCCGATCGTCGCCCAGATCAGGGACGTCTCCCTGCGGTCCACCTACACGAGGGAGCTCTCGCGCTGGCTGGGCATGCAGTACGTCGGGGAGGACCAGGTGGCACGCGCCGTGGCAGCTGCCGCGCGCCGCGACACCGGCTCGGCACCGGCGTCGGGTGCCCGGCAGCAGGGCCGGCCCGGCCAGCAGGGCGGCCCCGCCGTCGGTGCATCCGATCCCGGTGGCGCCCCGTCCGCAGAGCCCGCCTTCGAGCGGCCGGACCCGCGGGATCCCATCGCCCGGATGGAACGCGAGGCCCTCGAGGTGGTGCTGCAGCAACCCACCCTGCTGACGGCCACGCAGTGGGAGAGCTTCTCCACCTCACGCTTCTCGGTTCCGCTGTACGAGGCCCTGCACGCGGCTGTCCTCGCGGCGGGTGCGGCCGGGACGGAGCTGTCCCGGTGGGTGGAGTCGGTGCGGGAGGGCGTGCCGGACGTCCTGCGACCCCTGGTCAGCGAGCTGGCAGTCCGTCCCCTCCCCGCGAAGGATGCCGAGGCGATGGTCAGCTATTGCCGGGACATCCTGAACCGGCTCACCGAGCTGAGGATCACGCAGCAGAAGGCCGAGAAACTGGGGCAACTGCAGCGCATGGACCCGACGGCCGATCCGGCCCTCTACAACCAGGTGCAGCGCGACCTCATGGAGCTCGAGATGCAGCGCCGCCAGCTCCGCATGGACTGACCGCTGCCGATTTCACTTACCCCTCGATCGTCTGTAATGTTGATCCTGCGCTTTCCTCCGTAGCTCAATTGGCAGAGCATTCGACTGTTAATCGAAGGGTTACTGGTTCAAGTCCAGTCGGAGGAGCTCAGTAGGGCCGGTGTCCGGGGTGATCACCCCGGACACCGGCCCTTTTTCTTGTCCCTCGCACCGGGTCCGTGCCGACACATCAGCCGCAGGGCGGCGGGCCGGGCCGGGCCGGGCCGGGAGGTGTCGGAGGGCGGGCGTAGGCTGGCTCCCATGACCACTGACGGCACCGAAGGCACTGCAGGCAAGCTCATCCTCGTCACCGGAGCCACCGGCTACATCGGCGGACGGCTCGTGACGAAGCTCGTCGCCGAGGGCCGCCGGGTCCGCGTGATCGTCCGATCGCCCCAGAAGCTCAAGGACGTGCCGTGGGCGGGAGCCGTCGACATCGTCCAGGGTGACCTGCAGGACGGCGACACCATGCGGGAGGCCAGCCGTGGAGTGGACACCCTGTACTACCTCGTGCACTCCATGGGCTCGGGCAAGGGCTTCGACGCGCGCGAGGCGGAGATCGCCTCCACCGTCGCGGGGGCGGCCGCCGATGCGGGCGTGCGCCGCATCGTGTACCTCGGCGGGCTCCATCCCGAGGGGGTGGAGCTGTCGACGCACATGCGGTCCCGGACCCAGGTCGGCCGGATCCTCCTCGATTCCGGCACGCCGACCATCGCCTACCAGGCGGGCGTGGTGATCGGATCCGGGTCGGCGTCCTTCGAGATGATCCGCCACCTCTCCGACGTGCTGCCGGTCATGCCGGCTCCCAAGTGGGTGCTCAACCACATCGAACCGATCGCGGTCCGGGACGTCATCCACTACCTCGTGAGTGCGCTGGACCTGCCGCAGACCCTGAACAGGACGTTCGACATCGGGTCGCGGGAGGTGCTGACCTATGCCGAGATGATGAACCAGTACGCGGAGGCCGCCGGACTTCCCCGTCGCAAGATCCTCGCACTGCCGGTCCTCACACCCCGTCTGGCCGGGCACTGGGTCAACCTGGTGACTCCCATCCCGCGTGCCATGGCGATGCCCCTCATCGAATCGCTGCAGCACGACGCCGTCACGTCCGAGCACGGGATCGACGACTACATCGCCCTCCCCGACGGCGGACTGACCGGCTACCGCCGCTCCGTCGACCTCGCGCTCGGCAAGATGCGCGGGGGAGAGGTGGAGACCAGCTGGGCCGGAGCCTCGCAGGTGGACACGGAGGCGGATCCGCTTCCCTCCGATCCCCAGTGGGCCGGTCACACGGTCTTCACCGACGTCCAGACCTACAGTTCGACGGCGTCCACCCAGAAGCTCTGGAGTGTCGTCGAGGGCATCGGGGGCGAGAACGGCTGGTACTCCTGGCCCGTCGGTTGGGCCGCCCGCGGGTGGATGGACAAGCTGGCAGGCGGAGTGGGTCTGCGGCGCGGACGGAGGGACGCCAGGGAGTTGCTCACCGGTGAGGCGCTCGACTTCTGGCGTGTCGAGGAGCTCGTGCGTGGCGAGCGGCTCAGGCTCCGGGCCGAGATGAAGGTGCCCGGGAGGGCGTGGCTCGAGTTCCGGGTGGAACCGAACGGTTCCGGCAGCTCCTACTACCAGCGGGCGGTGTTCTTCCCTCAGGGACTGTCAGGGCGGCTCTACTGGCTCGCCGTCCTGCCGTTCCACGGCTTCATCTTCAAATCGATGGCACGCAACATCGCGAAGACGGCGGAAGCGCTCCCCGCGGACGCTGATCCCGTAGCCGTGTGACGCTCGGGCTGCTGCGAAGCGCCCGAACGGTCCCGTCCCGCCGGCGGGTCCGTCTACTGCAGGGCCGGCACCGTGCGAGGCCGGACCACGAGCCACAGGAACACGACGCCGAGGGCCACGCAGGACACCATCACGAGCGCCATCGGCGTCGCCGATTCGATGCCGTCGCCCAGCAGCCCGACCAGGGGTGAGATCAGGCCGGCGGTGCCGAAGGTCACCGCGCCGAGCAGGGATGCGGCGGTGCCCGCCTGCGCCCCGTTGTTGATCAGGGCGAGGACCTGAACGCAGGGGAACATGAAGCCGGTCGCCATGATGTAGAACCACAGCGGCGCCGCCGTACCCCAGAAGCCGAGGCCCAGCTGGTCGAAGGCGATGATGAGGGTCGCCATGATGAGCTGCACGATGGTCGCCACCGCGAGGACCCACTGGGGGCCGACCCGTCGCAGTACGCGTGAACTGATCTGCACACCTGCGACGATGCCCAGTGAATTGATCGCGAAGAGCAGGCCGTACTGCTGCTCGTTCAGCCCGTAGGGGCCCTGGAACAGGAAGGGCGACGCCGAGAGGTAGGAGAAGAGTCCCGAGAAGTTCATGCCGCCGACGAGCAGGACGCCGATGAAGATGCGATCGCCGAGGACCGCCCTGTAGCGCTGGACGACCGTCAGGCCCGACTGCCGACGGTTCTCCTTCGGCAGGGTCTCGATGATGAACAGCGAGACCGCGAGGATCACCAGGATGCCGTAGCAGGCGAGGAACCAGAAGATCCCCGGCCATGGGAACAGCAGCAGGAGCTGGGATCCGATGACCGGGGCGAAGATGGGAGCCATGCCGTTGACGAGCGCCATGTAGGAAAGCATGCGCACCAGGGTGTAACCGCCGAAGAGGTCGCGTACCATCGCCATCGCGACGACGCCTCCGCCCGCTGCGCCGATGCCCTGCAGCACGCGGAACATCATCAGCGTGTTGATGTCGTCCGAGGACGCCGCTCCGACAGAGGCGCCGACGTGGAGGGTGGTCGCCAGGATGAGCGGCAGGCGCCGGCCGATCTTGTCGCTGAGGGGACCCACCAGGAGCTGCCCGCCCGCAAAACCGATGATGGTACCGGTCAGGGTGAGCTGGACAGCGGCCTCGGAGACGCCGAGATCGGACCGCAGGGCGGGAAAGGCCGGCAGGTACAGGTCGATCGTGAAAGGACCGAGGGCCGTCAGCGTCCCGAGGATGAAGACGTAGATGATCTTCTCGCGTCGGGAGAGGGCGTCGCCGGGATGCGTGATGGTACTCAAGATGCTGCCTAACGGAACGGAGATGCTGCCGGTGGGTAGGTGGAGGGGGACTGCAGGGGACGGCATGGACTGCGGCGGGGCCCGGCGACGACGGCGGAGCGGCACACGGTGCGCAACCGGTGTCCCTGGTGCGGACTATTTGGTTGCTGCGGCGAATCAATGACGCTCTTATCCTATGGCCCGCGTCAACCCGCTGCTCCTGCAACTCGCCGCCGCAGGAGCGTGGGGCGAGCTGCTAAGCATGCTTCGCGCTGACGTAGGGTGATTGGGACATCGAATGAGCAGGGAGAGCGGAACATGAGCCAGCAGGACGCCGGACCCGGGGCCGGGCAGTCACCGAAGCATCTCGCGCGGGTGATCGGCATCACCGTGGCCGCTGCCGTCGGAGGACTCCTGTTCGGATTCGACACCGCCGTCATCAACGGCGCGGTGGATTCCATCCAGGCCGACTTCGACCTCAGCGCCAGCGTGCTGGGCTTCACCGTCGCCATCACGCTGCTCGGATGCGCCGCCGGAGCCTGGTTCGCCGGGGGACTGGCGGACCGCTGGGGCCGCAAGAAGGTGATGGTGGCCGCGGCCATCCTGTTCGCCGTCAACTCCGTCGGATCCGGCTTCGCCTTCTCGGAGTGGGACCTCATGGCATGGCGCCTCGTCGGAGGCCTCGCCATCGGTATCGCATCCGTGATCGTCCCGGGCTACATCGCCGAGATCGCGCCCACCAAATGGCGTGGCGGCCTCGCCTCCGTGCAGCAGCTGGCCATCACGGTCGGCATCTTCACCGCCCTGCTGTCCGATGCGTCCTTCGCGAGCGCGGCAGGCGGGGCCGGCAACGAGTTCTGGTGGGGTCTGTCCGCCTGGCGGTGGATGCTGCTCGTCGGCGTCGTCCCGGCCGTCGTCTACGGCGTCCTGGCGCTGATCATCCCCGAGTCACCGCAGTTCCTGATCCGCGCCGGCCGGGACAAGGAAGCCGCGCGCGTGCTGTCACGGGTCTCCGGAGTAGGCGACACCACCGGGAAGATCAGTCAGATCAGGGCCAGCTTCGAGCGGGAGGACCGGGCAAGCTACCGGGACCTGCGGGGACCCGCCCTCGGCCTGCAACCCATCCTGTGGGTCGGCATGGCGATCGCCGCGCTGCAGCAGCTCGTCGGCATCAACGCGATCTTCTACTACTCGACGACCCTGTGGAAGTCCGTCGGCTTCAGCGAGAGCGATTCGTTCACCACGTCGGTGATCACCTCGGTGATCAATGTCCTCATGACGTTCGTGGCGATCTTCTTCGTGGACCGCATCGGACGCCGGCGGCTCCTGCTGATCGGCTCGGTGGGTATGGCGGTCGGGCTCCTCGCCGCGACGCTCGCATTCCTGCAGGCCGACGGCTCCGGTGAGGATGTCGCACTCCCGGGAGCATGGGGACCGATCGCCCTGATCGGCGCGAACCTCTTCGTCATCTTCTTCGCCGCGACCTGGGGACCCGTGATGTGGGTGACCCTCGGTGAGATGTTCCCCAACCGCATCCGTTCCATCGCGCTCGGCGTCGCCACGATGGTCAACTGGGTCTTCAACTTCATCGTCACCCTGACCTTCCCCTGGGTCAGCGAGAACCTGGGTCTCTGGGTCATGTACGCGGCGTTCACCGTCTTCGCCGTGCTGTCCTTCATCTTCGTGCGTACCCGCCTCCCGGAGTTCGCGGGGAAGGACCTCGAGGACAACACCGAACTGACCAGGACCTGAGCCGGTCCGGCCGCGTCCCCTAGCGCACGCACGGTGCTTCGTCCTCCCCGTCCCCGGACGGGCGGACGGCGGACCCCCGGCAGCCACCCGATGGTAATTTTGGTTCAGCCAATGTCCAGCAACACACTCACGAATGGAGGCAGGGCCTATGAACAGCTCGGCTAGTACGCGCGGCAAGCGGTCCACGGGCTCGCTCTCGCTCTTTGGGCTCATCAGGCTCCTGGCGCGACTGACGCCGCGTCAGGTCAGCGACGAGGTGTCGATCGCCGTCGCCCAGATGAAGCAGAAGGGGATCAAGGCCGGTATCGCGGTCGCCTTCCTCGTCGTCGCGCTCGTCTTCGTGCTGTTCTTCGCCGTCGCGCTGGTGGTCGCCGCCATCATGGGGCTCGCCGAGGTCATGCCGGCCTGGCTCGCCGCGCTGCTGGTCGCGCTCCTGTTCCTGGTGATCGGCGGGATCCTCGCCCTGATCGGGGTGTCGCGCCTCAAGAAGCAGCTCCCACTGGTGCCCGAGGACGCGATCCGCGGCATCAAGTACGACCTCGGCGTGCTCAAGGAGGGCCGCAGCTTCGACCCGGCGACGCTGGACGTCAAGAAGCCGAAAGAGGACAAGGACGACAAGAACCGCACGGACGACGCCAAGGATGCCAAGCCGAAGGAGCCGACGCCGTCCTACGAGGAACTGCGCGGACGCTCGGGCGAGCGCCGCTCGCATATCGCGGACGCCCGCGATTCCCTGGGTTCCCGCGTGGACGTGAAGGCGCGCCTGGGCAAGGCGAAGCACAGCACGGGACGCTCCACCACGAGCACGGCGGGTGCCGCGACGGGCAACGGCAAGGTCGCCGCCGTCGCCGTCCGCCGCGACGTGCCCCACAACACCACCCTGGCCGACAGGTGGAAGCCCCTGAGCGTGCTCGCCGCGTCGGTGACGGCGATGCTCGTGATGCTGCGCCGCCTCCTCACCAAGTAGTACCGGCACGACGACGGCCGCCGGCCCGCCACCCCCGCAGCACGCGGCCGGGGTGGCGGGCCGGCGGTCGTCTGCCTGCATAATGGGACGGGGAGGCACGGGTGATGAGACTGATCGGGGCTGGTACGCGGCCTGGTGGCGCGGGTGCTGTGCTGACGACCGCCTGGACCCTGCCGAACCTCATCACAGTGGTCCGCTTCCTCGGAGTCCCGCTGTTCGTCTGGCTCATCATGCAGCAGCGCTACGGGACGGCAGTCATCACGCTCGTGGTCATCGGAAGCACCGACTGGGTGGACGGGTACGTCGCCAGGCGGCTGGACCAGGTATCCGTCGTCGGGAAGTGGCTCGACCCGATCGCGGACCGGACGGCCCTGATCGTCATCGCCGTGACCTTCGTGGTGGACGGCATCGCGCCGGCCTGGCTCGTCTGGACCATCGTGATCCCGGACCTCGTCCTGATCATCAACGCCCTCGTCCTGTTCCGCGGTCCGCTCCACCTGCCGGTCGTCACCGTGGGGAAGATCCGCACGGCGATGCTGCTGGTCGGGGCGCCCTTGCTCCTCCTGCATCGCGTCGAGGGCTTCGGGCAGCAGTGGATCCTCGTATCGGCGCAGTTCCTGCTCGCCGCAGGGTGCGCGCTGCATCTGGTGGCGTTCTACGCCTATTTCACCGCGGCGCATCGCAAGTACCGGCTGGAGCGGGCCGAGCAGCAGTCGTGCCCCTCCTAGCCATCGCGCTGGCGCTGCTGGGCGCGGTCTTCCTCGCGTTCGGAGCGCAGCGCCAGGGCAGTGCGGTGCGCGCCAACACGGGCGGTCTCGCGCTCGGCTCCTCCGGCTTCGCGCGACTGCTCACCAACCCGCGCTGGTTGTTCGGGCTCCTCCTGCTGGGAGTGGGAACCGCCCTCAACGTCGTGGCCCTGTCCCTCGCGAGCCTGACGGTCGTGCAGCCCATCGGGGCGATCGCGCTCGTCATCACGACGATCGTCAACTCCCGCGACCAGGGCATCCGGATCAACCGGCCCACCATAGCGGCCATCACCGCGTGCGTGGCGGGCAGTGCCCTGTTCGTGCTCCTCGCCGTGAACGTCACGCGTGAGAACCATGCCGTCGACCGCGTGCAGGAACTGGCCGTCGTGCTCCTGCTCGGTGCCGCCGTCGTCGTCTTCGGTGCTCTGGCCGTGCTCGGCAGGCGCCGACTCAACGCCTTCGCCTACATCCTGGGCGCGGGCGTGCTCTTCGGGTTCGTCGCGGTACTCACGAAGGTCGTGGCGGGTCACCTGCTGGACCCGAACGGCCGCTTCCTGCTCAATGTCCCGATCCTCACGCTGATCGCCCTCGCCGCAGCCGCGGCGCTGGGTGCCTGGTTCGTGCAGAGCGCCTACGCCACGGGTCCGCCCGACCTCGTCATCGCCGGACTCACCGTGATCGACCCGATCGTCGGCATCGCCGTCGGCATCACGATCCTCGACGAACTGCAGCCCGATGTTCGCACAGTGACGGCCTTGGGCATGGGTGCTGCAGCCCTCGTTGCTATTGTTGGGGTCGTTGCACTGTCCCGCCACCATCCGGATCTGGTGCACAGGCAGCGCTGATACGGCTTCCATCGAGTACGACCGACACACCGACGTAGGGGATTCTCGCGTGAGTTACCCGGCTGATAACAAGCCCCTGACCATCCTGATCGCTGCGGACACCTATCCGCCCAACGTGAACGGCGCCGCGCAGTTCGGCTACCGACTCGCGAAGGGGATGGCCGGGCGCGGTCACGAGGTGCACGTCCTCGCACCCCGCTCCACCAATGGGCGGAGCTTCACGGAACCGGGTGGCGACTGGAGCGTCCACCGCCTGCGTTCCCACAGCGTCCCGACGCACGACTACTGGCGGATCTGCCTGCCCTGGGAGATCAAGCGCGACATCAGTCTGCTGTTCGACCAGGTCCAGCCCGACGTCGTCCACATCCAGTGCCACTACATGGTGGGTGAGTACACGCTCTACGAGGCGGTGAAGCGCGGTATCCGCGTCGTCGCGACGAACCATTTCATGCCGGAGAACCTGAACCCGTTCCTGCCGTTCCCCGCATGGCTGAAGAGGATCGTCGCCAAGAACTCGTGGAAGGACATGGGCAAGGTGATGGGGAAGGCTGCCGCAGTCACCACACCCACCCCGCTCGCCGCCAAGGCCATGCACGATCACGCCTTCCTGCGCGAGGTACTCCCCGTCTCGAACGGCATCGACTCCGCCGCCTACGAGCTCCAGCCCGGAGAGACGATCGAGCCGCACGAGCATCCAACGGTGCTGTTCGTCGGACGCCTGGCCGAGGAGAAGCACGTCGACGTGCTGATCGACGCCGTCGCCAAGACTCCCGACCACCTTCGTGTCCACCTCGAGATCGTCGGGGGTGGCGAGGTGAAGCCGGCGCTGCAGGCGCAGGCCGCCCGCCTCGGCATCAGCGACCGCGTCGTGTTCCGTGGCCTCATCGACGACGACGAACTGCGCCTGAGTTACATCCGAGCTGCGGTGTTCTGCCAGCCCGGTACGGCCGAGCTGCAGTCACTGGTCACCCTGGAGGCCATGTCGGCATCGACCCCGGTTCTGCTGGCCGACGCCATGGCGCTGCCGCACCTGGTGTCCGACGGCGAGAACGGGTATCTCTTCCCGCCGGGGGACTCCGACGAACTGGGCCGCCGGATCACGCAGATTCTGGAGCTGTCGCGTGAGGACCGGCAGGAGATGGGCGCCGCGAGCCGCGAACTCGTCGGTGCACACGACATCGGTGCAACCCTCGCCACCTTCGAGGGGTTGTACTACGGCACCCTGCAGGAGGAGTCCGCCGGAACGACCGCACCCCGTTCCCGGACGGCCGCGACCGCCGGCGGTACGGCAGGCAGCGAGGCAGAGGTCCCCGTCCGCATACAATAGGAGCTGCGTTCGGTGGCCGGCGGTTCCGCAGGTACCAGCGCCACGGGGCTCCGGCTCCTGGGGGCTGTAGCTCAGCTGGTTAGAGCAGCGGACTCATAATCCGTTTGTCCTGGGTTCAAGCCCCAGCAGCCCTACACCCGTGGTCGGAGACCACTCCCGATGCGCCATCCGCTCCTGCGGGTGGCGCATCCGTCGTTCCCGGACCGATCCCGACCTGTCCAGGCGATCTCACTGGCGCCCTATGTTACCCGTGGGTAACATGGTGGTCGAGCGTGTGGCGCGCCCCCGTCGGGCGCCCCGCCCGACCGAGTGAGAGTGCCGGTCGCCGACGACCAGAGTGAGGAAGACCAGATGGGCAAGACGTCGATCGATGTCAACGATCTGCCGTATCCAGGCGGCGATTTCTATGCGTTCGAGGAGCTGCTGTCCGACAAGGAACGGGGCCGGCTCGAGGAGATCCGCTCGTGGCTCACGCGTGAGGTCCGGCCGAATGCCGTCGACTGGTGGAACCAGGGGACGTTCCCCCAGGAGCTCATCCCCAGGATGGCCGAACTCGATCCCGTGAGTCCCGTCTACCGCCAGGGCTACTCCAACCTCTTCGCCGGTATCACCCATGCCGAGTTCACCCGCGCGGACACCTCGATCGCCACCTTCATGGGCGTGCACGACGGCCTGTTCACCGGTTCCATCGAGGCGCTCGCGTCGAAGGAGCAGCAGGAGGAATGGCTGCCCGACATCTACGCCCTGAAGAAGATCGGAGCCTTCGGCCTGACGGAGCCCCTCGGTGGTTCCGATGTCGCGGGGGGAACCCGGACCACTGCGCAGCGCGACGGGAACTCATGGATCCTGAACGGAGCGAAGCGGTGGATCGGCAACGCGACCTTCTCCGACTGGGTGGTCATCTACGCACGCGACCTCGAGGACAACCAGGTCAAGGGTTTTCTGGTGGACACCACCACCCCGGGCTACTCCGCGACGAAGATCGAGAACAAGATCGCGCTGCGAACCGTCGAGAACGCGGACATCGTCCTCGAGAACGTGGTGGTGTCCGATGATTTCCACCTCAAGGGGGCCAACAGCTTCCGGGACACCAACAAGGTACTGAAGGTGACGAGGCTCGCCGTCGGCTGGCAGGCCGTTGGCCAGCAGCTCGCCGCCTTCGACGTGGCACGGCGGTACGCCGTGGAGCGTGAGCAGTTCGGGCGCCCGATCGCCAGTTTCCAGCTGGTGCAGCAGCAGCTCGTGCAGATCCTCGGCAATGCCATGAGTTCTATGGGCATGATGGTGCGACTGTCGCAGCTCGAGGACGCAGGTACGGCCAAGGACGAGCAGTCCGCACTGGCCAAGGCCTTCACCACGGCACGCATGCGTGAGAGCGTCGCTGCCGGTCGGAACATCCTGGGTGGGAACGGGATCGTCACGGACTACGAGATGGCGAAGATCTTCTCCGACGCGGAAGCGATCTACTCGTACGAGGGGACGCAGGAGATCAACACGCTCGTCGTCGGACGGTCGATCACGGGTATCGCCGCCTTCGTATAGGCCTTCCGCCGTGCGAAGGCCGGGGGAGGCCCTGGTATTGGTCATGGGTCGAGCGGGAGCAGGACCGACGGCCGACGATCCATCACGAAGGACAGCGGGTCGACGTACTCGCCGTCCTCCCGGACTCCCCAGTGGAGGCAGGGGTCCCCGCAGTGGCCCGTGCCTCCGCCGGCTTCGGCTCTCTCGAGGCTGGCGACGACCTCTCCCTCGCTCACGCGTGCGCCCTTGCGGAGGTGGGTCGTCACCGGTTCGAAGCTGCTGACCCGCCCGCCTCCGTGGTCGATCGACAGTACGCCGCGATCGACCACGCGTCCGGCGAAGGAGACCATTCCGTCCGTGGGGCTGAGCACCGATGTCGAGGTGTCGGCGCCGACGGACAGGTCGACACCCCGATGTCCCCGCTCCCATCTCTGCGGTGGTCTCTCGAACGAGCGCAGGACGACCGGTTCCGGCCGGACCGGCCAGGACCACTCCGGCCGGAAGGCCGACGGTCCCCGCTCGCCGACGGTGACCGGCGTTCCGGCGGGAGTGGTCGGAAGCCGGCTCGTCGCCGGCCAGGCGTCACCGCCCATCACGGTGAGCGGAAGGAGGAGTGCCAGCAACGCGCCCGAGGCGGGGAGGACCTTCATGCCCCCAGTCTTCCCCGCTCTCCGACCCGACTCGCAGGCTCCGGTGCGTATGTGGACACTGTCCCGGGCGCTGTCGCGACGGCTCGGCGGACGACGGCCGCCGCCCTATGGGACCGGGGCGCTGTAGTACACTTGACCCAGCAGTCTGCTGCTCCCATTCCTACGTGCCCATGGCACCGATCAGGCGTGGGCCGTGCAGGCTGACTACGCGTGTCTGCTGATCGGTCCCTCGACGGGGCCGAAGTCCCGCCCCGCGGTCCGGCTCAGTCCGGTGGGGGAGGGATGTCCGCGAGGACAACCAGGCACCAGGATGTTCCGACCACCCCCGGCCGGCACTGAGATAACCGTCAACAAGCTTCAGGCGGCGCATCGCGCCCGAGCCGAGGCTGAAGAAAGGCATGACATGCCAGTAGTAACCATGCGCCAGCTGCTCGACAGCGGCGTCCACTTCGGTCACCAGACCCGCCGTTGGAACCCGAAGATGAAGCGCTTCATCTTCACCGAGCGCAACGGCATCTACATCATCGATCTCCAGCAGTCGCTGGGCTACATC
>JASLAA010000051.1 GCA_030147325.1 Arthrobacter sp. | reverse complement strand
TTGATCACGATCTTCCAGGAGCTCAGGGAATCGAGCCAGCTCATCATCATCACGCACCAGAAGCGGACCATGGAGGTGGCCGACGCCCTGTACGGCGTCACGATGCGCGGGGACGGCGTGTCCACGGTGATCAGTCAACGGTTGGCGGCCGGGACGCCGCAGGTCCAGGCATAGGCGCCGTCGTTCGCGCCGGACTGCTCAGCCGCCGCTGTCCCTCGCCGGGACCCCGGGTGCTCCACCCTCCGGATCGGTGCTCGGATCGGTACTTGAATCGGTGCTTAGGTCGTCGGTCGTCACCGGTGCGTCGTTCCGCTGGAGTGTCTCCCGCGCAGTGCACCACACGAGCGCGGCGATGACGGCGAGTGCTCCGGTTCCGGCGAAGGCGAGCGCGTAGGAGCCGAAGCTCAACGAGTCGATGACGAGTCCCGCGATGAACGGACCGAGGATGGCTCCCACGTCGGCGCTCATCTGGAAGGCCGCCAGCACCTTGCCCCCGCTGCGGCCGTTGCCGATCACGTCCGCCACTGCGGCCTGCTGCGCGGGATTCAGCAGTCCGGTACCGATGCCGCCGACCACGCAGATCCCGAGGAACACCGGCACGGAGCCGGAGAATCCGAGCGCGATCATGGCTGCCCCGTTGACCAGGAGGCCGGTGATGACCAGGGGTCGCCGACCGACCTGGTCCGCGAGGCGTCCGGAGACCGTCAGTGCAAGTGCGGTCCCGGCCGCGAAGAACGCCAGCGACAGGCCGGCGATCTCCGTCCCCGCTCCGAGCACCGCGCTGGCGAAGAGCGGTACCAGGGCCATCCGGACCCCGAACGAGGACCAGCCGTTCGTGAAGCTCGAGACCAGGGCGGCCCGGTACGCGGAGTCCCTCACGGCCTCGCGGACGGTGAGCGGCTTCTGGTTCATGGCTGCACGGCGGTCGGCCAGCCCGGTGTCCTTGAGCTGGAAGAAGACCACGGCCGAGGCGATCAGCAGGGCCACGGCGTAGACGAGGAAGGGCACGCGGAGCCCGAACCTGGCCAGCAGGCCCCCGAGGAGCGGTCCGCCGATGCTGCCCAGCAGGAACGCGGTGGCGTAGTAGCCGGTGACGCGCCCGCGGATCGACGGCGGAGCGAGCCGCACGATCAATCCCATGGCGGACACGGTGAACATGGTGGAGCCGATTCCGCCGAGGCCTCGGAACACCAGGAGCTGCCAGTAGTCGGCGGCGAAGGCACAGGCCGCGGTGGAGAGCGCCACGATGACCAGACCCACCAGATAGACGGGGCGTTCGCCCAGCTTCTCGACGAGCCTGCCGCCGGCCGGTGCGAAGATCAGGCGGGTGAAGGCGAAGGCGCTCACGATCAGGGAGGACGCCGTCACCCCGACATCGAAGCTCTGCGCGAACTGCGGCAGGATCGGGGCCACGAGGCCGAACCCGATGGCGATCACGAAGGCCGCCGCGATCAGGACCTTGATCTCGCGCGGTGTCCGAGGCGGCTCCATGGGTGGCGGGAGCTCATCGCTGCCGGACGGTCCACTCGGCGGGGAGATCGGGGCGGGGGAGTGCTTGCGTGCGCGAGGGAAGCCGGCCATGGTCCTCGCATTCTGTCACCGCTTTCCCCGGATGCTCAACGCGCCCGTATGAGAAGGTGGATCAGTGAACGAAATCCTCCTGCCTGTCATCTTCGTCATCCTCGCGATCGCAGTGATCGGTTCGCTCGCCGTCGTCCTGCTGCGCGGTCGGCGCACCCCGCCGAACCTCTACTCCACCCGGCGTGACGCGGATGACCCGCGCGTGGACACCGCTCACGGTGCCACCTCCACGGACGTGCTCGAGAGCCCCGACGGAACCACGACGGACGTACTCGTCCCCGATGACCTCAGTGGACTCGAGGAGGCGCTGCCCGCGCAGCGCCTGGACACCGTCGACCCCGTCCAGGGCCGGTTGGCCCGCCTGAGGGCGCGGCTCGTCCGGTCGAACAATGCACTGGGCAAGGGGCTGCTCGCGCTGCTCTCCCGCGACACCATCGACGAGGACGTCTGGGACGAGGTGGAGGAGACGCTCCTCCTGGCGGACCTCGGGACCGAGCCGACGACCGAGTTGGTCGATGCCCTGCGTCAGCGCGTCAAGGTCGCCGGCAGCCGCAACCCGGCGGAGGTCAAGGACATGCTGCGCGAGGAGCTGGTGAAGCTCGTCGATCCGACCATGGACCGCTCGCTCGCCACCCGACGCCATGCGGACCGCCCGGCGATCGTGATGGTGGTGGGTGTGAACGGCGTGGGTAAGACCACCACCGTGGGCAAGCTCGCCCGCGTTCTCGTGGCTGATGACAAGGACGTACTGCTCGGTGCCGCCGACACGTTCCGCGCGGCCGCGGCCGAGCAGCTGGCCACCTGGGGAGCCCGCGTGGGTGTCCCGACGGTGAAGTCCGACGTCGACGGCGCGGACCCGGCGTCGGTGGCCTTCGAGGCGGTGCGCGCCGGAATCGAGCAGGAGTCGGACGTCGTCCTGATCGATACGGCGGGGCGGTTGCAGAACAAGGTGGGGCTCATGGACGAGCTCGGCAAGATCAAGCGCGTGGTGGAGAAGCAGGGCACGGTGGACGAGGTGCTCCTGGTCCTCGACGCGACCACGGGCCAGAACGGTCTGAGCCAGGCCCGCGTCTTCGCGGAGGTGGTCAATATCACCGGGATCGTCCTGACCAAGCTGGACGGTACGGCGAAGGGCGGGATCGTGGTGGCCATCCAGCGCAGCCTCGGAGTGCCCGTGAAACTGATCGGTCTGGGGGAGGGCCCCGATGATCTGGCCCCCTTCGACGCCGAGAGCTTCGTCGACGCCCTGCTCAACTAGGTTCTCCCCGGCAGCACTGCCGGGCGCGGGTCCAGGGGACGCGAAATGTGGGCGAAACACTGCTGTCACGCGTCTTTTACGTACATGAGATTGCTGTAACCTCGCCGCAACAAGACGTCCGAAGGGTCGAAACACGGTGGCGGCATTCTGAAGGAGCGGGAATTCCCCGCCCTTTTGGAAGGACCGTGGAATGGATCTGACAGCAGGTGACGTGTGGGTGATGATCTCGGCCGCCCTCGTACTCCTCATGACCCCGGGCCTCGCCTTCTTCTACGGCGGGATGACCCGCGCGAAGGCCGCCCTGAACATGATGATGATGAGCTTCGTCGCAGTGGGTCTCGTAGGAGTGGTGTGGGTGCTCTGGGGCTACTCGATGACCAGCGGTGACGGCATCGCGCAACTCTTCGGGAGCCCGTTCGCCTCGTTCGGCCTCACGAACCTCATCGGCACCGAGGATCTCATCGGTGCAGGCTTCGGTGCGACGTTCGCGATCATCACCGTGGCGCTGATCAGCGGTGCCATCGCGGACCGCGCCAGGTTCGGTGCCTGGACGGTCTTCGTGCCGCTCTTCGTCACCCTCGTGTACTGCCCGCTCGCCTTCATGGTGTGGGGCGGGGGCCTCCTCAGTGAGGACGGCGCCGTCGGCAGTGCGGTCGGCGAGGCCATCGACTTCGCGGGAGGCACGGTGGTGCACATCAGTGCCGGTGTCGCCGCACTCGTTCTCGCCCTGATCCTCGGCAAGCGCCAGGGGTTCGGCAAGGACCCGGCGCAGCGTCCCCACAACATCCCCTTCGTGATGCTGGGAGCCGC
>JASLAA010000238.1 GCA_030147325.1 Arthrobacter sp. | reverse complement strand
TGATCGGCGGTGTCCTCGGCTCGCTGGCGGGCATCATCTTCACGCTGCCCCGCGGCGCCGTGCAGCCCGCCAACTACGCGACCGAGCTGACGTTCTTCCTCTACACCTGCCTCCTCCTCGGAGGCATGGCCACTGTCCTCGGACCGGTCATCGGGGCGATGATCTTCTGGGTGGTGCTCTCGTTGACGCAGGGACTGCTGTACGGCGCGATCGAGGTCGGCGCCATCACGTTCCTGTCCAACTCGCAGGCGGGTCAGCTCCGCTACATCCTCGTGGGTGTGGCACTGATGCTGCTCATGGTCTTCAGGCCGCAGGGCGTCCTGGGTAACAAGAAGGAGTTGGCGTTCGCATGACCGGCAGCCACAGCACCAGCAATCCCGACGACGCCGCGGCGGTATCGGGCGACGACGCCACGACCGGCGGCTCGCATGCCGTCGGCGGAGGCGCGTCCGATCACGACCACATGACCGACACCGCGCCCATCGCCACCGGCGAGACCGGTCCGGGGTGCAGCAAGCGGGATCCGATCGTCATCGCCAGGAACGTGACGCGCAGCTTCGGCGGCATCAACGCCGTCGACGTCGAGCACCTCGAGATCCCCCGGCACAAGATCACCGCGCTGATCGGCCCCAACGGGGCCGGGAAGACGACGCTGTTCAACCTGCTGACGGGGTTCGACATGCCCAACAGCGGCGACTGGGAGTTCGACGGCAGGCCGCTGGCCAAGGTCGCCTCCCACAAGGTCGCCCGGATGGGCATGGTCCGGACGTTCCAGCTCACGAAGGTCATGGGCAAGCTCACCGTCATGGAGAACATGCGCCTGGGTGCCACGGACCAGCCGGGCGAGAGCCTCGCGCGGGCCCTGTTCAAGGGCATTTGGGGCGGCCGCGAGCGTGAGATCACGCAGCAGGCGGAGGTGCTGCTGGCGAAGTTCAAGCTCGACACGAAGCGCGACGACTATGCGGCGTCCCTCTCCGGCGGCCAGCGCAAGCTCCTCGAGATGGCGCGGGCACTCATGGTGCGGCCGCGCCTGGTGATGCTCGACGAGCCCATGGCGGGCGTCAACCCGGCGCTCACGCAGTCGCTCCTCGACCACATCAAGAACCTGAAGGCCGAGGGCATGACCGTCCTGTTCGTCGAGCACGACATGCACATGGTCCGGCACATCGCCGACTGGGTCGTGGTCATGGCCGAGGGCAAGGTCGTCGCGGAGGGACCGCCGGACATCGTGATGAAGGACCAGGCCGTCATCGACGCGTACCTCGGCGCCCACCACGACGTCGACCTCGGCGACTCCACGGGCATCGAGCGCCTCGAGGAGGAACTGGCCCACGACGAGGAGTCGGTGGTCGGCACCGAGAACGAGGGGATCCTCGGGCACGGCGTCACGGAGCTCGGCGGTGGAACCCACGCCGCGGGCTCCACCCACAAGGACGAGGAGACCAAGTAATGGCTGAATTCGAGGGCGACTCCGTCGTCAAGGTCACCGACCTCGTGGCCGGGTACCTGCCGGGTGTGAACATCCTCAACGGCTGCAGCATCGAGGCGCGCCGGGGCGAGCTCATCGGCATCATCGGGCCGAACGGTGCGGGCAAGTCCACGCTCCTGAAGGCGATGTTCGGGCTGGTCAAGGTCCACTCGGGCACCGTCGTGGTGCGCGGGCAGGACATCACGGGGCTGAAGGCCAACAAGCTGGTCAGCCGGGGCGTGGGCTTCGTGCCGCAGAACAACAACGTCTTCTCCACGCTGACCATCGAGGAGAACCTCCAGATGGGCATGTTCCAGCGGCCCAAGGACTTCAAGGAGCGCTTCGACTTCGTCGCGAGCCTGTTCCCCGAGCTGGGCAAGCGGAAGGCGCAGCGTGCCGGCTCGCTCTCGGGCGGCGAGCGGCAGATGGTCGCCATGGGCCGGGCGCTGATGATGGACCCGGCCGTGCTGCTGCTGGACGAGCCGTCGGCGGGCCTCTCCCCCGTGAAGCAGGACGAGACGTTCCTGCGCGTCCACGAGATCAACCGGGCCGGCGTCTCGGTGATCATGGTGGAGCAGAACGCCCGCCGCTGCCTGCAGATCTGCGACCGCGCCTACGTGCTGGACCAGGGCAAGGACGCGTACACGGGCACGGGGCGTGAGCTCATGAAGGACCCGAAGGTCATCCAGCTGTACCTCGGCACTCTCGCCGACACGGCCTGACGATCGGGCCCCGTCCCTGAGGGACGGAAGCGCGCACGGCAAAAGCAAGGGGTGGACGGGACCGGCAACGGTTCCGTCCATCGCTGTTTGACCACCGCTAGGTTGGAGGAACGAGCGCAGCCAACCACGGAGGAAGGACAGCAGACCCATGACAGGGACGGCGAGCAGTGCGATCGGCAAGACCTTCGAGTGCGTGTTCCGCGCGATCAAGCACGTGCGGCGGCACCGCCCCATCCACTCCCGCGGACTGCGGCTGGACGGGACCGCCGTCGTGCACCACCACGGCCTGTCGAGCGGTATCTCCTGGATCGACCAGCCGGGCGGGACGCAGGCCACGGCACGGGTGTCCCGGTCCGCGGGGACACCGGACGGCCTTCCGGACATCGTGGGACTCGCGGTCCGTCTCCATCACCCTGATTCCGGGCCCGCGCCGTCGACGTCCTCCGACATCCTGCTCTCCTCCACGGGCTGGGCCTTCCCGCTGCGCTTCGTGCTGACACCGCGCATGCGGGTCTCGGGCGCGCCGCTCACCACGATGATGCCCTACCGCGGGGACCACGGCCCCGTGCTGCTCGGAGCACGGACGCTGTCGCCGTCCGGCCTGCCGTCCTCCCTGCGGGGCTTCTCGCGTTCCCTGGGCGACTCCCCCTGGCAGCTGGGGCTGTACTTCGCCACCCCGCGCGGCCGGTGGCAGCACTTCGGGACGCTCACCCTCCGCCTGAGCCCGGGCGAGGAGGAGAAGGACCTCCGCTTCGACGCCGTGCTGCACCCCCTGGCAGGTGCCCGGACGTACGACTGGGCCCGGAAGGTACGGGAGCCCTCCTACGCCCTGTCCAGACGCGAACCGGGCGATTCCTGACCCCTGCGGTCCACCTCCGCGACAGTCACCGGGAGGCGGACACAGGGCGAACAGCACGAGGCCCCGGTTGCGCCTTCCTGGGAAGGGCGGCCGGGGCCTCGTGCTGTTCGTCGTCCGGAGGGAGCGGGACAGCTCCCCCTCGATCAGTCCCTAGAGCTGTCCCACCTCGGAACGAGCGGGCTGCGGGACGTTGTCGGCGTCGTACTCGTAGATACCGATGGCGGCCTCGGTCGGGTCACCATTGGCGTCGAACGAGACAGGACCGGAGATACCGTCGTAGTCGATGTCCTCACCGTCGCGGAGGAGCGTGACGCAACCGGCGAAGTCGAAGCACTTCGTGCCGTCCTTCGACACTCCTTCGAGCTGCTCCGCGATCGCGGTGCCCTCCACACTGCCCGCTGCCTCGGCGGCGAGCGAGATCAGGTTCACGGCGTCGTAGCTCTCACCGGAGTACGCCAGGCTGGTCAGATCGGGATCGACCGTGGCGAGGGCTTCCTGGAAGCCGGTTCCGGTGAAGGGACCGGGGATGGTGCCCTGTGCGCCTTCGAGGGTTCCGGGGTCGAGGTCCGCACTGTAGTCGGTGGTGTTGCCATCGACCATGAAGAGGGTGCTGGCGTCGATACCCTTGGCGACCAGCAGGGGAACGATGCTCTTGGCCTCGTCGAAGCTGATCAGGACGATCGCGTCCGGCTTCGCTGCGGCGATGGCATCCACCTGGCTGGAGAACTGCGAGTCACCGGTGTTGAACATCTCGTTCGCCACGACCTCGCCGCCGGCAGCCTCGACGGTCTCCTGGATATTGCTCTGGAGTCCCGTCCCGTAGGAGTCGTTGAGGGTGATCATGCCGACCGTCTGGGCCCCGCACGTCATCATGTAGGTGCCGAGCGTACGGCCCTGCAGGACGTCGGAGGGTGCGGTCCTGAAGTACAAGCCGTTGTCATCCCAGTCCGTGAACTCGGGCGAGGTGTTGGCCGGCGAGAACTGCACCACTCCCGCGCCGGTGATCTGGTTGATGACGGTCTTCGAGACACCGGAGGATGCAGCGCCGACGATCGCGCTGACGTTCTGGGACAGCAGGTCCGTGACGGACTGCGTGGCGATGTCCGTGGTGGTGTCGCCCGAGTCGCGGTGGGTGATCGAGACGTCCTGGCCGAGGACGCCGCCTGCCTCGTTGATCTCCTTCACGGCGAGGTTGACGCCGGCGATCTCGGGTGGGCCGAGGAACGCGAGGGTTCCGGTGGTCGGCAGGATGGAGCCGATCTTGAGCGGCTCCGGGCTGGTGGTGGTGCTCTCGGGAACGGCAGCGGGATCGCCCTTCTCGCCCTGTTCCTCACCCGTGGAGCCCTCGCCCTCGGGGCACGCCAGGCCCGACGTGGCAGCAGCGGCCGTGCTCTCGGTGCCGCCGTCGCCACCGTCGCCCTCGCTACCGGTGCTTCCGCCGCCACCGCAGCCGGAGGCGAAGAGCGCGATACCCAGGCTCAGGGCAGCGATCTTGGCCGCGCGCGGGGCACTGTCCCCGGCGCCGAACCACGCGGAGTTGCGTGTTGCAGTCATGAATTAGTCTCCTCGACCGAAAGGCGTGTGATGCCTTTGATGCAGTTGCCAGGTGTTCCTGGCTTGTAGGAAAAGCTAATGCAAATTTGTGTCCGAGATAAGGGAATCGGGTTACATCCTTGTAACGCTCGTCACAGGTCTGCCGGAGCACTCTTGACAAGGGCGGTACGCAGCACACTGCGCATCCCGCCTCCCGGACTGTGGCTGCCCCGTCATGCGCCGTGCCGATCAGGCGCACGCACCAGCAGGACGAGGCCCTCCGATGAGCCGCACTCTCCGGGTCGTCCGGGCATCAGTATGGTGCCCCAGCAGGGACTCGAACCCTGACTGAACAGATTTTAAGTCTGCTGCCTCTGCCATTGGGCTACTGGGGCCGTTCACGGCCCGTCCAGCCTACCTCGGGGTGCCCCTGCGGATCGCTGGGGCACGGCCGTCCGACGTCGGTTCGTGCCCGGACACAGAACGACGGCGACCCCGGAGTGCGGTCGCCGTCGTTCTGTTACTTGCTCAGGAGCGGACTCGTCCCGTCAGGAGGTGTCAGGCCGAGGCCTTCGCCGTCGCTGCCTGGCCGGCCGGCGTGGGCGGCTGGCTCTGCAATGCGGTGTCCTTCTTGGTCGGCGGGGTGGCAGCCGCACGGAACTGGCGCTGGGGGTCCTGCAGGTCCGACAGCGGGGCGAGATCCCGACCGAACAGGAAGCTCATGCTCCAGTTGATGATCACGCGCGCCTTGCGCTCGTACATCGGCATCGCGAAGCCGTGGTAGCCGCGGTGCGCGAGCCAGGCTGGGAAGCCCTTCATGCCGAAGCCCATGATGTTCGCGACGCCCTTGAACTGGCCGAAGCCTGCAACGGCACCGAGGTTCGTGTGGCGGTACTCCTTGACCTCGCCCTCGCCGTAGCTCGCCGCGAGGATGTTCGCTGCGAGCAGCTTCGCCTGCCGGACGGCGTGCTGGGCGTTGGGAACGCAGAATCCTCCGACTCCCCCACCGGTGAGGTCAGGGACGGCAGCGACGTCACCCGCGGTCCAGGCGTGGTCGACGGCTCCGTCGTCGCCCGTGATGCGGAGTTCTGCGGAGGCGCGCACGCGGCCCCGCTCGTCGACCGGGAAGTCCGTCGAACGCACCACGGGGTTGGCCTGCACGCCCGCGGTCCAGATCAGGGTGTCGGTCTCGAACTCGTCCGCCGGCGTCTTGTCCGGCATGTTGATGAGCTTCATGGTGCCGCCCACGGCGCTCGAGAGCGACGTGTTGAGCAGCACCTCGATCTCGCGCGACCGGAGGTGCTCGACGACCCACTCGGCCTGCTCGGCAGTGACCTCGGGCATGATCCGCCCCATCGCCTCGACGAGCACGAAGCGCAGGTCCGAACGGGTGAGGCGCGCGTTGGCCTTCACGGCGTCGCGCGCGGCGTCCTCCATCTCGGTGATGGTCTCGATGCCGGCGAAGCCTCCGCCGACGACGACGAACGTGAGCGCGCGGTCCCGCTCCGGGCCCTCCGGCATGACGGAGGCGGTCTCGATGCGCTCGAACATCTGGTTGCGGAGCGCGACCGCTTCCTCGATGGTCTTGAGGCCGATGCCCTCGTCCTTGAGCCCGTCGATCGGGAAGGTGCGGGTGATCGACCCGGCGGCGACGACGACGTCGGTGTAGCCGAGTTGGAAGGACTCACCCCCGCCCGTGGGCTCGATGGTGGCGGTGCGGCCGGCGTGGTCGATGGAGGTGACCTTGCCGGAGATCAGCTCGGTCTTCTTCAGGTGCTTGCGGTGGGAGACGATCGCGTGACGCGGTTCGATGCTGCCCGCGGCCACCTCCGGGAGGAACGGCTGGTAGGTCATGTAGGGCAGGGGATCGACCAGCGTGACGATCCCGCCGTGGTCCTTGACATTTTTCTGCAGCCTGTGAGCGACGTACAGGCCTACGTAGCCGCCGCCGACGACGAGGACGCGCGGGCGGTCGGAGAAGTGTTGTTTCGTTGCCATTCCCCGATGCTACCGGACTTTGTGAAAATCTTCACTAGCTCGACGCCGCGTTCGGAACCTCTCCGGAAGGCCGCTCGTTGGGGCCCTCCGCCACTCGGTCGAGCAGCCCGGTGTCGTCCTCGGGAGCACGCGCCGGCCGTCGGCGCACGCGCGCCACATGCAGTGCTCCACCCGCTGCAACCACAGTGGCCAGGGTCCCGAATCCGAGCACCACCAGTGCGGGGATGTCATGGGCGGGTGCCGTGGGATCCTCGGCCTGCGGTACGGGCGGAGCAGGGATGGCCTCGGCTGCCGCCGGGCTCGAGGGAGCCGGCGTGGGCTCCGGTTTCTGTCCGTCCCGGCGGTAGAGCTGGATCCACTCGGCCATGCTGCCGAGCCGGTTCTGCTCGGGTACCACGATGTCGTCACCCACGGCGGCCGCGACGTCGAGGACGCCGTGACCGTAGAGGGTGTCGAAGCCCGGGGCCCCGGCGTCCCTGGCCGTCCCCACGATGCGGTTGACCACCTGCGCGGCGGAGAGGTCCGGGTAACGGGAGCGGATCAGCGCGGCGACGCCGGAAACGAGGGGCGCGGCCCCGGACGTCCCTGACCAGTCCGCATAGAAACCGCCCGGCAGTCCTCCCACGAGGTTCTCCGACGGAGCGGCGACCGCGATGCTGATCCCCTCCGAGGAAGCCTCCGCACTGGCGACGCCCGACCGGTCGAGCCCGGCGACGGCGAGCACTCCGGGAATGGTCGCCGGCGCGCCGACCTGCGTGAGACCTCCCGCCCGGTTGCCTGCAGCGGCCACGACGACGACGTCGTTCTCCTCCGCGTACAGGAACGCCTGGTCCCAGCTCTCCGGCCACGCCGTGCTGGTGCTGCCCAAGGACATGTTGATGACGTCGGCGCCGTTGTCGACGGCCCAGCGCACGGCGTCGGGCACCTGCTCGTCGACCGTCACGCCCGCGGGATTGGGTCCGCTCGTCTGTCCCTCGATCCATACCGAGACCGCGAGCAGGTCCGCCTTCGGGGCTACCCCGACGATTCCGTCCGGTCCCTGCCCGTACTGGCTGAAGGGGCTCCGCTCCGGGGTGGGTGTGGGGGTCGCCTTTCCGGTGCTGCCGCCCGAGGGCTCGGGCGGTGCAGGGTCGGGATCGTCCGTGTGCCCGCGCCCTGCCAGCAGGGTCGCCACCAGGGTCCCGTGCCCGGGCACCTCCCCGATCCCGCGTTGTCCACCCGGGTCCCCGGCGCCCGAGGCGTCGGTGCCACCCACCACCGCCCCCTCCAGGTCCGGGTGGGTGCTGTCGATACCGCTGTCGATGACCGCGACCGTGACGCCCTCGCCCTGCGTGCTCTTCCAGGCCTCGGCGATCCCGTAGTCCTCGAGCCAGTACTCCTTGCCGCGGACGTCGTCGGCTGCTGCGGGTACTGCTGCGGGCAGCAGGACCGCGAGGGCCACGACGGCGGCTGCTGCGCTGCGGGCGACGGGCGCTCGACTGCGCATCAGCTCACCCGCCCCGCTCCGCGACGCTGAGGGCGATGCCGTCGAGGATGTCGTGCTCGCTCGTGACCGCGGTGGTGACCCGACCGCCGGTCACGGCAGCCACACGCTCCACGATGGATTTCCAGATGAGTGCACCCGCCCCGATCACGTCCACGCGGCCGGGGTGCATGTAGGGCAGCGCAGCCCTTTCCTCCCGCGTCCTGGCGAGCAGGTCCGACGCCGCCGCGGAGACCGTGGGGATGTCCAGTTCGGCCCCGTGGATGCGCTCGGGCTGGTAGGCCGGCAGCTCGAGGGCGTGGGCGGTCACCGTCGTGACGCTTCCGGCCACGCCGACGATCTTCGTGACGCGCTCCAGCGGCACCTCTGCCGCCGCCTCGTCCATCAGGCGGCCCACCTCGGCCTCCATCGCCTCGACCTGCTCCGCCGTCGGCGGATCGTCCCTGAGGAAACGCTCGGTGTACCGCACGCACCCCATGTCCGTGCTCCGGGCCGCCACCAGCCCGGCCGTCGTCCCGGCGACGAACTCGGTGCTGCCGCCACCGAGGTCGATGACCAGCACGGTCTCGTCGCGGGCGGTCTCCAGCACGCTGACCGCGCCGTCGAAGGACAGGCGCGCCTCCTCGTCGCCGGAGATCACCTCCGGTTCGACACCGAGCCTCGCCCGGATCCCGTCGACGAACACCTGCCGGTTCTGGGCGTCACGCGAGGCAGAGGTCGCGACGAACCGCACGGGCGGGTTGCCGTGCTTCCGGATCAGCTCGGCGTACTCCTCCGCAGCGGCGAAGGTACGTTCGAGGGCGGCTTCGGACAACCGCCCGGTGGCATCCACCCCCTCGCCGAGGCGGACGACGCGCATGAGCCGTTCGACGTCGGTCAGGACGCCGTCCTCGATGTCCGCGATGAGGAGTCGGATCGAATTGGTACCGCAGTCGATCGCAGCTGTGCGCATCATTTCTCCTTGCCGGGTGCGTTGGGATCGGTGTGAACGGGTGACTGGGCGGCGGGAGCGCCTGCTGCGGTCCCGCGTCGGGCAGCGCGCTTCGCCTTGAGTTCCTCGGCGCCGAGTCCCTGCGTCCGGGTGTGCCTGCTCAGGTCGGCGTCGGGTGCCTGACCGGAGGTGTCCCACGCGCCCTCGCAGTAGCAGCGTTCGAGGGTCCACCACGGCCCGATGCGCTCGAGTGCCTCGTCCCCGAGCGGATTCACTCCGGGACCCGCGGCGAGCGCATGGCCCACCAGGACGTGGAGACACTTGACCCGGCTCGGCATGCCTCCGGCTGAGACACCGTCGATCTCGGGGACGGGACCCGTCCCGACCCGTTCCCCGACGGCCTTCCGGGACGCGAGGTAGGCCTCGTGCGCCTCCCTGTAGCGGTGTGAGAGGTCCTCGTCCGTGGTCAGCCGCTGGCTGAACTCGGTCATCACGCCGTCGGCCTCGAGACGTGACACCGCAGCTGTGACGACGGGGTGGCTGAGGTAGTAGGTGGTCGGGAACGGGATGCCGTTGGACAGCCGCGGCGCTGTGGTGGCCACGAGCGGGTTCCCGCAGACGCAGCGCGCCCCGATCTCGACGACGTCCCGCACGGGCCGCCCGAGCTGGCGGCTGAGGACGTCGAGGTCATGCGCGCTGGGCATCCTGCGGTCCTGGTCCTGCTGGTCCTGCTGGGTCACGTTCTTCCTTCCTTGGACGCCGCCCCGGCCTCTCGCGGGGATGCGGCTGGGTCGCACGCACGGGTCGTGGGTGCGACGCGCCGGGTCAGTCCGTCGCCGCGCGGGTGACCGAGCTCCACAGCGAGTCGACCCAGGGCAGGTCGGCCGGCTCGACCGGAGAACCCTCACCCGTGCTCGCCTCGATACCGTCGCCACCCTTGACGAGGTAGCGGGTCTCTCCGGGCATCACGAGGAAGATCCGCTCACGGGCCTGCTGTTTGACGAACGCCGGGTCCTCCCAGCGGGCGAGCTCGGTCTGGTAGCCGGCCTGTTCCTGCTGCTGCCGTGCGATGTCGGCGCGCAGCGCGTCGAGTTCCGCCTGCTGCTGGACATACCTGCTGACCGAGGGCGCGAGCAGGACGATGACGGCGATGAGGACGACGGCGAGCGCCAGGAGCCGACCCGAGAAGGACTTCGCCGGGATCGGCATCGCCTCCTCCGCCGGCTGGATGGGCGACTCGGCACGCCTGGAACCGAGCCGTCCCCGACGGATGTTCCCGGCGAGCTGCGACCTCTCCGCGGCTCGCGCCTCTGACGGGGATGCCGGCCCGGCCTCGCCCCGGGACGACGCCGGCCGGGCGCTGCCGTCGGAGGGCGCTGCTGCCCCGGCCACCGGCCGTGCGGTCCTCGTCGTTGCCGGGCCCGTCACGCGCGGGTCCTTCGTCGCGGACGGTCCCGGAGCGCGCGGAGTGCCCGGTCGTCGCTGGGGACCGCTGGGTGACCGGGTGGCACCCGGGTGCCCCGGCCCATGGGCTGTGGTGTGGGCGCCCGTCCCCGGTGCCGGCTGTGCCTGGGATCCGGCGGCCCGGGACCCGCGGGCGGGGGGCTGGCCCTTCGCCGTTCCGGGAACCGGCCGTTCATCCGCCACAGGCGAAGGACGGCCGGCTCGCGGCACGTTCGGGCGGCGGGCAGTCATGGAGCTCCTCGTTCATACTTTCGCGTGTGGTCGCGTCGGGTTCCTCGCGGAACCCGTCTAACGAGGGTAGCTGCCCGCAGGATCACCTGCTGATCAACTAGGCCGTGAAACGCGGGAAGGCGCTGCGTCCGGCGTAGCGTGCGGCGTCGTCGAGCTCCTCCTCGATGCGCAGCAGCTGGTTGTACTTCGCGACGCGCTCGCTGCGGGCGGGTGCGCCCGTCTTGATCTGCCCGGCGTTGGTCGCGACGCAGATATCGGCGATCGTGGTGTCCTCGGTCTCACCGGAGCGGTGGGAGGTGATCGTCGTGTAGCCGGCCCGCTGGGCCATCGAGATGGCGTCCAGCGTCTCGGTGAGCGTGCCGATCTGGTTGACCTTGACGAGCAGCGAGTTGGCCGTCTGGTTGCGGATGCCGCGCTCGAGTCGGGTGGGGTTGGTGACGAAGAGGTCGTCGCCGACGATCTGGACCGTGGAGCCGATGGCCTCGGTCAGGGCCTTCCAACCCGCCCAGTCCTCCTCGTCCAGGGGATCCTCGATGGACACCAGCGGGTAGTCGCGGACGAGCTCCACGTAGTAGGCGCTCATCTCCTCCGTGCTGAGCGACTTGCCCTCGAACTGGTAGGTGCCGTCCTTGTAGAACTCGGACGCGGCGACGTCCAGGGCGAAGGCGATGTCGGTGCCCGGGGTGTATCCGGCACGCTCGACGGCGGTGGTGATGAGGTCCAGCGCGTCGCGGTTGGACGGCAGGTTGGGCGCGAAGCCTCCCTCGTCACCCAGGCCGGTGGCGAGGCCCTTCTCCTTGAGTACGGCCTTCAGCTCGTGGTAGACCTCGACCCCCCAGCGCAGGCCCTCGGAGTACGTCTGCGCGCCGAGCGGCACGATCATGAATTCCTGGATGTCGACGTCGGAGTCGGCGTGCGATCCGCCGTTGAGGATGTTCATCAGGGGGACGGGCAGCACGTGGGCGTTCGGCCCGCCGAGGTAGCGGTAGAGCGGCAGCGCGGAGGATTCCGCTGCGGCGCGGGCGATCGCGAGCGAGACGCCGAGCATGGCGTTGGCGCCCAGGTTCGACTTGTTCTCGGTGCCGTCGAGGTCGATCATCGCCTGGTCGATGGCGCGCTGGTCCGCGGCGTCGAAGCCGAGCAGGGCGGGCTGGATCTGTTCGATGACTGCTTCGACGGCCTGCAGGACACCCTTGCCGAGGTAGCGGTCCTTCTCGCCGTCGCGGCGTTCGTTGGCCTCGAACGCGCCTGTGGAGGCACCGGAGGGGACGGCCGCGCGGCCGAAGGTGTCGTCGTCGAGCAGTACCTCGACCTCGACGGTCGGGTTGCCGCGGGAGTCGAGGATTTCCCTCGCGTGGATGGCATCGATGATGGCCATGGAATTGCTCCTCTTCGTTGGAGTATCGGGATTCACATCGTGTTGGGACGTCTTTGTCAGAGCAACGGAGGTGGTGCGACCAGCCTAGTTCACGCGCGTCCCGGACGCCGGGTAGGTTCCAGCATGACGTCGCGGCCGGACGCTCTCAGGGCTCGCGGGCAGCGTCCTCCTGGAGCGCCAGCACGGCGCGGCGGAGCGCCCGCTCGGGGTCCACGCCGGCTGCCAGCGCCCGCCGCGTCACCTCCAGCAGCTCACGGCCGACGTCCGCCTCGCCGTCCGACGTGGTCGCGTGGGAGCCGGCCTCGCCCGTCCGGCGGAGGGTCTTGGCCGCGAACGAGAGGGCGGGAAGGTGGTGCGGGATGCCGGCGAAGATCGACGCGCGCTCCGGGTTCTCCTGTTCCTTCACCGTCCGCCACGTCGCCTCGATCTCCTCCGCCGTGGATGCGTCCCCGCTACGCAACGCACCCTCGGGCGAGAACACGTGCGGGTTGCGGCGGACGAGCTTGGCGGTCAGCCCCTGCACCACGTCGGCGAGGCCGAAAGCTCCCTGCTCGGCCTGGAGCTGGGCGTGGAGCACCACCTGGAACAGGACGTCCCCGAGTTCGCCGCGAAGGTCCTCGAGGAGCTTCCCGCCCGGGGCGTCGACACGGGCGACGTCGTCGACCGCCTCGTACAACTCGTAGGTCTCCTCGACGAGGTAGCCGAGCAGCGCCGCATGATCCAGGGCGGCCGTCCACGGACACTGCGAGCGGAGCAGCCCCACCACCTCGACGAGCCGGTCAACCGCCGTTCCTGCGGAGATCGGCGGCCCCGCGGGCCGGGGGTCGCCCGTCATCGCGGGACCGGTCATGGCGTCCGCTACTCCGACGCCTGCCGGGCGGCTGCGTCGAAGGCCTGGGAGATGTGCTCGGCCAGGGCCTCGCGGTCCTCGAGCGGCAGGAACGCGGCGTCGACCGCGTTGAGCGTCAGCTCGAGCAGGTCACCGAGGTCGTAGCCGAAGGTGTCCACCAGGAGCTCGAACTCTCCGGTCAGGGTCACACCGCTCATGAGACGGTTGTCGGTGTTGACAGTGACCTTGAAACCCAGCTGGTAGAGCAGATCGAACGGGTGGGCGTCGATGGTGGTCCCGAACGCGGCGTTGGCGCCGGTCTGCAGGTTCGACGACGGGCACAGCTCCAGGGGGATGCCGCGGTCGCGGACCCACGACGCGACACGGCCGAGGTTGGCGATGCCGACCTCCTCGTCGTCGCCCGCCTGCTCGTCCTCCGACTCCTCGATCTCGATGTCCTCGGCGATGCGCACGCCGTGCCCGAGGCGCAGCGCGCGTCCGGCCACGAGGGCGTCCTGGATGCTGTCGAGCCCCGCGGCCTCACCCGCGTGGACGGTCACGGGGAACTGTTCACCGGCGAGGTAGGTGAAGGCCTCGGCGAAGCGGGACGGGAGGAAGCCGTTCTCGGCACCGGCGATGTCGAAACCGACAGCGCCCCGATCACGATGGCGGACGGCGAGTTCCGCGATCTCCTGGCCCCGGTCGGCATGCCGCATCGCGGTGATGAGCTGCCCCACCTGGATGACGCGCCCTGCGGCGATGGCTGCCGCGGCTCCGGCCTCGAGTCCCTCCTGGACGGCTTCCACGGCGTCGTCGAGGGTCAGGCCCTGCCGGGTGTGCTGCTCGGGGGCCCACCGGACCTCGGCGTACACGACGCCGTCGAGGGCGAGGTCCTCGACGAACTCCCTCGCCACCCGGATGAGCCCCTCGCGCGTCTGCATGACGGCGATGGTGTGGTCGAAGGTCTCGAGGTACCTCTCCAGCGACCCGGAGTCCGCCGACTCCTGGAACCAGGCTCCGAGTGACTCGGCGTCGGACGCCGGCAGTTCGTGGCCGATCCGCGCCGCGAGGTCGAGGATCGTGGCCGGCCGCAACCCGCCGTCCAGGTGGTCGTGAAGGGAGACTTTCGGGAGGGTCCGGATGTCGATGGCGGCGTCGGAAACGATGTCGTTCTGGGTCTGGGTCACGCTGCCAAGCCTACGCGATCACCTCAGGAGCGGCTCGATTCGCAGGCCGGCTCGGACGCGTGCACGGGCTCCTCGATGGCGGCCTCGAGCGGGGTGGATCCCCTCACCAGAGCTATGACCCGGTCCACGACGAAACCGAGGACGACGGCGATCGCGATGGCCACAGCCACGCCCAGCAGGTGGTTGTGCTGGAACCAGGTCCCTGCCACTGCACCGATCGCCACGGAGTAGCCGGCCCAGACAGCACCGGAGAGGGCCGTGAGTGCGACGAACCGGCGCTGCGAGTATCCCGTGGCGCCCGCCGTGAGATTGACGGCGACCCTCCCGATGGGGATGAAACGCGCCACCAGGATGAGCGATGCCGCCCGTTTCGCGAGCTCCTTGCCCGCCCAGCCGAAGGACCGCTGCATCCGTGGGCGCCGCATCCAGCGGAAGCGGGTGACGCCGATGGCCCTGCCGATGCAGTAGGCGATGTTGTCCCCGATGAAGGCTCCGAGGCCTGCGACCAGGATCAGCAGCCAGGGGTTCGGGACGCCCTGGGTGATGACGAGCGAGGCAAGGCCGACGACAACGGATTCGCTCGGGATCGGTGGGAAGAACCCGTCGACGATGCAGCAGACCAGGACGAGCAGGTACACCCAGGGCTGTTCGGCGGCGGCGAGCACGAAGTCGCTGATGCCGGTCAGTGCACTGGTGATCGCGTCCATGCCTCGACGCTACCGTCCAGCCCTGCTCCTGGTCGTCGGCCTTCCGGGCTAGTTGCACGGGGGCCGGCCTCACCCCCAGGGATGAGGCCGGCCCCGGACACCCTAGGGGTTTCCACCCAGTGCCGTGCAACCGCCGGGCGGCTACGCGATGCGGTCGATGATCAGCTGCTGCGCGGGCCGCGAGCCCGCGGGGGCGATGACGACGGCGTCCACCAGGGCTTCGCGTGCGCGATCGAAGCGATCAGGGGTGTCGGTCAGCAGCGTCATGAGTGGTTCTCCCGCGCGGACCGTGGCGCCCGGCTTCGCATGCAGCCGGATGCCGGCCCCTGCCTGCACCTGGTCCTCCTTGCGGGCCCGGCCCGCGCCGAGCCGCCATGCGGCGACTCCGACCGACAGTGCATCGAGCCCGACGAGGACGCCGTCGGCCGGCGCGAGGACGACCTCCGACTCCCTGGCCACGGGCAGCGCGGCGCGGGGCTCCCCGCCCTGTGCTTCGATCATCCGGTTCCAGACATCCATGGCGCGCCCGTCCTTGAGGGCGGCTGCCGGGTCCGCGTCGTGCACGCCGGCACAGGCCAGCATCTCCTGGGCGAGGCGTACGGTGAGCTCGACGACGTCGGCCGGGCCACCGCCGGCGAGAACCTCCACCGATTCCTCGACCTCGATGGCGTTGCCCGCCGTGAGTCCGAGCGGCGTGCTCATGTCGGTGAGCAGCGCCACGGTGTTCACACCGGCGTCCTTGCCGAGGGCCACCATGGTCTCGGCGAGCTCCCGCGCCTGGTCGACGTCCTTCATGAAGGCGCCGCTGCCGACCTTGACGTCCAGCACCAGGGCTCCCGTGCCTTCGGCGATCTTCTTGCTCATGATCGAGGACGCGATCAGCGGGATGGCCTCGACGGTGCCGGTGACGTCGCGGAGGGCGTAGAGCTTCTTGTCGGCGGGCGCCAGGCCGGTGCCCGCAGCACAGATCACGGCTCCCACCTCGGCGAGCTGCCGCATCATGTCCTCATTGCTGAGGTGCGCACGCCACCCGGGAATCGACTCCAGCTTGTCGAGGGTGCCACCGGTGTGGCCGAGCCCGCGACCCGAGAGCTGCGGCACGGCCACGCCGAAGACGGCGACGAGCGGCGCCAGGGGCAGCGTGATCTTGTCCCCCACTCCTCCGGTGGAGTGCTTGTCGCTCGTCGGCCTGCCCAGCGAGGAGAAGTCCATGCGCTCGCCCGAGGCGATCATGGCCGCCGTCCAGCGTGAGATCTCGGCCCGGTCCATGCCGTTGAGCAGGATGGCCATGTTCAGGGCGGCCATCTGCTCGTCGGCGATGACCCCGCGCGTGTACGCGTCGATGGTCCAGTCGATCTGCTCGGGGCTGAGCGTGCCCCTGTCGCGCTTGACGCGGATGATGTCGACGGCGTCGAAGGCTTCGGTCATGGGAGATCCTCTGGGTAGTCCTGATGGTGAACGAATGCTGGTCGGGCTCCCGGTGGGAGCCCTGGGTCGGGGAAGCGGCGCGCACGGACACCGGCGTCGACCCGCCGGTCAGGTGAGGTGCTGCGGCCCGAAGGCGTCGGGCAGGACCTCGTCCATGGTCCGGATCCCACTGACGGTCATGAGGACCATGTCGGGTGCCCGGAACTCGTACAGCAGCTGCCGGCAGCGACCGCACGGCATGAGTGGGTCACCGTTCCCGTCGACGCAGCTGAAGGCCCGGATGCGCCCTCCCCCGCTCATGGCCAGGGCGCTGACGAGGGCGCACTCGGCACACAGGGTCAGGCCGTAGGAGGCGTTCTCCACGTTGCAGCCGGAGATGATGCGGCCGTCGTCGAGCAGAGCCGCGACGCCGACGGGGAACTTCGAGTACGGCACGTAGGCCCGGGTCATCGCGTCCGTCGCCGTGGCGGCGAGCTGCTCCCAGGGGATCTGGTCGTCTGTCATGCGTATCGGCCTCCTCAGCCCTTGATGTATGGAATGCCGCTGGCTCCCGGCGCCCGGGAGCGGCCCACCAGGCCTGCTACCGCGAAGACCGTCACCACGTAGGGAAGCATGCGCAGGAACTGGTCCGGCACCGGCGTGCCCAGCAGGCTGAGCACGTTGGAGAGGTTCGTCGCGAACCCGAACAGCAGCGCGGCGAAGAAGGCACCGATAGGGTTCCAGCGGCCGAAGATGAGTGCTGCCAGGGCGATGTAGCCCTGGCCCGCGGTCATGTCCCTGCCGAAGCCGGAGACCGCCACGAGCGTGAAGAAGGATCCGCCGATCCCCGCGACCACGCCCGCGAGGAGCACGTTCACGAAGCGCATCCGGTTGACGTTGACACCCAGCGTGTCGGCCGCCTTCGGGTGCTCCCCCACGGCGCGCGTGCGCAGGCCCCACCGCGAGTGGTAGAGCGCCACGTAGATGACCGCGACCGCGACGTACATCAGATAGCCGACGACTGTCTGCTCGAAGAGGATCGGGCCGATGACGGGGATGTCCGCGAGGAGCGGTATCTCGATGACGGGAAGGCGCGGGGGCGAGTTCCACCGCGCCGAATCCTCACTGAGGACGGCGGAGAACAGGAAGCCGGTCAGCCCGGAGACCAGCACGTTCAGCACCACACCGACGATCACCTGGTTCACGACGTACCGGATGCTGAAGACGGCGAGCACGAGCGAGACGAGCACACCCGCGACGGCTGCTGCGAGCAGCCCCACGAAGGCGCTCCCGGAGAGGGAGGCTGCGACGGCGGCCGCGAACGCCCCGAACAGCAACTGACCCTCGATGGCGATGTTCACCACGCCGGACCGCTCGCACAGCACCCCCGAGAGCGAACCGAAGATCAAGGGCACCGCAAGGGTCACCGATCCGGCGAGGAGGCCGTAGAGGGCGACGTTCGGTGTCCGGGCGCTTCCCACCACCCAGGTCAGGAAGGCGATCAGGAACAGGACCGCGAAGACGCCCAGCACCCAGCGGGGCACCTTCCGGTCGGACCTGGTGTGCAGGATCGCGAGGACGGCGAGCGCCAGCATCCCCAGGGCCCCGATCCACCCGATGACGGGAGCGGACACCACGATCGACGGGAGGACGATCGGATCGTTCTCCTCCGAGAGCCTGAAGGTGACATCGTTGCCCGGAGCCCCGACCGCGAAGACGAGCAGCGAGAACAGGGCGACGACGGACAGGATGATCGGGTTCTTCCAACTGCGCACGTTCGTGGCGGCGGCCCCGGTCACGGGTGCGGTCGTTGCTGTACTCATGCTGCTGCTCCGGTCGAGGCTGGCGTGGGTGTGGCGGACCCGCCCTTTCCGGCGCGGGGAGCGCCGGGGCTGGGAAGGCGGAAGAGCGCGCGGACGAGCGGCGGCGCTGCGATGAAGAGGACGATGAGCGACTGCACCACGAGGACGATGTCGATGCTCGTACCCGTGGAGGCCTGCATCGTCACGCCACCGGCACGGAAGGCGCCGAAGAGGATCCCGGCCGCGAAGGTGCCCCACGGGGAGGACCTGCCGAGCAGTGCCACGGTGATGGCGTCGAAACCGAAGCTCGCTGCCACGCCCGAGGTCAGGACCTTCTCCGTCCCCGACACCTGCGCCACCCCTGCGAGGCCGGCGAGGGCTCCGGCGATCGCCATGGCGAGGATGTAGCCCTTGCTGACGTTGACGCCGGCGGTGCGGGCGGCATTCGCGTTGGCACCCACGGCGCGGAGTTCGAAGCCGATGGTCGAGCGGTTCAGCAGCCACCACACGAAGATGGTCGCGGCGATGGCGACGATGAAGCCCCAGTGCAGCCGGAACGCGCCGCCGAGCAGCGGCGGGTACAGTGCCGTCGCGTCGAGCTGCGGGCTGATCGGGTTCGTCGAGCCGGGGCGCTGGAATGCGGGGGTGCTGAGGAAGTACAGCACCAGGTTGGTGGCGATGTAGTTGAACATGATCGTCAGGATGACCTCGTGGGCGCCGGTACGGGCCTTGAGGAGTCCCACGAGGCCGGCCCAGACAGCACCTCCGACCATGCCCGCGAGGATCACGAGCAGGAGGTGGATCCCTGCCGGCAGGTGCAGCGTGAAGCCGACCCATCCCGCGAAGGTCGCCCCGATGAGGATCTGGCCCTGCGCGCCGATGTTGAACAGGCCCGCCCGGAAGGCGAGCGCGACGCCGAGCCCGGCGCAGATGAGCGGTGTCGCGACCGTGAGGGTCTGCGTGAGCGGGTAGATCATCCGCGTGAAGGTGTCACCCTCGACGTTGAAGACGGAACCCTGGAAGAGCGCGATGTAGGCGCCCGACGCCGCGGTCCAGGCCGCACCGATGGTGTCCTGGGGGCGGCTGAAGAAGTACGACGACGCCCTCGCGACCTCCGGGTCGGTCACCGCGATCAGCAGCCCGCCGAGGATCAGTGAGAGCACCACCGACAGGAACGCGACGAGCGCGTTCCCCGTCATGATGCGCTGCATCAGGTTCGACTCCGGCGCGGCTGCCGTCCCGAGGGCGGCAGCCGTGGGCGGCACGGCCGGAGGCTGTGCCTGCCCGCCGGCCGTCTCGGTAGCCTGCTCGAGGCGCACCTCGTCCTGGCGTGCGGCGTTCTTCG
The DNA here is from genome assembly GCA_030147325.1 of Arthrobacter sp. GTDB lineage: Bacteria > Actinomycetota > Actinomycetes > Actinomycetales > Micrococcaceae > Arthrobacter_D. The sequence continues at coordinate 1,254 of JASLAA010000238.1, read as the reverse complement.
CCTCGCGACGCGTTTGGGGCGCCCCGTCGTCACTGCCGGGGTCTACCGGCCGGTCCTCCTGCGGTGTCACAGGTCTCCTCCTTGAACGTCGTGTGCCTGCGCCAGCGCTTCGTCGGCGGACATGCCTGCCATCATGAGTCCGAGGACATCCCTCGAGACCGTGCCGGGCACGATCCCCATGAGGCGTCCGCGGTACAGCACCGCGATCCGGTCGGCCAGTTCCAGGACCTCGTCGAGCTCGGTGGAGACGATGATCACCGGTGTCCCGCCGTCGCGCTCGGCGACGATGCGGCGATGCAGGAACTCGATGGATCCGACGTCGACGCCGCGGGTGGGCTGGGAGGCGATGAACAGTTTGAGCGGCCGCGAGAACTCCCGGGCCATGACGACCTTCTGCTGGTTGCCACCGGAGAGGGTACCGGCGGCGGCCGAGGCCGACTGCGTGCGGACGTCGTACTCCGCGATCTTCTCCTCGGCGTTCTTCTCGATAGCCGAGGGGGACATCGAGAGTCCTTTGGCGAAGGGCGCGTCGTCGTACCGGTTGAGGATGAGGTTCTCCGCGACGGAGAACGATCCGACGAGACCGTCCACGCTGCGGTCCTCGGGAACGAAACCGACTCCTGCGCGGATGACGTCCTTGACCTTGCGTCCGACGAGTTCCTTGCCGGCCAGGGTGATGGACCCGGTGACGTGGTCCTGGAGTCCCATGATCGCTTCGGTGAGCTCGGTCTGGCCGTTGCCCTGCACGCCGGCGATCGCCAGGATCTCCCCCTCGGCTACCTCGAAGCTCAGTCCGTCCACCACGCGCTGGCCGTTGGCGGCCTGCACGGTGAGGTCGCGTACCTGGAAGGTCGCCTCACCCGGGGTGGCGGGCTTCTTGTCGAGCGTGAGGCTCACGGAGCGCCCCACCATGAGGGACGCGAGTTCGGTGGTCGGAGCTCCCGGATCGGCGGTGCCCACCACCTTCCCGCGGCGGATGACGGTGATGACGTCGGAGACGGCCTTGACCTCGCGCAGCTTGTGGGAGATGAAGACGATCGACTTCCCGTCCGCCGTGAGCTGTCCCATGATGCCGAGCAGCTCGTCGGTCTCCTTGGGTGTCAGCACCGCCGTCGGCTCGTCGAGGATCAGCACCTCGGCGTCGCGCACCATCGCCTTGATGATCTCGACGCGCTGCTGCACACCGACCAGTACGGGTTCGACGTCGACCCCGACGCCGTCGTCGAGGACCTCCCGGTCGGTGTGCAGCAGCGC
>JASLAA010000205.1 GCA_030147325.1 Arthrobacter sp. | reverse complement strand
CTGATCGGGTACGGCTTCCAGGACGGGTTGTGGCCGGATGCGCCGTCGGCAGAACTGCTCGATGCCGTCAGCACCGATGTGCCCGTGGTCCTCGTGAGTAAGGACCTCCATGCTGCATGGCTCAACTCGCGCGCACTCGCCGAGCACGGGCATGCCGGCCACCCCACCGGAGTGCTGCGCGAACAGGCCGCCTTCGACGTCAACGCACGGGTCAGCGCGATCCCCGAAGAACAGCTCGACCGCTGGGTCGCGGAAGCAGTGGGGGCCGCAGCCGCCCGAGGTGTCGTCGGCGTCGTCGATCTCGAGATGACGCTCTCCATCGACCGATGGGTACGCCGGGTCAGCGGGGGCACACGCGGCGTGCGGGCCCGGGCCGGGGTGTATCCGCACGATCTCGATGCTGTCATCGAAAGAGGTCTGCGCACGGGTGACGTCATCGACGGCACCGAGGGCCTGGTCACCATGGGGCCGTTCAAGGTCATCACGGACGGCTCGCTGAACACCCGCACCGCGTTCTGCCACGAGCCGTACCCCGGACTCGAGGGTGCAGGTGAAGGGCGGGGGCTCGCCACCGTCGGCCGGGAGGCGCTCGCCGGGTATCTTCGACGCGCGTCGTCGGCAGGACTCGTGCCCGCGGTCCACGCCATCGGCGATGCGGCGAACTCGGCTGCGCTCGACGCGTTCGAGGAGGTCGGGTGCCGCGGCAGCATCGAGCACGCCCAACTGGTCCATGCAGCGGACTTCGAGCGGTTCGCCGGTCTCGGCGTCACCGCGAGTGTGCAGCCGGAGCACGCCATGGACGATCGCGACGTGGCAGACCGGTACTGGGCAGGACGGACCGATCGGGCCTTCGCCTTCGCGAGCCTGGTGAGGGCCGGCGCGGAGATCACGCTCGGTTCGGACGCGCCGGTAGCACCGCTGGACCCCTGGGTGTCCATGGCTGCCGCCGTGTCCCGTGCGCGGGACGGGCGGGCACCCTGGCATGGAGAGCAGCGCGTGCTGTCCTCCGTTGCCCTCGGAGCATCGACCGACGGGCGTCGAATCGTCCAGCCGGGGTCCGTGGCAGACCTTGTTGTCACCGAACTGGATCCGCTGACCGCCAGCGATGATCAACTCCGCTCGTTCAGCGTGTCCGCGACGATGCTCGCCGGCCGGTGGACGCACTTCGACCTCGGCTGATCCCGTTACTGGCCGGCTCTCCTGTGCTCAGCAGGGACGGTACGTCTTCCCACCAGGTGCATAGCACCGAGGGCCGGTGTAGCCGGGATACGGATCCGCTGCAGGGGGTTCAGGCGCTGGCGCCGGGGGGACATAAGGTGCTGGTGCGGGCGGGACGTACGGTGCCGGCGCGGGTGGAAGGTTCCGGATCCGCTCGCGTTCCGCGGCTGCTGCAGCCTCGCCAGCCAGACGGTCGGCCTCGGCGCGAGCATTCGCTTCTACCTGAACCCGCTCGGCGTCGATACGAGCTGCTTCCGCTGCTTCTGCCCGGACGCGCTCCGCATTGACCTTCGCAGCTTCTGCGGCCTTGGCTTCAGCTGCGGCTGCTTGCGCTACCTTCTCTGCTTGCACCCGTTCCCGTTCAGCGGTGGCTTCGGCTTCCTTGAGCGCGGTGGCCTCGGTGTTGGCCGCATCCAGCGCTCGTTCGCCGTCAGTGATCTGGGAGTCGAGATCGCGCAGCAGCGCTGCAGTGCGATCAGCTCCTAGAGCAACGACACGGACGGTGTCCTTTCCTGCCTCCAGCGCTTCCCGCGTAGCTTTCGCGGCTGTGAGCGCGGCGAGGATGCCGGCAGCGGTCGCAGCGGCCGCTGTGGCCGATTCGCCCGCAGGTGTGTTGGTCGCTGCGGCCAGTGCCTCGATGGCGTCGGTTATCTCGGCGGGGACTGTGCAGCCTGCAGCAGGGTCCAGCAGGCCAACCCCTTCCGCGGTGGCTTCGTCGAACGCCGCCTGCACGGCGTCGTAGTACTTCCTGTTCGGCTCGATGAGCATGGGAACACCGAGCCCCACCCGCGCGATCTCTGCGTTGACGAGGGTCTGCTCCTCGACGAAGACGGCCGCCAGCACGCGGTCATACCTATCCGTTCGCTCGACGTCGAAGTCCAGGCCCACCTGGGTGCCCGGGGGAGTCAGCGACTCGAGCTTCTCGGTGGCTTCCTGGCCGAGGCATTCGACGGGCTTGTCAGGGTGCTTCGTCTCAGGAGTGTCCACATTGAGCAGACGGACTCTCTGGTCCGTGCCGTCGAAGTTGATGACGAGGGTATCGCCGTCGATCACCCGCACAACGGTGCCCGGCTGGTAGCCGGTGGCCGCCTCGTCGGACGATTCGGAGGTGGTGCAGGCAGTCAAGGCGGAGGTGAGAATCACCAGCGTCAGGAGGGATGCCGGAGCGAGACGGCGGGATCGAGCAGGCTTCATCATTCTTCTTCTGCAGATAGGAATACGGATAGTGGACGGCAAGATCTGCCGATCAGTACCGGTGACGTGGGGTGGTGCCATCCGCCGTGGCTGCGCTTTGTTCCGAAGCCGATGCTTCCAAATCAGGGTGTCTCGCAGTGGATGACATCAAAGATTTAGCACACACCTGTACCTGTGCTCGCGTGAGGCCGACAGCGAGCGGACAAGTGGTCGCGAAGCTT
>JASLAA010000184.1 GCA_030147325.1 Arthrobacter sp. | reverse complement strand
CTCCACGCTAGGCCTGCATCGCGCCGGTCCGAGGGCTCCTCGGGAGCATTCATTGCGCACTCTTCCGGCACGGGCGGGGACACGGTACTGTTCCGCCCGTCGACGTCGGGCTTTGCCTCCCTTCCGCCCTGCGCGGTAGGCTGTGGGACGGCTCACACGCCGCCCGAACACCCAACTGAATACGCCATCGATCTGCAGCGGGAGAGTCCTCCCGTCCACACCGGCAGGCGCCGTAGGAGCAACTCCTCCCCAGGAATCTCTCAGGCCCACGCACCGCTGCGGCTAGGCAACTCTGGAAAGCAGCTCCGACATCCACTCGGCGCTCACCGACGGTGCAAGCAGGCAACATGTCCTGCGGAAACTCTCAGGTTCCCTACAGAGCGGGGAGGAACCCGACCAGGCCTGCGCCCGCCCGCGCATCCTTCCCGACGTACGGAGTTCCGATGACCGCCTCAGCACCCGCCTCCCCCGCCCCCGCATCGTCGTTCGCAGACCGCCACATCGGGCCGCGATCCTCGGACGCCGGGCGCATGCTCGAGGTCCTCGGCTATCCGAGCCTCGAGAAGCTCGTGGATCTCGCGGTTCCAGCGAGCATCCGCCTGGACCGGGCGCTCGATCTGCCGTCCGCACTCAGCGAGACCGAGGTGCTGGCGCAGCTCCGCCGGATCGCCGGGAAGAACCGGACTGCCGTGCAGATGATCGGCCAGGGCTACTTCGACACCGTGACGCCGCCGGTCATCCGCCGCAACGTCCTCGAATCCCCCGCCTGGTACACCGCCTACACGCCCTACCAGCCGGAGATCTCCCAGGGCCGCCTCGAGGCCCTGCTCAACTTCCAGACCATGGTGCAGGACCTCACCGCCCTGGACATCGCCAACGCCTCTCTGCTGGACGAAGCCTCGGCGGTGGCCGAGGCCGTCCTCCTGATGCGCCGCTCCGGAAAGAACAAGGGCCGGACGGTCATCGACGCCGATACCCTGCCGCAGACCGTCGCCGTCGTCCGTGGCCGCGCGGAGGCGCTCGGCTTCGAGGTGGAGGTCACCGATCTCTCCGCGGGGCTGCCCGACGGCGACATCAACGGCGTCGTCCTCCAGCAGCCGGGCGCCTCCGGGGCCCTCCGGAACCACGCCGCCGTCATCGCTTCAGCGAAGGAGCGCGGCGCCCTCGTCACGGTCGCCGCGGACCTCCTGTCCCTGACGCTCATCACCGCCCCCGGTGAGCAGGGCGCCGACATCGCCGTCGGCTCCGCCCAGCGCTTCGGGGTCCCGCTCTTCTTCGGTGGCCCGCACGCCGCCTACATGGCCGTCCGCAAGGGCCTGGAGCGCATGCTGCCCGGCCGCCTCGTCGGTGTCTCGAAGGACGCCGACGGCGCTCCTGCCTACCGCCTGGCCCTCCAGACCCGTGAGCAGCACATTCGCCGCGAGAAGGCGACGAGCAACATCTGCACCGCGCAGGCGCTGCTCGCCATCGTGGCGTCCATGTACGCCGTCTACCACGGCCCCGAGGGCCTGGCGGCGATCGCCCGCACCACCCACCGGCGCGCCGTCGAACTCGCCGCCGCCCTCGCGGCGACCGACGCCGAGGTCGTCCATGATGCGTTCTTCGACACCCTCCTGGTCCACGTGCCCGGCAGGGCCACGGAGTACGCGGACGCCGCCGAGGCCGCGGGCTACAACCTCCGTCGCATCGACGCCGACCACCTCGGCATCTCCTGCGACGAGACGACCACACCGGACCATGTCGCTGCCGTCGCCGCGGTGTTCGGCGGCACGGCCGACGCCGCAGCGGACCAGGCCGCGGGCGAGCGCATCCCCGCGGACCTGCACCGCACGTCGTCGTTCATGACGCACCCCGTCTTCTCACGTCACCGCTCCGAGACGGCGATGCTGCGCTACCTCCGCAGGCTCTCGGACAAGGACCTCGCGCTGGACCGCACCATGATCCCGCTGGGCTCCTGCACCATGAAACTCAATGCGACGGTCGAGATGGAATCCATCTCCTGGACCGAGTTCGCCTCGATCCACCCGTACGCGCCGGAGAGTCAGACCGCAGGCTGGCGCGAACTCATCACCGACCTCGAGGAGCGCCTCGCGGAGATCACCGGGTACGACCGGGTGTCCCTGCAGCCCAATGCAGGGTCCCAGGGCGAGCTCGCCGGACTCCTCGCCATCCGCGGCTACCACCGCTCGCGCGCCGACGAGAACCGCACCGTCTGCCTCATCCCGTCCTCCGCGCACGGCACCAATGCCGCCTCCGCGGTGCTTGCCGGCATGAAGGTCGTGGTCGTGGGGACGGCACCGAACGGCAACATCGACCACGACGACCTGCTGGCGAAGATCGAGCAGCACGCCGAGAACCTCTCGGCCATCATGATCACCTACCCCTCGACGCACGGCGTGTTCGAGGAGGACGTGCGCTGGGTGTGCGAGAAGGTACACGCCGCCGGCGGCCAGGTGTACATCGACGGCGCCAACCTCAACGCACTGGTCGGCCTCGCGCAGCCGGGCGAGTTCGGCGGTGACGTGTCCCACCTGAACCTGCACAAGACCTTCTGCATCCCCCACGGTGGCGGCGGACCCGGCGTCGGACCCGTGGCCGTGGCCGCCCACCTCGCGCCGTTCCTGCCCGGGGACGCGAACCGCGACATCGCGACGGACGGCGGTGCGCACGCCGAGGGTGGCACGCCCGTCTCGGGCTCGATGTACGGCTCCGCCGGTGTCCTGCCGATCTCGTGGGCGTACGTGGCCCTCATGGGTTCCGAGGGCCTGACGAGCGCGACGGCGCACGCCCTCCTTGCCGCGAACTACGTGGCCGCACGCCTGACCGAACACTTCCCCGTGCTCTACACGGGCGTGCAGGGCCTCGTGGCGCACGAGTGCATCCTTGACCTCCGCCCGCTGACCGCCTCGACCGGTGTCACCGCCGAGGACGTCGCCAAGCGCCTCATCGACTACGGCTTCCACGCGCCCACGCTGTCCTTCCCGGTCGCGGGGACGCTCATGGTGGAGCCCACGGAGTCCGAGGACCTCGCCGAACTGGACCGCTTCGTGGACGCCATGATCGCCATCAGGGGCGAGATCGACCGCGTGGCCGCGGGCGACTTCACCCTCGAGGAGAGTCCGCTGCGGCAGGCACCGCACACGGCGCAGGTGCTCATCGGTGACGAGTGGACCCAGGCCTACCCGCGCGAGCTCGCCGCCTACCCGCTGCGCGCACTCCGCCACGACAAGTACTTCCCGCCCGTGCGCAGGATCGACGGCGCCCACGGCGACCGCAACCTGATCTGCTCCTGCCCGCCCATCGAAGCCTTCGAAGACTAGGACGCCGCCTCCATGAGCGAGCAGAGCAAGCACACGGCCCTCTACACCCAGCACGAGGCCCACGGGGCGTCCTTCACCGACTTCGGGGGGTGGCAGATGCCGCTGAAGTACCGGAGCGAGCTCGAGGAGCACCACACCGTCCGCAAGGCCGCGGGAATCTTCGACCTGTCCCACATGGGCGAGGTCCTCGTCACCGGTCCGCAGGCGGGTGCGTTCCTCAACTACGCGCTCGTCAGCGACATCGCGGTCATGCCGGTCGGCAAGGCGAAGTATTCGCTGATCTGCACCGCCGAGGGCGGGGTGATCGACGACCTCATCACGTACCGGCTCGCCGAGGACTCCTTCCTCGTGGTGCCGAACGCGTCCAACGCCCCGGTGGTCGCCGAGGCCCTGCGCATCCGCGCGAACAGCTTCGACGTGGCCGTGGAGGACCAGTCCGAGGCGACGTCACTCATCGCGATCCAGGGCCCGACGGCCGAGGCGGTGCTCCTCCAGCTGGCGCCACCGGAGGATGCCGCGACGATCCGCGACCTCAAGTACTACGCCTGCGTTGAACTCCAGCTCGCCGGGATCCCGGTGCTGCTGGCCCGCACCGGATACACCGGAGAGGACGGGTTCGAGGTCTACCTCGGCAACAACCTCGCGGTACGGCTCTGGCAGGAGGCCCTGCAGGCGGGTAGTGCCTCCGGGCTCCTGCCCTGCGGCCTCGCCGCCCGTGACTCGCTGCGGCTCGAGGCGGGCATGCCCCTCTACGGCAACGAGCTGGGCCTCGACACGAACCCGTTCGAGGCGGGCCTGGGCCCCGTGGTCAGCACCAGAAAGGCCGACGACTTCGTGGGACGTTCCGTGCTCGAGCCGCTGAAGGCCGTGGAGCCGGCGCGGCGTCTGGTCGGCCTCCGGGCCGTGGGCCGCCGTTCGGCGCGCGCCGGGTACGACGTCGTGGTGGACGGCGTGCCGGCCGGCACCGTCACGTCCGGCCTACCCAGCCCGACGCTCGGCTATCCCGTCGCCCTCGCCTACGTCGACGCCGCCCACGCCGCCATCGGCACGGAGGTGCAGGTCGACCTCCGCGGCCGGCCGGAGCCCTTCACCGTCATCGCCACCCCGTTCTACAAGCGGGAGAAGCAAGCCGGACCAGCGCAGTGACGATCAGCGCGTTCGACCTCTTCAAGATCGGCATCGGACCCTCCAGTTCCCACACCGGCGGACCCATGACTGCGGCCTTCCTGTTCACGGACCTGCTCCGCACGGAGCGGCTGCTCGACGACGTGCACCGCGTCCAGGTGGACCTGTTCGGCTCGCTCGGCGTGACCGGGCACGGCCACGGGACCGTCAAGGCCGTGCTGCTCGGCCTCGAGGGAGACCAGCCGCACCTCGTCGACCCGACGTCCGCCGATGCCCGGGTGGCCTACATCGGCGAATGCCGTTCGCTCAGGCTTGCGGGCGAACGGCCCATCGCTTTCGATCCGGAGACGGACGTCCTGTTGCACCGCCGGCAGCGCCTCGACTATCACACCAATGGCATGCGTTTCTCGGCATACGACGCCACCGGCGGACTTATGCGAACGAGGGAATACTTCTCCGTCGGCGGCGGCTTCGTGCTCGACGAGGACCAGATCGGATCCGAGACAGCCGTGCTGCAGCCGGTACCCGTCTCGCACCCCTTCGACACAGCCGATCAGCTGCTGGAACTCTGCCGCACCACCGGCCGGTCCTTCTCCGACGTCGTGCTGGCCAACGAGCTGTCCTGGCGCACGGAAGCGGAGGTCCGCGACGGGCTGCTGGAGATCTGGTCGGTCATGCAGGACACCATCCGCCGGGGGACCACCACCGGCGGCATCCTGCCGGGCGGCCTGAGCGTGCGCCGGCGCGCGGAACGCCAGCGGCAGCTGCTCGAGAAGGCGGACGATCCGAACGACCGCCTGGGCACCATGGAGTGGGTGACGCTGTTCGCGCTCGCGGTGAACGAGGAGAACGCTGCGGGAGGACGCGTGGTGACCGCGCCGACCAACGGCGCCGCCGGCATCATCCCGGCCGTGCTGAAGTACTACGTGGATTTCGTGCCGGGCGCGGACGAGGACGGCGTCGTCCGTTTCCTGCTCGCCGCAACGGCCATCGGCGCACTGTTCAAGAAGAACGCGTCCATCTCCGGCGCCGAGGTCGGCTGCCAGGGTGAGGTCGGATCGGCGTGCGCCATGGCAGCGGGGGCGCTCGCGGAGGTCCTGGGCGGGACTCCCGAGCAGGTCGAGAACGCTGCGGAGATCGGCATCGAGCACAACCTCGGGCTGACCTGCGACCCCGTGGGTGGCCTCGTACAGATCCCGTGTATTGAACGGAACGCCGTCGGAGCGATGAAGGCGATCACCGCGGCCCGCATGGCCGTGCGCGGTGACGGGCAGCACCACGTCTCGCTGGACGTCGCCATCAAGACCATGCGGGACACCGGGGCGGACATGATGGACAAGTACAAGGAGACCGCGCGCGGGGGCCTTGCCCTCAACGTCGTGGAGTGCTGACCGGGGACTGAACTCCACCGTCATCCTCCCGTTCATCGTTCGTTCGTCTCGCCCGATGCGCGAGCCCTCCCTCAGGCGACCATGAGACGAACAGTCGGTCTCGAGCCTTAATGGCCGGTGAACCTTGCCGGACAAGTCGGTTCAGGGCGCTGATTCCGGCGCTTCCGCCCGCCTGCCGCCCCTAGCCTTGCAGAGGTTTCAGAGGCAGAGCGAAGGGCGAGAGATGGAACAGGTGGTGGACAGCCCCGTGGTCCCCGAGACGCGGAAGGAGCGTCCGGCGTCCGCTGATGTGCCGTCGCCGTCCGGCGGATCGGGCGGACGGCCCGCCGGTGTCCGGCGTCGCCGCACGCCGTGGAAGGCGTGGCTGCTGTTCCTGCTCTTCGCCGGACCCAATGTGGCGCTGCTGGTGATCTTCACCTACAAGCCGCTCATGCAGTCGCTCTACTACTCCACCCTCCAGTGGAACATCGGCTCTCCCGTCGCCATGCCCGTCGGTCTCGACAACTACGTCGACTGGTTCACCGACCCGACGACGCCGAGGATCGTCGCCGTCACGCTGGTCTTCACCCTCGCGACGGTGGGCGGCGGAATGGTGATCGGACTGTTCCTGGCGCTCGTTCTCAACCGCAGGCTGCGGGGAACGGGGGCAGCGCGCACCATCGTCGTCGCGCCGTACGTGCTCTCCGGTGTCGCGGTCGGGCTGCTCTGGCTCTTCGTGTTCGACCCGAACTTCGGCGTCACCTCGGCCCTGCTGCGCCTCGTCGGGTTGGCCTCGCCCGACTGGTACAACGACCCGGTCTGGGCGCTCGTCATGGTGATCGTCGTGTACCTCTGGAAGAACGTGGGGTACGTGGCCCTCATCTACCTGGCAGCCCTGCAGTCCGTGCCGCGGGATCTGCTGGAGGCCGCCTCGATCGACGGAGCCTCGTCCGTGCGGTCGTTCCGGGCGATCGTGCTGCCGCTGCTCGGACCCACCACCTTCTTCCTCGCCATCACGACGCTGCTGACATCGCTGCAGTCCTTCGACATCATCCAGGCCATGACGAAGGGCGGCCCGCTGGGCGGGACCACGACGATGATGTACCAGATCTACCAGGAGGGCTTCCAGAGCGGCCGGGCGGGGTACTCCTCCGCTGTCGCCACCATCCTGTTCGTGGTCCTGCTGCTCGTGACCGTCGCCCAACTGAAGTACGTCGATCGGAAGGTGCATTACTGATGGCCACTGACACCCTCCGGGCGACGGGCGCCCGCCGCCGGCCCCCTGCGAACTGGGGCAGCTACCTGACCCTGCTGCTCGCCGTCGCCGTCATGGTGCTCCCGCTGGTCTGGATGGTCCTCGCGGGTTTCAAGGAGCGTGACGAGATCTACACCTCGCCCATCCAATGGCTTCCCGGCACGGTCGACGCGTCGAACTACGAGACGGCCATCAATGCGGTCCCCTTCGGCAACTTCTTCCTCAACAGCGCCATCACCACGGTGATCGGAGCGGGTCTCAAGATGATGCTCGGACTGACGACGGCGTACGCCCTGGTCTTCCTCGAATTCCCTTTCAAGAAGGTGATCTTCGGCGTCGTGATCTTCGCGCTGCTCGTGCCTCAGCAGATCGTCATCATCCCCAACTACACGCTCGTCGCGGAGCTCGGCTGGATCAACACCTACCAGGGGATCATCGTCCCCGGGCTCGCCAGCGCCTTCGGGACCTTCCTGTTCCGTCAGCACTTCCTGACCCTGCCCGCCTCCATCCTGGAAGCGGCGGCCCTGGACGGCGCCGGACACTGGACCCGCCTGTGGCGGTTCATCGTGCCGATCTCCGCGCCGACCATCGCCGCCGTCGCCCTGGTGTCCATCGTGGCCGAGTGGAACGAGTACCTGTGGCCGCTGCTCGTGGTCGATCGCGCCGAGATGATGACCCTCCCCGTGGGCCTCACCCTCCTCCAGAACAACGACGGCATCGCCGACTGGGGCGTGCTGATGGCGGCCACCGTCCTGGTGACCGCACCCGTGCTCATCGCCTTCTTCGCACTCCAGAAGCGCATCGTCTCCGGCCTGACCGCCGGCGCCGTCACCGGCTGACCCCGACTTTCCCCTCCTCCACCCAACCCCGACCTCAGGAGTCCTCATGTCCCCGCGTCCGCAGATCGACCTCAACCGCCGTCAGCTGCTTCAACTCACCGCCATGTTCGGCGGGGCAGCGGCACTCGCCGCGTGTGGCGGACCGGCCGTCAGCTCCGACGTCTCGGGCGGCGCGGCGACCGAAGCGGCCACGGACTGGGCATCCGTGACCCCGGCGAAGGAGATCACCTGGTGGAGCAACCACCCCGGTGCCTCCAAGCCCGTCGAGGAGGCGCTCATCAAGCGCTTCACGGAGGAGAGCGGCATCACCGTCAACCTCGTCACCGCGGGTGCCGACTATGACGAGGTCGCGCAGAAGTTCCAGGCCGCGACCGGCACCGACAACGGCCCCGACGTCGTCGTGGCGAGCGATGTGTGGTGGTTCCGCTACATGATCAACGGGCAGATCCTGCCCATGGACCAGCTCGCGGACCACCTGGAGTTCGACACCGCGGACTTCAACGAGACGCTGTACGGCGACTACCTGTTCAAGGACTCGCACTGGGCGGTGCCCTATGCGCGATCGACACCGCTCTTCTACTACAACAAGGACGCCTGGGCGGCCGCCGGCCTACCGGACCGCGCCCCGAAGACCTGGGACGAGTTCACCGAGTGGGCACCGAAACTCGCATCCGGTTCCCTGACGCCACTCGGGCTCGGCAAGGGCACGTCGTGGGCCGCGTGGTGGTTCTACAACTTCCTGTGGGGCCGCGGCGGCAGCTATTCCGACGAGTGGACCATGACCCTCGACACCCCCGAGGCGGTCGACGCTGCGAAGTTCGTGCAGTCCATGATCTTCGACGACAAGATCGCGACCATCGCCGCGACCGACAACGTGGCCGACTTCGGCGCTGGTCTCACCGGGTGCACGATCGGTTCGACGGGGTCGCTCACCGGGATCCTCGAGGCCGCGAAGTTCGAGGTGGGTACGGGGTTCCTGCCCGAGGGACCCTCCGGCCCGGCATGCCCCACGGGCGGTACCGGTATCGCCATCAATTCGGACCGCTCGCCCGAGCAGCAGCTCGCGGCCGGCATGTTCCTCAAGTTCCTCACCAGCACCGAGAGCACGGCCTACTTCTCCTCCAACACGGGATACATGCCGGTTCGTACCTCTGCCCTCGAGAGCGAGACCATGCAGGAGGTCTACAAGACCTCACCGCAGTTCCGCACCGCCGTCGACCAGCTCGAGACCACGCGGGTCCAGGACTGGGGCCGCGTGTTCGTGCCGGGCGGCGACAAGGAGCTGACGACGGCGCTCGAGAGCATCATCCTGCAGCAGGCTGATCCCGCCAAGGCCTTCGCCACCGCCAGCACCGCGATCCAGCGCTCCTACGAGCAGAACGTGGAGCCCTACCTCTGACGGGTTGACGGGCCGGAGGAATGTCCGGCCCGTCCGTGCTGCTCCCGGGTCACGGCCGGCACGACGAAGAACGGCCGCCCGACGGGCGGCCGTTCCCGGTCTCTCCGAGGAGTCCGTGCAAGCGTGTGGGTCAGACGACGGCGGCAGCCGGCTTCTGTCGCTGGGGAGCGAGTTCTCCGACGATCCCGCGCAGCAGGCTGCGCAACTCGAACGACTCGAGGCCCTCCCCGATCATGAGGGTGCGCTCGATGTCCTCCGCCTGGGCGAGGGCGTCGATCCCCGAGGCGGTGATGGTGATGCGCTGGCTCCGGCGATCGACGCTGTCGCGGATCCGGGAGATGAAACCCTGGCGCTCGAGCTTCTCGATGGTCTTGCCGATGGTCTGCGCCTGGACGTGCACGGCCAGGGCCAGCTTCGCGCCGGTCATGGTGCCCTGCCGGGAGAGGACTCCGAGAGTGGTGTAACCGGCATGGGTGATCCCGATGTCGAGCAGTCGCTCGTTCCATGCATGATCGACGAGACGAGCGGCAGTGGTGAGCAGGCGGCTGGTCGACCACTCGTGCAAATCAGGCATGCAATCCTCCGAAGTCCTGGAACGCCCGGCCGGTACTGCCGTACAGCGCCGGCCGGGCGTCGTGTCTCTGCAGTTGATCGAAGAACCAGGTACTGAACCAACTGCACTACGTCTACTATGCGCTTCAATATTCAAGTTTTCCCCTCGACCCGTCCGAAGCTTGCGACAAGAACGCTCCGCCATCCGGCAGCGGACCCCTGCTGAAGGCGATGATCTCGGCCGCGACACGGGCCGAGGCCGAGTGCTGGACGACGTGCGGTTCCCCCGGAATCTCGACGAGTGCACCGTTCCTGGCGCGCCCCGCGAGCTCGAGGCACCACCGTCTGGGGGCAACCGGGTCGCGGCCGCCCCGGATCACGAGGACGGGGCATCGCACCCGCTGGACGCCGAGCTCCAGCGGATAGCGCATCATGAGGGACAGCTGCCGCAGATACCAGCGCACCCCCGTCCGCAGGTAGTCGCCCGCGACCAACAGGTTCGCGGAAGGGCTTTCCCGCAGGGTGTCGAGACCGAGGGAGACGGCCTGCTGGAGTACGGTGCGGCGCATCCGGTCCACCACGGGTCCCATGAGGACGAGGCGTTCCGCGAGGGCCGGTGCCTGCAGGGCGACCTCCGTGACGAACTGGACACCCATCGAATGCCCGACGAGGACGCACCGGCGCACGCCGAGACCCGCCAGTGCCCCGATGATCAGCGCTGCGTGGTCCTCGACGCCGAGCTGCCGGTCCGGGTGGGGATCCGATCCGTAACCGGGGAGGTCGATGCAATGCACGACGGCGTCGGACGCCAGGTCGGAGCGCAGGCGGTCCAGGTAGCGGTGGGTCATGCCCAGCCCGTGCACGAGCACGTACGGGGTCCGCCCGGAGCCGATCGGTGCGGCAGCCCCCGTCGTGCGGATCCGGACGGTGAAGCCGTTCACCTGGGCGGTACTGAGGGTGGTCGGTCGCATCCGGGAATTCTACGGGGGACGGCCTGTCCTGCCCCGCCGGATCCCTCGAAGGGAACTGCCGCCGCAGGACCTGCCGAGGGCGCCAAGGATCAGCGATCTGTGAAAGTGTTGTGCCATGTCCGTTCCTTCCTCCCAGCGCGTCGCGTTGATCGTCGAGGACGATCCGGACATCCGGGAGTTGCTCTCGAACACTCTTCGCATGAGCGGTTTCACGATCCTCGAGGCGGCCTCGGGGTCCGACGGCCTGGCCGCGGTGAAGGAA
>JASLAA010000182.1 GCA_030147325.1 Arthrobacter sp. | reverse complement strand
TGGCGTCTCCATCCGGGGTGGCAGCGGACGTGCCGCGGGGGTGTTCCTCGCCATCGTGCTCCTGGGGACCCTGCAGACCGGGATGAAGCTCGCCAACATCCCGGGTACGAGCCAGACCCTGGTCATCGGAGCCCTGTTGGTGGGGAGCATCGGCATTCCCCGCGCGATCGCCATGCTCAGATCGCGTCTCCGCACCCGCCACCTCGATCGGCGCTCTGCGGCTCCAGCGTAGGCAGCCCGGCAGCGGGGCCAGTCCTGGCACCCGCCTCCACACCTTGTCACACCAACTTTTCCATGAGCCGCAGATCGCTGGCTCCGGACGTGCACAACAACCGAGAAGGAGTTCACATGTTTGATCGCACCTACCGAGGACGGCGGTTCGTTGCCGCTGCGGCGGCAACAGCGACCGCCACCGTCCTCGCCCTCGCGGGCTGCTCCTCCGAGGCGCCGCAGGGCTCGAGTTCTGGGGGGGAGTCCGACTCGGTCAAGATCTTCATGGCCCCGAAGTTCACAGGTCTCGCCTACTTCGAGGTCGCCCGCAAGGGAGGGGAGGACGCGGCTGCGGACACCGGATTCGACTTCGAGTACATCGGTTCCGACAAGCCGGAGGCCACCGAGCAGATCGCCACCCTGACCAACGCCATTCCGCAGAACCCGAGCGCGCTCGTCGTCAGCGCCATCGACGGCGAGGCAGTCAGCCCGGCGCTGCAGAAGGCCCGCGATGCCGGCATCAAGGTCGTGACGTTCGACGCCGACGCCGCGCTCGATGCCCGGGACCTCTTCATCAACCAGCTCAGCTACGAGCTGGCCGCCCAGACCATGCTCGACGCCGCCCTCCTGAACTCCCCCGACGGTGGGCAGGTCGCCTTCATCTCCGCTTCGCCCAACTCGCCGAATCACACGGCGCACGTGGCGATCATGAAGGAGCTGATCGACAACGACCCGAAGTACTCCAAGTTCAGCTACATCGACACCGTTCAGTTCGCAGGTGACGATGCCCAGAAGAGCCAGGACATCGCGCTGAACCTGATCCAGGCCAACCCGGAGCTGAAGGTCATCATCTCGTCGTCGGCAGTCTCGGCCCCCGCGGCGGAGCAGGCGATCGTCAACGCCGGGCTCCAGGACCAGGTCTCCGCCACCGGCTTCGCCCTGCCGAGCTCGGTGAAGGACTTCATCAAGAACGGCGACAGCAAGGCGTTTGCCCTGTGGGACCCGGCCGAACTCGGTTACATCGCCGCGGTGGCGGCCTACCAGCTGGCCTCTGGCGAGAT
Organism: Arthrobacter sp.; assembly: GCA_030147325.1. Lineage (GTDB taxonomy): Bacteria > Actinomycetota > Actinomycetes > Actinomycetales > Micrococcaceae > Arthrobacter_D. The sequence continues at coordinate 1,907 of JASLAA010000182.1, read as the reverse complement.
CACGGCTGAGGAGGGTCAGGTCATCGACGCAGGCACTGCCGGCGAGTACACGGTCGGCAAGGACGGTGAAGTCCAGTACAACAAGCCGCTGATCTTCACTGCTGACAACATCGACGACTTCGACTTCTGAGGCTCGTCTCCCCGGGCGGGGGTCACTACCCGAGCCCCGCCCGGGCCTCTTCAACAGCACGGAACGGATGAGCACATGCCCCGCTATGCCCTCGGGATCGACTACGGGACAAGCTCCTGCCGAAGCCTCCTGGTGGACCTGGCAACCGGCGACGAGGTCGCAGATGCGGTCTTTGCCTACCCGTCCGGTCAGCGTGGCGTCCTCACCCGGGCCGACGACCCCGATGTCGCCCGTCAGGAGCCGTCGGACTACTTGGCTGGACTCGAGCACTGTGTGGTCGGGGGGCTGCGCGCCGCGGGCCGCACGCTGCCCGACTTCTCAGCGGCGGACGTCGTTGCGGTCGGTTTCGCCACCACCGGCTCGACCCCGATCCCGGTGGACGCTCGGGGAACGGCGCTGGCTCTGGAGCCGCAGTTCCGGGACCGGCTGGCCGCCAAAGCCTGGCTGTGGAAGGACCACACCGCGCACGTGGAGGCCAGGCGCATCACCGAGACCTCTCAGCGGATGCGCCCGCAGTATGTGGAGGCCTGCGGAGGCACCTACTCGGCCGAGTGGTTCTGGGCCAAGATCTGGCACTGCCTCGTGGTCGACCCGGAGGTGTTCGCCGCAGCCTTCAGCTGGGTGGAGCTCTGCGACTACGTTGTCGGGGCAATCACGGGCACCTCGGCCCCCGACGTGCTACGCCGGAGCGTCACCGCAGCGGGCCACAAGGCGATGTATTCCGAGAGCTGGGGCGGGCTGCCCGACGAGGAGTTCCTTGCCGCCCTGGACCCCCGGCTCGCCGAGCTGCGCGAGCGGCTGTACGTCCGGGCGCATCCCACCACCGAGGTGGCCGGACACGTCACTGAGGAATGGGCTGCCCGGACCGGGCTGATCGCGGGAACCCCCGTTGCCGTTGGCCACTTCGACGCACATGCGGCAGGGGTTGCCGCGGGAGTGCGAGAGGGCACCTTCGTCAAGGTCATGGGCACCTCGACGTGCGACGTCACTGTGGTCCGGGACGAGGGACTCGCTCCGCCGTCCATTCCCGGGATGTGTGGCGTCGTCCGCGACGCGATCATCCCTGGCCAGTTCAGCGTCGAAGCCGGCCAGTCCGCCGTGGGCGACACCTTCAGCTGGTTCGCCGAGAGTCTCCTCGGCGTGGACGACGTCGAGACATCGCTACAGGAGATCGGCACCCAGGCGGCCTCCCTCGCTCCGGGGCAGCACGGCCTGCTGGCGCTGGACTGGTTCAACGGCAACCGATCGGTGCTCGTGGACCAACGGCTCAGCGGCCTGATCCTGGGGCTGACGCTCCACACCCGACAGCACCACGTCCTCAAGGCGCTCGTGGAGGCCACGGCGTACGGCGCGCGGCGGATCGTCGAACGCATCGAGGAGCGCGGGAACAGGCTCACCACCATCGTCGCGGCGGGAGGTCTCCCCTCCCACGCGCCTTGGATGATCCAGACCTACGCCGACGTACTCGGACGCGAGATCGTAACCGCCCGTACGACGCATGGCAGCGCCCTCGGCGCGGCGATCATCGCTGCCGTCGCCGCCGGCGAGTTCGCCTCCATCGAGGCGGCACAGGACGTGCTCGTGCACTACCTCGAGAGACCCCACGTGCCGACGGAGGCCAGCCGCACCTACGACGTCCTGTATGCACAGTTCGTTGCGGTGCACGACACCTTCGCCTCCGACGGAATCCTCGGCAGCGTCATGAAGACATTGCTGGACGTTCGCGACAACCACTCAGAAGGCGGCCATGGCAGTTGAACCCACCGGACTCGTCGCT
>JASLAA010000086.1 GCA_030147325.1 Arthrobacter sp. | reverse complement strand
TCGGCGTCGCGGGTCCTGGCCCGGCTGCACACGCCCGAAGCGCAGTGACCGGACACCGTCCGGGGGCGGTCAGTCGATGCCCGCCATGAGCTCGATGACGCGGTCGAGGAAGACGTCCACCTGGTTCTCCTCGTAGCCGTCCGCTCCCTGCGCCTCCCGGAAGACGGCCCGGCGGACGACGTCCACGCTCATCGGGAGGTCGTTCTCGAGATAGTCGAGGAGCTGGTCGCACAGGTGGTCGACATCGCCGATGTCGTAACTGGCGCTCTTCTTCTTCGAGGGACGCCGGAAACGCTCCCCCGGCGGACGATGGAGGCGACGGCGGAGGACGGCGGCGGTGCGTCCGATCTGGCGCAGCCAGGCGTCCTCGCCCTGGGTCGCGATCACGTGGTCGCGTTCCCGCTGGGCGAAGACGTCCTCCAGCCGGTCGAGGGCGGCGTCGACGGCCCGCGGCTCGTACCCACCACGGCTGGGATCGAAGGCCATGGAACGCACATCGCTGCTGGTGATGGAACTGTCGTGGTCCTCCGCGTTGTAGTACCCGCGTGCCTTCGTCAGGAAGCGGTCCACCTGCCGTGTGTCGTAGCCGAACTCACGCCGCCCCACACGCGCGAAAGGGGAGCTGCCCGGGCGAGCCACGTCCATGGATGAAGTCCTTCTGCCGAAACCCTCGTGAGACCGTGCGGGAGCCCTGCACCCCCTGGGATTCGACCGCTGACCTGCGGTTACAGCAACCCCGGTACCAATGTAGCGGACAGCAGGTACGCCATCGGGGAGGCGAAGACGATGGAGTCCAGCCGGTCCATCACGCCGCCGTGACCCGGCAGGATCGTCCCCATGTCCTTCACGCCGAGTTCGCGCTTGATCATCGATTCGGCGAGGTCGCCCGCAGTGGCGGAGGCGACGATGGCGACGGCCAGCGCGAGACCGATCCAGAGCGGCTGGTCGAGCAGGAGGACAGCACAGAGTCCTCCGACGATGAGCGCACCGCCGATCGATCCGCCGAAACCCTCCCACGACTTCTTGGGGCTGATCTTCGGCGCCATCGCATGCTTCCCGAAGAACGCGCCGATCAGGTAGCCGAAGGTGTCGTTCGCGACCACCAGGAGCAGGAGCGTGGCGATCACCAGATAGCCGCCCTCGGCACGCATCAGCAGCATCGCGAAACTGAGCATGAAGGGCACCCACAGGACGGTGAACGTCCCGGCCATCAGACTCTTGGCGGGACCGGGCGCGGGATCGATTGTGCGCCAGAGGAAGATCCCCGCCACCGAGAGCACCGCGGCGACGGCCAGCCCCTCCGCCCCGCCGAGATAGGCGGAGAACGGAAGCACGAGGGTCCCGGCCATCGTGGGGACGAGCGGAACGTGGATACGGCGGAGCTCGAGCGCGCGGGAGATCTCCCACACCCCGACGGCGCAGAAGACCGTGACGATACCCACGAAGACGATCGGGAAGAAGAGCAGACCCACCAGGACGGGGATCAGGAGCCCGGCGCCGACGCCGATGGCCGCAGGGAGATTGCGCCCGGCGCGCGACGGCGCGCCCGGCTCCCTTCTGGGTCGGCGGCGAGGGAAGAGCCCGTGCCCGGTTCCCCGGCCCGGTCGCCCTGCCCCCCGCGCGGGCACAGCAGGAGTCGCACCGGGGCCCGTTCCGCCGGGCGCCGTGCCCGGCTCGTCTCCAGCGACCACGACGGCACTGGGGTTGTCTGGCCCGACGGCGGGTGCCCGACTGTTCTCGGCACCCTCGCCGGGAGGATCGAGGTCAGCCATCAGACCTCGAGCAGCTCAGCTTCCTTGCGCTTCAGCAGCTCGTCGATGAGGTCCACGCGCGACTTGGTGAGGGCGTCGAGTTCCTTCTCGGCCCGTGACCCCTCGTCCTCACCGGAGTCGCCGTCCTTGACGGCCTTGTCGATGCCGTCCTTGGCCTTGCGGCGGACGTTGCGGATGGAGATCTTGGCGTCCTCCGCCTTCGTCCTCACCAGCTTCACGTATTCCTTACGGCGCTCCTGCGTCAGCTCGGGCAGCACCACGCGGATGACGTTGCCGTCATTGGAGGGGTTCGCGCCGAGGTCGGAATCGCGGAGCGCCTTCTCGATGTCGTTCAGGACGCTGCGGTCGAACGGCGTGATGAGCAGGGTGCGGGCTTCGGGGTTCTGGAAGGACGCCAGCTGCTGCAGCGGTGTCGGCGCGCCGTAGTACATCACCACGACCTTCGAGAACATCGCCGCATTGGCGCGTCCGGTCCTCACCGTCGCGAAATCGTCCTTTGCAACCTCCACGGCCTTGTCCATCTTGTCGGTGGCTTCCAGCAAGGTCTCTTCGATCACAATGTCTCCTTCGCTCTGCAGTCGGCTGCACGGCAACCGTTCCAGTGGTCAATCCTAGTTCACGCCCGTCAGGGGCCCGGCCGGTGGGGGGCCGCGTTGCCCTCGCGATGATGAGCCGCTAGGCGGTCACGATGGTGCCCAGCTTCTCGCCGCGGATGGCCCGCGTGACGTTGCCCTCGCCCTCCATGCCGAAGACCACCATCGTCAGGTCGTTGTCCTTGCACATGGTCATGGCCGTCTGGTCCATCACGCGGATGTCGCGGCGCAGCGCCTCGTCGTAGGACAGGGTCTCGAGCTTCTGAGCGGTCGGGTCCTTGTGCGGGTCCGCCGTGTAGACCCCGTCGACGCCGCTCTTGGCCATCAGGACCTCGTCCGCGTGCACCTCGAGCGCCCTCTGCGCCGCGACGGTGTCGGTGGAGAAATACGGCAGGCCTGCCCCTGCACCGAAGATCACCACGCGGCCCTTCTCGAGGTGCCGGATGGCGCGCCGCGGGATGTACGCCTCCGCGACCTGCCCCATGGTGATGGCGCTCTGCACCCGGGTCTCCACGCCGTCCTGCTCGAGGAAGTCCTGCAGGGCGAGACAGTTCATGACAGTTCCGAGCATGCCCATGTAGTCGGCACGCGAACGGTCCATCCCGCTCTGCGAGAGTTCCGCCCCGCGGAAGAAGTTGCCTCCCCCGACGACGATCGCCACCTCGACGTCACCGACGGTCGCGGCGATCTGCTTCGCCACGGACCGGACGGTCTCAGGATCGACGCCGAGCTTGCCTCCGCCGAAGACCTCGCCGGAGAGCTTCAGGAGGACCCGGCGACGGCCGGAGGTACCACCCGTCGGAGCAGTGGAAGTGGTGTCCATGAAGTGCCTCCCGGGCATAGGGGTGCGGCCGTTCCGGTGCGGACGGCCGTCGGTGCGGGGGTTGGGACGTTACCGGACCCGTTACAGGATACGGTGCGCCTCCCGGGCGCGGAAAAGGGCGGCCACCCGGTGGCAGCCGCCCTTTTCTTCGAGCTTCGAATCGGTGCCCGGGACTCAGGCTCCGACGCGGAACCGTGCGAAGGCGGTCGCCTTGGCATCGGCCTCGGCGAGGACGGTCGCAACGGACTTCTTGGCGTCCTTGGCGAAGGCCTGGTCGACCAGGACACCCTCCTTGAAGAAGCCGGTCAGGCGTCCCTCGACGATCTTCGTGAGCGCCTGCTCGGGCTTGCCCTCGGCACGGGCGGTCTCGTCGGCGATGCGGCGCTCGGACTCGACCAGCTCGGCGGGAACGTCGTCGCGCGTCAGGTAGGTCGGCGAGTACGCCGCGATGTGGACCGCGATGTCGTGGGTGGCTTCGACAGCACCGTCACCGGATCCGTCGACGGCGAAGAGCACGCCGACCTGGGCCGGGAGGTCCTTGGAGGTCTTGTGCAGGTAGGCATCCACGATCGTGCCCTCGACGCGTGCGATACGACGGACGTCGACCTTCTCGCCGAGGAGCGCGCCTGCTTCGATGATGTGCTCGGAGACGGGCTTGCCCTCGAACTCGTAGGCCAGCAGGCTCGCGACGTCGGTCGCACCGGACTCGATGGCAGCCGTGAGCACCTTGTTGGAGAAGTCGATGAAGGGACCGGCCTTCGCGACGAAGTCGGTCTCGCAGTTGACCTCGACCATCACGCCGACGTTGCCGTCGACGCGAGCGGCGACGAGGCCCTCGGCGGTGGATCGGCCTTCGCGCTTCGTGGCGCCCTTGAGGCCCTTGATGCGGATCAGTTCCAGGGCCTTGTCGGCGTCGCCATCGGCTTCGTCGAGGGCCTTCTTGACGTCCATCATGCCTGCGCCAGTGCGCTCGCGCAGTGCCTTGATATCAGCGGCAGTGAAATTTGCCATACGAACTCCTCAGTTGGTGTGGGTCTACGGAGAGCCACCGCGCGCCGCGTCAGCGGTACGGGTCGCGCAGCGGGGACGTGCGTAAGGGGCATGGAGTCATCCACGCCCCTTACGCAACGGGAACTACTTGGTGTCGCTGGCCGAGACTTCCTCGGCGGGGACGTCGGCAGCCGCGGGGGCTTCGGCGGCGAGCGCCTCGGCCTCGGCCGGAGCCTGGTCCGCAGCCGGCGACTCCGAGGTGGCCGGAGCGGCGTCCGCTGCGGGCGCCTCGTCGGCGGCGGCCGGAGCGGCAGCAGCGTCGGTGGTGTCACCCTGGAGCAGTTCGCGCTCCCACTCCGCCATCGGCTCGTCCGCCACCGCGGACTCGTTGTTGCCGGAGCGGTCGTGACGGGCGATCAGGCCCTCTGCCACTGCATCCGCGATGACGCGCGTCAGCAGGTTGACGGCGCGGATGGCGTCGTCGTTGCCGGGGATCGGGAAGTCGACCTCGTCGGGGTCGCAGTTGGTGTCGAGGATCGCGACGACCGGGATGTTGAGCTTCTTGGCCTCGTCGATGGCGAGGTGTTCCTTCTTCGTGTCGACGACCCACACGACGGAGGGAGCCTTCGTCAGGTTGCGGATACCACCGAGGTTGCTCTGCAGCTTGGTGAGCTCACGACGCAGGAGCAGGAGCTCCTTCTTGGTGTGACCCGAGCCGGCGACGTCGTCGAAGTCGATCTCCTCGAGTTCCTTCATGCGCTGGATGCGCTTGGACACCGTCTGGAAGTTGGTGAGCATGCCACCGAGCCAGCGCTGGTTCACGTAGGGCTGGCCTACGCGGGTCGCCTGGTCGGCGATCGCTTCCTGCGCCTGCTTCTTGGTGCCGACGAAGAGCACCGTTCCGCCGTGGGCGACGGTGGCCTTGACGAATTCGTACGCGCGGTCGATGTAGCCCAGCGACTGCTGGAGATCGATGATGTAGATGCCGTTGCGCTCGGTGAAGATGAAGCGCTTCATCTTCGGGTTCCAACGGCGGGTCTGGTGACCGAAGTGGACGCCGCTGTCGAGCAGCTGGCGCATGGTTAC
>JASLAA010000298.1 GCA_030147325.1 Arthrobacter sp. | reverse complement strand
GCGGGCCCTGGCTCTGGGGGTCTCCTGGATCATCCCGGTGGTCGGCCCCCTTGTGCTGCTGATCTCCAACCTGTGGGACAGGAACGGCCGGCGCCGGGGCTGGCACGACAAGCTCGTGGGCACGTACGTGCTGGACGTCCGCGCAGGCCGCAACCCGCTGCGGACGGGAGGCCTCGCCGGCGGAGCGGCACCCGCGGACACCAGCGCCGAGGTGCAGCAGGACCCCCTGCCCGGCGTGCAGAAGGACAGGCGCGCCGGAAGCGGCCGGCGTGCGCGAGCGGGCGGAGCGTCCACGCGATCGACGTCGGGCGCAGTGCCGGCACCGCGTGCCGGCAGCAATCGGGCGGACCGCGACGTTCCACCTGCTGTTGCCGACACGTCCCGCGGGGTCGGGTCGATCGCCTTCGGAGGAAGGACGACGACAGTGGCGGAGCCTGACAGTTCCGTGACGTCCGGGCCTGTCCGGGTGCAGGCAGCCGCCGTGGCGGTCGATGACGACGCGATCCGCACGGCGCCCGTCCCGTCATCGGCGCAGGACCCCGCAGGCGCCGATTCCGTCCCCGATCCGGCGGAAGGGTCAGGTCCGACCCTGCGTGTCCTGGTGTTCGACGACGGGACCGAGGTGGAGATCGGGGGGCAGTCGCTGGTGGGCCGCAACCCGGAGCCCCGACAGGACGAAGCGGTCGACTACCTGATCAACGTCGCCGACCTGAGCCGTTCCGTCTCGAAGACCCATGTGCACGTCGAGCTCGACAACGGTGCGGTCTGGGTGACGGATCGAGAATCGTTCAACGGTACATTCCTTATGGACGAGGACGGTACCGAGCAGGCACTGCACCCGGAGGTCGCCATGCTTCTTCCCGCCGGATGCAGCGTCCGGTTCGGCGACCGTCGGTTCACCATCCGCTGAGCAGCGAAGGGGCGCTGGGATCACTCGGTGGGTGTCTCCTGCTCGGGCCGGCCGGACCTCAGGCCGGCGGAAGCACGGCGAGCGACCGGGCGAGCGCCGCATAAGCCTCGAGCGGATGCGGACCGCCCAGCTCCTGCTCCTGCGGGTACAGAACAGCCAGGGAGTGAGCGGGCGCCACTCCCAGCAGGCGCGCGTCCCCTCCCGATTCCCTGGCGAGGGCCAGCGCACGCGAGGAGCCGGTCGCTGAGATCGTCTCGGAGCCGAAGACGGCTGCGGCGGGCACTGTCGAGCCTGTGAAGCGTGCCGGGCGAGTGAGCCCGCTGTACCCGACTCCGTGTCCCACCAGGGCAGTGCGGGCACGCGCCGAATGCAGGGCACGGGTGACATCGCCGAGGTCTGCGGGGTCGAGGGGATCCTCCCTGTCCAGCAGGAGTTCCACGGATTCGACCACTGCGCTGGCCGTGCGTTCTATCGTCATGAGGGCGATCGCGGGCACCGGTACCGAGCTGCCGGCATCCGGTGCCCCGACGACGATCAGCCTCGTGGACCGCGGCGACCGCGCGAAGGCGAACGATGAGACCGCAGCGGTGTCCCATCGCTCGCTCACGGGTTCATGCAGGCCCCAGCCCACGGGCGCGTGACCCGTGAGGGACTCGAACAGCACCTGCGTGAAGGTGCCGATGGGTGCCGCGAACGATGCCTGGTGCACGGTTTCGGCCCGGACGTGGACATATCCCCTGGGCCTTGGTTCCGCGAGCAGGAAGGATGAGTCCACCTCCGCCTCCCCGCGCGGTGTGATGCCACCGACCGTCCAGTGCAGGGATCGTCCGGTGAAGCCGTCATAGAGGGCGTTCGTGGGGCTGGTGGCCACCCATTGGCACCCGGTTTCGCTGAGGAGCACGGCAAGGGGGAGTGTCACGGCAGCGGAGGAGGGCGTGATCACCGCGAAGTTCCGCTCCGATGTGATCGCGGCGGCGTAGCACTGGGCTATCCAGGAGGTCAGTGCGACGACCGGCTTGTCCTGGAGCACGGCGCACAGCCGGTCGCTCGCATAATCGAAGGGGTATTTGCTCACTTGTTCAGTCAACGGAGGACTCCGTCCGTGGTGGTGCCGACATCGTCAGGGGCATGATGACGACGCCCTGGGTCCGCCGGGCGACAGCGTGGGCGAGCGCATCGGCCAGATCGTCGGTGCGGTGTACATTCGCCGATGCATGCAGGTCCTGCCACCAAATGGGGGATGGGGGCGAACTGCCTGTCGTCGCGGGCAGGAACAGGTCCGGAACACCCCTGGATCCGTCCGGAGCGGAGATGTCGGAACCCGGGTGGAGCCGGGCCAGCTCCGACGGCGTGTGAATGAGCTTGGGCCGCTCGACGACGAGCAGGACGACGCCCTGTTGGTCGAGCAGTTCGAGGTACTGGCCGTCCGCGGAGCTGCGGACGTCGATGGAATCGACGACCTCCTGCAGTGCCTCGATCAGGACCTGCTCGGTCTGCTCCTCGACGGAGAGCACGATCCAGTCGCTGCTCACGCTTGACCTCCTTGCGCGGTGGGCGAGACGGGGACGGGTGCCGGTTCGTTCCACAGGAGCTGCACGGTCTGGACGGGCTGTCCGGCCTGCACGAGCTGACCGCGACCGGGCGGCAGGGAGCGTGCTCGGACCCCGCTGATCAGAGGCCCTTCCCCACGGTCTCCCGACAGGACGAGGGCCGCCGTGCCGGAGTCCCGCAGCGAACTCGAGAAGGACTCGTACAGCCCGCGGGATGATCCGCGGACGCGCCGGGTCAGCACGGCGTGGAGGCCTATCTCACTCGCGAGCGGGAGGTAGGGCGCCAGGCGGGCCAGGGGGGCTGAGCCGCCGGCGGTCAGGATGTCGTAGTCGTCGATCACGAGGACGACGCGCGGCATCATCGCGACCTCGGCCCGCGTGGCTCCGGTGCGCTTGTCCAGTTCCGTGGCGACCGCGGCTGCCAGTTGTTCGGCGAGTGCCGCGCTGGTCGCGTACCCGCCGAGGTACGAGTCGGGTACCTGTTCATTGAGGGTGCGTCGGGGATCGAAGACCGCGAGCACCACTTCGTCCGCGGTGTGCTGGACCACCATGCTGCGGATGATGGTCCGGAGCATGTTGGTCTTGCCCGAGCCTTCGTCCCCGAGCACCATGAGGTGTCTCTCCCGCAGTTCGAGGTCGAGGTACTCCACCTGCAGGTCGGCCTCCCGCAGGCCCAGCGGAACCAGTGCCTGCCGTTCCGGTACCGGGACCGTGGATGCCGGCACGGTCTCGGGTAGGACGCGCACGCGCATGGCCCGCTGATCCGTCGAGGACGCTATCGCGGCCACGAGTTCGCGCATACCCTGTACGGCCGTGTCCTCGTCCGACACACCGTCGATCCTCGGGAGGGCGAAATGGCCCTGCAACGTGTTGACCGCCAGGCCTCTGCCGGGCCTACCGACGCTGACGGCCTCTGCGACCTTGCGCCCATGCGCTGATTCGCCCGGGTCGGCCAGGCGGAGTTCTATGCGATTGCCGAAGAAGCTCTGCTGCGAGATCCGGATCTCGTTCATGCGGGACGAGGTGGTGATGACGTGGAGTCCGTAGCCGCCGCCACGGGCGATGATGGAGTGGACCTGCTTCTCGACGTCCTCGAACTCGTCGTTCAGCTGACCGTAGCCGTCGAGCACCAGGACGATGTCGGCACTCGTCAGTTCGGGGATGCCGCCTTGAGCACACATGCGCCGCAGCGTCGGCAGGGAGTCCACCTGGTAGCGCTCGAACAGCCGTTCGCGTTCCGTCAGCATGGCCAGGAGTTCGTCCACGGTGCGGCGGATGACCTCCCGATTGCTGCGCACCGCCACACCGCCGACGTGAGGCAGCCCTTCGAGCGCCATCAGCCCGCTGCCGAGCAGATCGATCCCGTAGATGCCCACTTCGGCAGGGCTGTGGGTCAGGGCCAGGCTCGCTACGATCGTCCGGAGCGCGGTGCTCTTGCCGGTCTGCGGGCCACCGACAATGGCCAGATTGCCACCGTTGGCCGCGAGGTCCAGTTCCCACACGCCCTGCCACTGGTGCGCGGGGTCATCGAGGAGTCCTACTCCGATGCGGAGGGGTGCCGACTGCGTCATCGCGTTGCCGAGGCGCAACCCCTGACTCGTGCTCTGGATGCCGCCCGCCGCCGCGTCGAGGGATATCCCGGCCGGCAGGGGCGGAAGCCAGATGGGGTCGACGGCGCGTGGGAACGTCGAGA
>JASLAA010000270.1 GCA_030147325.1 Arthrobacter sp. | reverse complement strand
GCGGCTCGCCGCAGGCCCAGCTGGGCCGAGATGCGCGCGAGCGTGTCCTCGAAGAGCGCGTCGAGATCGGCGAACGTGGAGGGCCCGTACTGCTCGAAGACCTCGAAGGAGACCGCTCCGAACAGTGCCGACCATGCCTGCACCGCCGAGGCCAGGACGGGATCCGGCGTCGTCACCGACAGCTGGTCACGGATCGCCTGGAAGTCCGCCGCCAGCACCCCCGGAACGGGCCGGTGATCTGCGTCGAGCTCACCGGACCGCCAGGCATCGTCGACGATGTGCCCGAGCAGGGTGATGACCCGCGTGCCCTGCGCGGTGGTCCGCTCCGCGGGGGCGGCGTACCCGGGAACGGGACTGCCGTAGAGGAGTGCGTAGCGCGACGGCTCGCGCACGGCCCAGTGCCGCGTGGCCCGCGCCAGCGCAGCGAAACGATCGACGGCGGCAGGTCCCGTCCGCTCCACGGCGGCGTCCACCTCGTCCCCGAGCTCGGTATACGCGTCGACCACCAGGAGGGTGAGCAGCTCGTCGCGATTCGCCACGTAGCGGTAGACGGCCGAGGAGACGACGCCGAGCTCACGGGCCACGGCACGGAGGGAGAGTGCTGCGGCACCCACGTCACCGAGCTGCTGCCGGCCGATCCGGGTGATGTCGGTGAGCGTCTGCTCGCGGGCTCGTTCGCGCGGAGTTGTCGGCATAGCTCCACTCTCCCACGGTTCGAGAGCATCGCCCACCTGAGAGAGCGGTGCTCTTGACGTGTCGACCGATCTGCGCCATCCTGAGAAACGAGAGCACTGCTCTCTTCCTTTCCATCCTTACGAAAGGCTCCATCATGAGCACGTACGTCGTCACAGGAGCAGGACCCGTCGGTTGGACCATCGCCGAGCAGCTGGCCCGGCGCGGGAACACCGTCCGGATCCTCACCCGGTCCGGCAGCGGTCCGGACCATCCGGGAGTCGAGCGCCTCCGCGTGGACGCCTCGGATGCCGCGGCTCTCCCGGGAGCCCTGGCCGGAGCGGAAGCGGTGTTCCACTGCATCCACGGAAGCGCCTACACCGCCGCAGCCTGGAGGCAGGAACTCCCGGCGGCGGAGGCGACCGTGCTGGAGGCTGCGGGGCGGCAGGGCGCCGTCGTCGTCTTCCCCGAGAGCCTGTACTCCTACAGCCGCCCCGACGCCGTCATGGCCGAGGACTCGGAACGGGCCGCGGACAGCGGGAAGCGCGGGGTCCGCACTGACCTCCTCACCGCACGGGCTGCCTCGGCAACCGCCACCGTGTCCGTCGTCGCCTCGGATTTCTTCGGCCCGAGGGTACGAACAGCCCATGTGGGCGAGCGGATGATCCCCGCGCTGCTGCGGGGGAAGAGCATCCAGCTGATCGGCAGCCCGGACGTCCCGCACTCGTTCACCTACGTCCCTGATCTCGCCGCTGCGATGATCGCCGCCGCCGATCTTCCGCGGACCCCGGACCGGGTCCTGCACGCGCCGACGCTGCCTCCCCTCACACAGCGCGCACTCGTCGAGGCTCTCGCGGCCTCGGCAGGCGTGCGGGTCCCGACCCTCCGGGGCACTCCGGGCTGGCTGATCCGGGGTGTCGCGGCGGTGGTTCCGTCCATGCGTGAGTTCGCGGAGATGACCTATCAGTTCGACCGCCCGTTCGTCATGGACTCCTCGGCCTCCGAGCAGCTCCTGGGACTGGCTCCCACGGCCCTCGCCGTCGCGCTGGCAGACACCCTGCAGTGGTGGGGGGAGGAACTCGCACTCCCGGCGTCGCGCGCATCGGCCTAGCCGCTACTCCGCTTCGAGGGCACGTACCCGAGCTCCTTGTCGACGACGCCGGGCAGCGGCCGTCCGTCCGTCCACAGCAGGAAGTTCCGCTCGAACTGCGCGGCGAGGTCATCCAGCCAGGAGTCCGCGTTGCTCGCCATGTGCGGGGTGACGAGCACCGAGGGCAGCGACCACAGCGGGTGCCCGGCGGGCAGCGGTTCGACGGTGAAAGTGTCCAGCACGGCTCCGGCCAGCGTCCCGGCGCGGAGCCGGCGCACCAGGGCTTCCTCGTCGACGAGCCGTCCACGCCCCACGTTGATCAGCACGGCGCCGACCTTCAGGGCCTCGAGGACCTCCGCGCTCACGAGGTTCTCCGTGGCCGGGGTGAGTGGCGCGACGAGGATCAGCCAGTCGGCGTCCCCGACAACCCGAGCCAGGTCGGCGGACGCATGGAGACGCCCGAAGTCGTCGTCGTGCCCGGCGGCGGTCCGGCCTACTCCCTCGACCTGCACGCCGACCGCGCGCAGGAGCCGCGCCGTGGCACGGCCGATGCTGCCCGTCCCGACCACGAGGGCCCGCGTGCCGGCGATGTTGCGGCCCTCCCGCCACTCCCACCTCTCGTTCCGCTGCTGGTCGCGCAGCGGACCGAAGCCCTTCGCCGCGTGCAGCATGGCACCGAGGACGTATTCGGCCATCGGTTGGTCGAAGATACCGTGGGCGTTGGTCACCAGGACGTCGGACGCCACGAGCTCGGGGAACAGCAGCTTGTCCACCCCGGCGGCCGCGACGTGCAGCCAGCGTAGGCTTCCGGCCGCGTGCCAGGCCGCCGGGAGGGCTCCGGAGAAGTAGTCCCAGAGATAGAGCACGTCGGCGCCGGCGAGGGCGTCGCCCAACCCTGCCGCCGCTGCCACCCGGACCTCGGCCACCTCCGCGATCCGCTCGAGACCACGGACGGGACGCTCCCCCTGCAGGACGGCGACGACGGGTCGTTCAGCCACCCCGCGGCTCCCGGCGGTGGCTCACCGGGCCGCCATCGGCCACGGAATCCGAGCCCATGTCTGAAGCGGAGTCCGAGCCCGAGTCCGAGCCGGAGCCGGAGCCGGAGTCCGAGCCGGAGCCGGAGCCGGAGTCCGAGGCCCAGCCCATGTCCGAGCCCGAGCCGGGCGGTGCACCGGAGCCCCCCGACGACGCGGCAGCACCAGGAGTGCGTCCCGAGGCGACGCCGGTCTCGGGTCGGTACTCGATCGACTGCTCCTTCAGATACCGCAGGACGACGATCGCCACCGCCGTCGTCGGGACGGCGAGGAACGCACCGATGATGCCGAAGATCGTGCCCCCTGCCGTGACGGAGGCGAGCACGACGGCGGGGTGGATCTCGAGCGTCCGGCCCACCAGCAGAGGCTGGATGAAGTTGCTCTCGAGCTGCTGCACGAGCACCACGAGCCCCAGCACGATCAGCGCGGTGACCCACCCGTACGCCAGGAACGCGACGAGCGTCGCGACGAGGCCGGAGACGATGGCGCCGACCACGGGAATGAAGGCCGAGAAGAAGACGAGCACGGCGAGCGGGACGGCCAGGGGGATGTCCAGCAGCACGAGGCCCAGCCCGATGAAGACCGAATCGACGAGCGCCACCGTCGCCTGGGCGACGATGTAGGAGGACAGCGTCTTCCAGGCTCCGTCGGCGATGGACGCCGCGTGGGCGAACGCGGCCGAGTTCGTCCAGCTCGACGCCCACGGCAGAAAGCGGTCGCCGTCCTTGAGGCAGAAGAACGTGAAGACCAGGGCGAGCAGGACGACGACCGTTCCCGAGGTCAGCTCGCTCAGCCCGGTGGTGATACCGCTGACGACGTTCCCCGCATTCGCCTGGACCTGCACGAGGGCTGTGTCCACCACCTGGTCCAGGTCGGCGACGTCGAGGTCCAGCGGCGGACCGGCGGCGAAATCGATGAGGTCCGCGATGTTGTCGCGGGCCAAGGCCGAGAGCTCCGTCATACCGCTCGCGATGGCAGGAATGGTCAGGGCACCGACCCCGACGACCGCCCCGATGAAGGCGAAGAGCGTCACGACGGCAGCGAGGACCTTCGGCAGGATCCGGCGGAGCAGCCGGTTGACGGGCCAGAGCACCGAGGCCAGGAGCAGGGCGAACAGCGTGGGCAGGACGATCGACCACAGGGCCTTCGTGATGTACCAGAGGATCACGAGGCCCGCAAGGACGATGATGGCGCGGCCCGTCCACGCGGCGCTCGCCGTCAGGCCATTCGCGAAGGCGTGCGGCTTGAAGCGCCGGGCCACGGACGAACCGTGGGCCTGCGGGGCTGCGGCGGGGCGGGGCTTCCAGCGCCGGCCCTTCCGGTCCGGTGCGCCAGGGCCGTCCGAGGCATCGGTCTTCTCTTCTGTCACAGGATCATCCTGCCCTAGTAGCGGACGGTCGGCACGGGCGCGGCCGGGCTAGGGTGGAGCCACACTGCCCGCCACCAGCAGAGGTTACCCATGCGCTACGTGAAACTCGGCTCCACAGGTCTCGACATCTCGCCCCTCGCCCTCGGCTGCATGAGCTACGGGGAGCCGCATCGCGGCAACCACGAGTGGACGCTGTCCGAGGAGGAGAGCCGGCCCCTGATCCGGGCCGCGGTGGACGCAGGCATCAATTTCTTCGACACGGCGAACGTCTACTCGGACGGTTCGAGCGAGGAGATCGTGGGACGCGCGCTCGCCGAGTTCACCCGGCGGGAGGACACCGTCATCGCCACGAAGGTCCACGGCCGCATGCACGAGGGCCCCAACGGTGCCGGCCTGTCCCGCAAGGCGATCCTCGCGGAACTGGACAACAGCCTGCGCCGCCTGGGCACGGACTACGTGGACCTCTACCAGATCCACCGGTTCGATCCGGAGACGCCGCTCGAGGAGACCCTGGAGGCGCTGCACGACGTCGTGAAGGCGGGCAAGGTGCGCTACCTCGGAGCGTCCTCCATGTATGCGTGGCAGTTCTCGAAGGCGCTGTACCTGCAGCGACTCAACGGATGGACCCCCTTCGTGACGATGCAGGACCATTACAACCTCATCAACCGCGAGGAGGAACGCGAGATGTACGGGCTCTGCGCCGACCAGGGCATCGGTGTCCTGCCGTGGAGCCCCCTCGCCCGCGGCAAGCTCGCCAGGGCCTGGGACGAGACGACGTCCCGCTCGGAGACCGACTCCTTCGGCAAGACCCTCTATGGAACCCTCGACGCCGACCGCCGCGTCTCCGACGCCGTGGGTGCCGTAGCCGAGGCACGAGGAGTGGCCCGCGCGCAGGTGGCACTCGCCTGGGTGTCGCGCAATCCGGTCGTGTCCGCGCCGATCGTCGGCGTCGGCAAGCCGCAGCACCTCGAGGATGCCCTCGCATCGCTCGAGCTCGAGCTGACGGAGGACGAGGTACGCGCGCTCGAGGAGCACTACGTGCCCCACCCCCTCGTCGGTTTCTGATGATCGTCCTCACCAGGATGGGGCCCGACGACGGCCCGGCGGTCGTGGACTTCCTCGCCGCGTCGCCCTTCCCGTTCCATGTCCTCGCCTCCCACACCCGGGAGAGCGCGCAGCGCTCGGTGGACAGCGGTCGGTTCTGGTCCGACTATTCCCAGGGCTACTGGGTCGATGACGAGGACGGCCGCCATGGCGTCGTCGTCGTCGAGGACCTGCAGGACGACACACCGATGTTCGACCTCCGGTTGGCGGAGGGGTCACGGGGCAGGGGTATCGGCACCGCGACCCTGACGGCCCTCGCGGACCTCGTGTTCACCTCGCCTCCACAGCCCCGGCGTTTCGAGGGACAGACGCGCGAGGACAACCTCGCGATGCGCAGGGCGTTCCTGTCCGCCCGGTTCGTCCAGGAATCCTTCTATCGCCAGGGCTGGCCGGCCGGTGATGGGTTCGTGGGCGCCGTGGCCTACGCGATGCTGCGGGACGACTGGCTGTCGGGCACCACGACGCCGATCGGCTGGGACTGACGGGCTCCCGGCGATCCTCGCGCGGCTGCTCCTAGTACGGAAGACGCCCGCCCGCAAGAGCGGCGACGGCGTCGGTGGGGTGCTGTACGTTGTGACCAACCTGACACGGAGGGCACGACGATGACCATTTCCCGACGCCAGATCCTCGGCGGAGCCGGCTTCCTGGCCGCAGCAGCGGCGCTCAACGGCTGTGCCGGATTCTCCGGTGGCGGCACCACCAGCGGCGGCGGCAGCGGCGATGAGAACACCCTGACGTTCACCACCTGGGGCAGTCCAGCGGAGGAGGAGGGATTCAAGCGGGGAATCGCCGCTTTCGAGGCCGCAAACCCCGGCACCACGGTGGAGCTCAACCTCGTACCCTACGAACAGATCTTCCAGAACATCGACGCACAGCTGCAGTCCGACACCGCCCCCGACCTCTTCCGCGTGGACTACGGCACCATCGGCGCCTACAGCAGCCAGGACCAGCTCCTGGACCTCAGCAGCTACTTCGATGCTGCAGCCGGCGAGGAGTTCCTGCCCGCGATGTGGCAGGCGGTCCAGTACGACGGCAAGCCGTTCGGCGTCCCGCACCAGACGGACACGTCCGCGCTCGTCTACCGGACGGACCTCTTCGAGCAGGCGGGCATCACCAGCGTGCCGGACAGCCTCGACTCCGCCTGGACCTGGGACGAGTTCCGCCAGGTTGCCGAGCAACTCCGCGGCTCCCTTCCCGATGACCTCTACCCCTTCGTCTACAACTGGCAGCTCGGCGGGTCCACGCGCTGGCTGAGCTGGTTGTTCCAGGCCGGCGGCCGGCTGTTCAACGACGACCTCACGGGTTCAGCGATCGAGTCCGACGCCGGGGCCAAAGCCCTCGCCTTCACGCAGGGCTTCTTCACGGACGGACTGGTGCCACCGAGCAGTTCGGTGAAATCCTCGACCTACGCCGACGGGGCGTTCTCCGCCGGCACCACGGCGATGGCATTCGTCGGGAACTTCGTCCTCCCGAGCCTCGATGAGGCGATCACCGATTTCGAGTGGAGTGCCACCTACCTGCCCCGGGACGAGCGCGGCGCCTGCGACCTCGGCGGCAACGCACTGGTGGCCACGAAGAACGCACGCAATCCGGAGCTGGCAGCCGAGTTCCTGAAGTTCATGACGCAACCCGACCAGATGTCGGACTTCTGCACCCGCGCCATGGAGCTGCCCACGCTGAACAGCCTGGTCGGCACGGAGCTCGACTACCAGACGCGGCCGGACATCGCGGGGATCTTCGTGGAGCAGGCCACCACGCTCGAGCCGTCCGACGTCGAGCAGCTGACCGCCCCCGCCATGGCGACCATCAATCCGAAACTCCGCGACGAGCTCGAAGCCGCGTTCACCCAGGGCCAGCCGGTGGAACAGACACTCGCGAACATCGCAGCCGCTGTCGATGGTGCAGCCGGCTGATGTCGGCCGACACCTCGGCGCGGAAGGACTCGACCGGCGCCGATGGTCCTGCACCCTCCCCCGCGGCGACGTACACCCGCCGGCCGGGCAGGAACGGCGTGATCCGGCGAGCCACCATGGCGTCCTACGGATTCCTCGGGCCCAACCTGATCCTGCTCGGCATCTTCCTGTTCCTCCCGCTCGGCTGGGCCTTCCTGATCAGCTTCCAGGAGTCCAGCGGGTTCGGCGCCTCCGGCTGGGTGGGATTCGAGAACTACCGGCGTCTCGCCGGCGATCCGACGTTCTGGCAATCCGCTCTCAACACCGCCGTCTTCACCCTGATCACCGTTCCGCTGAGCCTCGCCCTCGGCCTCGGGCTCGCCGTCCTGATGAACTCCGTGCTTCCCGGACGGAAGCTCTTCCGCACCCTCATCTACCTGCCCATGGTCATCTCCGGGGTCGCGACGGCGCTCATGGGGGTGCTGCTGTTCGACGAGGCGACGGGCATCGTCAACAAGCTGCTGCGTGGTGGCGGTCTCGACGGCGTCCCGTGGCAGTCCCAGGGGTCCGCGGCTTTCGTGTCCATCATCCTGGTGACCCTGTGGATCCGCGTCGGATTCAACATGGTGATCTACCTCGCCGGGCTGCAGGGCATCTCCCCGGAACTCTACGAAGCCGCCCGGCTCGAGGGAGCGAGCTCCTGGCAGCAGTTCCGCTACCTCACCGTGCCACTCGTCGGACCGTCCACGTTCTTCCTCCTCATCATGGACGTCATCTACTCGTTCCAGGTGTTCGACACCATCTTCGTGATGACCGGTGGCGGGCCCGGCCGTTCCACCTCCGTCCTCGTGACCTACGCGTACGAGAACGGGTTCGTCACGCGCGACCAGAGTTATGCCGCAGCCATCGGGATCGTCATCTTCCTGCTCACGCTCATCTTCACGGCCATCCAGTGGCGCGGCAACCGCTCCCGGGACACCGCCGGATGAGCCGCCCATCCCGGATACAGGCCCGCCCCACCTCGATGATCACCAGGACAGGAATCCCATGGCTCAGTCAGCTGCGGTAAGGGGCGGGGCTCCCGCGGTCAGGAACGACGGATCGCGCCCGGGGCCCGGCTTCGCGCCCCGCACCAGGAGGGTGTCGGGGGCGCAGCGGGCTGCCGCCGTCGCGCGGCTCGTGACGGCCGTCGTCGTCGGGCTCGTGATGATGTTCCCGTTGTACTGGATGGTGACCCTCGCCTTCTCCCCCAATGCCGACGTCTTCAGCCGGGAGCTGCGGATCTGGCCCTCGTCCTGGACCCTGGACAATTTCCGCACCGTCTTCGGCAGCTTCCCCACCATGACGTGGTTCGGGAATTCCGTGGTCATCACGGCGATCGTGACCGTTCTCACCGTCACGGTGAACCTGCTGGCCGGGTATGCCTTCGCGAAGCTGGCCTTCCGAGGCAAGGGGGCGATCTTCCTCCTGGTGCTGAGCACCATGATGATCCCCGTGCAGGTGCTGATGGTGGCCCAGTTCCGCCTGGTGACCGAGCTCGGTATCTACGGCACCTTCTGGGCCGTCATCCTCCCGTCGGCGGCGTCGGCCTTCGGCATCTTCCTCGCCCGGCAGTTCATCATTGCCATCCCCGACGAACTCATCGAGGCGGCGAAGGTCGACGGGGCAGGCACACTGCGCATCTTCCTCCAGATCATCCTTCCGCTGTGCAAGCCGCTCATCGCGGTGCTCGTGCTGCTCACGGTGATGTACCAGTGGAACGATTTCGCGTGGCCGCTGATCGCCCTGAAGGACAGTCAGCTCTTCACACTGCCCATCGGCCTGCTGTACCTCCGGGGTCAGTACGGTGCGGACTACGGCGCCATCATGGCCCTGGCCCTGGTCTCCATCACACCGATCATCATCATGTTCCTGGCCTTCCAGAAGTACTTCGTGCAGGGGCTGGCCAGGAGCGGCATCCGCTGATCCTTCCACCCCGCCCGGGCAGGAGAGCTCCCGCGCCGGGCACCCCGTGCGGCGCCCAACCGGCCACGGTCACCACCTGCGAAAGCCTCCCTCGGTACTCAGCACCTGGCCGACCATCCAGCGGCCCTCATCGCTCAGCAGCCAGGCGATCAGCCGGGCCGGGTCGTCCGGTTCGCCGAAGCGGCCCGTGGGACAGTGCGCGAGGACGGCCCGCAGCGTCTCGAGCGGGCGGTCCGCGGTCCCGTCATCGAGGTAGCCCGTGTTCACCGGGCCTGGATTCACGGTGTTGAGCAGGATGCCTCGGTCCACCAGGTCGTCGGCGACGGACGGCGTGAGCCCGGCGAGTGCGGCCTTCGACGCCGCGTAGGCGATCTCCCCCGTCATCGGCCCGGCGACCTGACCGGACGTCATCCAGATGACCCGGCCGCCCTCCCGCCCGTCGTGCTGGTCGGCGAAGTGCTTCGTGGCCAGGATGGTGGAGCGCGTGTTGACCTGCCAGTGGGCGTCGAGATCCTCCCAGGAGAGGTCGGCCAACCGACCGTCACCCCCGCTCTTCGCGTGGTTGCACACCAGTCCGTCGAGGTGCCCGAGCGCGGCACCGGCTTCGGCGACCAGGCGCCGCGCGCCGTCCGGCTCCGCGAGGTCGATACCGGCATGGGCGAGGAACGCTCCGTCGGGCTGCAACTCGCGGATGCCGGCCACGACCTCCGCGATGCTGTCCACCCCCCAGGGCTGGTCGGCGTCGTGCGGTGCATAGTGGTGCAGGAACAGGCTGGCGCCCCTGGAGGCGAGGCGGGAGGCGACCGCATAGCCGATGCCCCTGCGACGGCTGACACCGGTGACCACGAAGGTGCGCCCGGAAAGTGCCTGTTCGGAATCCATGGCCCCAGCCTAGGTGCGAGCGCTTCGCTACGCTGGAACGGACCGACACGTCGTCGAAGGCAGGAGCCGCATGGACCGACGCATCCGAGCCACCGCGCCCGTGGCCCTCACGTGCGCCATGATGCTGGGGCTGACCGGCTGCACCGGGGGTCCGGCGCTCGGTCTCCTCGAGGAGGACCAGACGGATCAGGACATCCTGACCATCCAGTCCGATCTTGACGGTATCGATGTGTCCAGCACGCGGTTCCTGATCGAGCACGACGGCGTCGAGTACTTCGCGGCGACACCGTCGGAAGGAAGCGGACCGGAGGACGCCGTCTGCCTCCTGGTGGAGGAGGGCATCGGTGTGGGTATCGAATGCACTCCGCTCGCTCCGGGCAGGTCCGGCGCCACGATCCGGGACAGCAGGGCGACCGCCGTCCTCCTGCCGGACGATATCGATCGGAACGCCGTGGTGGACGAGGGCTTCGAACTCCTCCACCCGAACCTCGCGCTGCGGCCGGCGGAGCCCGAGTGACGGGAATCCCGAACCGATCTGCCGGTCGTGCCGGAATTCGCGGACCATCCCGGGGCGGCCGCGCCTAGCATGGAGGGCGGAGTCGCTACCGAGGAGGAGCCATGGCAATTGCAGGGGATGACGGCGGGGAACTGATCGTCGGAGACGTCACGAAGACCGGCGGACGGGCCCTCGCGGTGGGTCTGTCCCAGGACGAGCACGGGCCGCGCGTCAGCGTCGGCTGGGTGGAACAGGGTGAGCGCCTCGAACTCAGTCTCGACGAGGCGGGAGCGCTGCGGGACGAGCTGAGCCGGATCATCGCTGACGCCGGTTCCCTCGACGCCAGATCCTAGGCCTGGATCTGCGTCCTGCCGACGGTGATCCGGTGGTCCTGTCCGCACTGGTAGACGGCGATCGTGCCGTCGGGCACCGGCCCTTCCGCGGGCCACTGGTCCTCGCTCAGCTCGATCAGTTCGGTGTTGCAGCTGGGGCATGTTGCGTTCATGGTGTCATTCCTTCCCTTCGTCGGAGCGTCCTCGGAGGCTGCGCCATGCTTCGGCCGCGAGCAGCGCGGCCGCCATGCCGCCCACGACGATCATTCCCCAGGGAACCGGCGGCTTCCCGGCGATGGACCTGGTCGAGGGATCCTCACCCGAGCGCATGATGGGCAGCAGTTCGACGGCGTGGGAAGCGCGCGCGAGACCCGTGCTGCAGGCGTGGAGCAGGGGAACAGCCCGGGCCGGTGCATGCAGCACGGCGTAGTCCGCCACGTCGCGGGCCCGGTCCAGGACGGACAACGGCAGTGCGGCGACGACGTTCCCCGGCGGGCGGCGGGCGACGACGGGGTGCGCCCGGGTCGGGGCGACGCGGCGCACCAGTTCCCAGAGCACGCCGAGGATCTGGAGTTCCCTGCGCGAGACCCGCTCCTGGAGTCGCGGGAACAGCGCGTCCTCCTCGTCGCGGACGTCGTCGTCGAGGACTTCCGCCAGGCGCCCGAGCACCTGTGCGCGCTCCGGTGAGCCGTCGTCGAGCCCCTCGAGCTTCTGCACCAGCTCGTTGACCTCCTGGTGCTCACGCTCCACCTCGAGCGTGAGCTCCCCGCCGTCGGGCAGCACCCGGCGCATCACGGGCCACAGGACGGACTCCTCGGCGAAGGCGTGCGGGAAGACGAGGCGGTAGATGCTGAGCAGCACGGCGGCCTGCTCCTCACCGCGCGAGCCCCTCAGCTGGTCGAGCAGGCCGTCCAGCTTCACGTGGTCGCGCTTCTGCCGGACGAGGACACTGAGCGGTCCGCCGAGCTGATCGGTGGTCTGGTCTGCGACCGAGGTGTACACGCCTTCTCCTGGTGCTCTCGACGGGACTGTGCAGGCTGCACGTGGGACTGCACGTGCGACACTCCATCTCTACCCGCTGGCGGCGCCCGGATACAGTCCCCGACCGGCCTGACGCAGCTGCCTCCGGTGCCTATAATCGGGGGTGCTCACCGCCGGAGTGGACCTCGCTGCCGAAACCAAGGGCACAGCCCTCGCCGTGCTCGACTGGTCCCGACCCCGGGTCGCGGTGCAGGTCCACCTGGGGGTGGCCGACGCCGACATCGCAGCGGTCGCGCCCGGGGTACGGAACCTCGGCATCGACTGCGCCTTCGGCTGGCCCGATGACTTCGTCGCCTTTCTCACGCGCCATGCCGCCGGGGAGGGCCCGGCCACCGGCCCGGACCAGGGCATGGCGTGGCGCCGCCGGCTGTCCTACCGGGCCACGGATCGGATGACCCGGGAGATCACCGGGCGCTGGCCCCTCAGCGTCGCGACGGACCGGCTGGGGCTGACCGCCATGCACTGCGCGGTGCTCCTGGACCGCATCGGGCAGCAGACCGGCATTCCGGTGGACCGCTCCGGCGGCGGGACGGCTGTCGAGGTGTACCCCTCCGCGGCCCTGCGGGGATGGGGCTTCGACACCCGCGGCTACAAGAACGACGGCGCTGTCCGGCGGACCCTGTTGGCCCGCGTGCTGGAGCGGGTGCCCTGGCTGGCCCTCGACGATGCCGGGGTGCGGCTGATGGCGTCATCGGACGACGCCTTCGATGCCGTCGTCGCCGCCCTGGTGGCGCGCGCCCACGCGCTTGCCCTCACCCACCCCGTGCCCTCCGAGGTCCACGACCAGGCGTGCCGGGAGGGCTGGATCGCCCTTCCCGTGGGACGGTTGGAGGACCTCGCGCCCTGACAGGCGACCCGACGCGGAAGGACGGACCAGGCATGGATCTGGCGGACCAGGCTGCCCGGCTCTACGCCCTCCCGCTCGACGAATTCACCGCCGCCAGGAACGCTGCTGCCTCGTCGGCCAGGAAGGAGGGCGAC
>JASLAA010000264.1 GCA_030147325.1 Arthrobacter sp. | reverse complement strand
GGCGTCCCCGCACCAGCGTCGAGGTGATGTCCGAGAGCACGACGTCGTCGAAGGTGTAAGTGGCACCGACGTACTCCGCGATCTCCCGGCTCGGCGCGAGCAGGGTCCGACGGCCGGCGGAATCCTCCATCATCACGTCCGTGAAGGCGCCGAAGGGCGAAGTGTCCCACCGCCCGATCACCAGTCTCGTGCCGGACGCCGTGCCGATACCGGTGATGTGTCCCTCGAAGCGGTCCATGGACCCATTCTGCACGTCGCCGCGAGGAGCAGCAGGCGGATGCGGCGGTTTTCGCCGCTCCCCGAACGCCTCGGCTAAACTCGGACGGTAAGAGCCCCGGTGGCCGCGCACACCGTGCGGCCGGTTGGGGCGTTCTGATGCACGGCGTACTTTCCGCGGTCGCGCGGGAGGGCCCGTATCGAATGGGGAAGGATCCCATGCCTGCAATCGTCATCGTCGGAGCCCAATGGGGCGACGAGGGTAAGGGCAAGGCCACCGACCTGCTGGGCGGCCACGTCGACTACGTCGTGAAGCCGAACGGTGGCAACAACGCCGGGCACACCGTGGTCGTCGGAGGTGAGAAGTACGAGCTGAAGCTCCTTCCCGCCGGCATCCTCAGCCCCAACGCGATCCCGATCATCGGCAACGGCTGCGTCATCAACCTCGAGGCGCTCTTCGAGGAGATCGACGGCCTCGAGGCGCGCGGCGCGGACACCTCCAAGCTCCGGGTCTCCGCCAACGCCCACCTCGTGGCCCCTTACCACCAGGTGCTCGACAAGGTCACCGAGCGCTTCCTCGGCAAGCGCGCCATCGGCACCACCGGCCGCGGTATCGGCCCGGCCTACATGGACAAGGTGGCGCGCCTGGGCCTGCGCGTGCAGGACGTCTTCGACGAGTCGATCCTCCGGCAGAAGGTCGAGGGCTCCCTCAAGCAGAAGAACGAACTGCTGGTGAAGGTCTACAACCGTCGCGACGTCGAGGTCGAGGAGGTGGTGGAGTACTTCCTGTCCTTCGCCGAGCGGCTGAAGCCCCTCGTCATCGACTCCACCTTCGTGCTCAACGAGGCACTCGACGCCGGCAAGGTGGTCCTCATGGAGGGCGGCCAGGCGACCTTCCTCGACGTCGACCACGGCACCTACCCGTTCGTGACGTCGTCGAACCCCACCGCCGGAGGCGCGTCGGTCGGTTCCGGCATCGGCCCCACCCGGATCAGCCGTGCCGTGGGCATCATCAAGGCCTACACGACGCGTGTGGGTGCCGGTCCGTTCCCCACCGAACTGTTCGACGACATGGGCATGTACCTGCAGACCAAGGGCGGCGAGTTCGGCGTGAACACGGGCCGTCCCCGCCGGTGCGGCTGGTACGACGCCGTGCTGGCGCGCCACGCCTCGCGCGTCAACGGCTTCACCGACTACTTCGTCACGAAGCTCGACGTCCTCACGGGAATCGAGAGCATCCCGGTGTGCGTGGCCTACGACGTCGACGGCGTCCGTCACGACGAGATGCCGATGACCCAGACCGAGTTCCACCACGCCAAGCCGATCTTCGAGTACTTCGACGGCTGGACCGAGGACATCACCGGTGCGCGCACCATCAGCGATCTGCCCGACAACGCCCAGACGTACGTCCGTGCACTGGAGAAGATGTCCGGTACGCGTTTCTCCGCGATCGGAGTGGGGCCGGACCGCGACCAGACCATCGTGGTCAACGACCTGATCGGCAGTTGACCCCGGACGCGGGAACGGCCCCCTTCGCAGGACGAAGGGGGCCGTTGCCGATTCCGGGCTGTCGTCCGGAGGCGGGGTCTAGAGGTTGACGGTGATCTCCGCACCCTCGCGGAGCTGCCCGATCAGGGCCTGGGCGGCCTCGGAGGTCTTGCCTCCCGCCAGCTGCTCCTCGATCTCCGGGCGGACCTCCTCGAGCGGAGGTACCGGCGTCGTCGTGTCGCCACTGGCCTCCTGCTGCGCGACGGCAGCGTCGTAGGCTTCCTGGATCTCCTGATCGGTCGGCTTCGTGTCGCCCGCCTCTTCGGCGAGCAGCGCGTCGAGTTGGACCTGGTCCTCCAGCTGCGAGTCGAACGCCGCGTCGTCGAGGCCCTGCTCGGCGAAAGCCGCTCGCAGTTCCTCCTCGGAAGCGAGCCGGCTCGTCTCGAGGAGCGCAGCTATTGCTGCCGCCCTCGCTTCGGGCGACGCCTCGATGCCGCGCTTGTCCGCCTCCTGGCGGAGCAGCTCGGTGCTGACGAGATTGTCGGCCACGCTCGTCTTCAGCAGGTCCTGGTCCACGTCCTGGCCACCCGCCTGGGCCTGGGTGGCCGCCTGGGGGAACTGGCTCTGGTACGCCGTGGTGAAGTCCTCGCGTCCGATCTCCGTGCCGTTGACGACGGCGACGACCTCCGGGAGGCCTTCGAGATCGGGTTCGGGCGCAGCGGCCTGCTCCGGTGCGGCCGATGCGGACGCTCCGTCGGACGCCCCGCCCTCGGACTCGCCGCCGGTTCCACCGCAGCCGCTGAGTACCAGCAGGGAACCGATGAACGCCGTGGCGAGCAGTCTCCGGCCCGGGGATGTTCTCGTGATGGTCATAACGTCGTCCTCGCCTTGCCGGTCCGTGGTCAGCGTGCCAGCCTACCCGGCGATCATGGCAGGCACCGCCGAAATCACTGGGAGCACGCTGGGTGCCGGTTGGAAGGGGGGGCGGCATGGGAGGGTGCTACCAGCCCCAGGTGCCCGCGGCCCCCTTGAAGGGTCCGACGACGGCGGCGGTGATCCATCCACCGTAGAAGTCGCCCTCCTGCGAGTGCACGCGTTCTCCGTCGACCGTGCACTCGTCCATCTGTGAGGGATAGATGGCGGCCCGCGATGCCAGGTCCTCGTACCCGCGGACGGGAGTGGGATACGTCCAGGCCCCACGCGGAGTGCGGGAGCCACCGGCGACGACGTCGAAATAGCTTGCCGCGCCCTTGAACTCGCAGTGCGTCGTGCCGGACACGGGAACCAGGACGCCCGGCGCGAAGTCGTCGAGCGGCAGGTAGTAGACCGGCGGGTGACTGGTCTCGAGGACCCTGACCGCAGCGCTCGTGCTGACGATCAGCTGCCCGCCGAAGCGGATCTCGACGACGGCGCGGCTTGGCTCCACGCGGGGCGGCCTCGGGTAGTCCCAGACGGATTCCTGGCCGGGCTGGGGTGCTATGCGCATCGGGTTCCTCATGGACAGAAGGCTACTCCGGCGCTCCGAGCGGCAGTCTGTAGGCTGGATGGAAGGGATGCAACTCACGTGAGGACGGCAGTATGAAGGTCAGCGTCGGGCAGTTCAGGCCGGGTGGGGACGTGGCGGCGAACCTCGCCGTGATGGGGGAGCTCGCAGCGGAAGCCACCGCGCAGGGATCGGAGCTCATCGTCTTCCCCGAGGAGTCGATGGTCGCGGTCGGGAAGGTCGAGGGCTCGCTGCAGGCTGCTGTGGAAGCCGGTTGGACCACGTTCATCCAGCAGCTGTCCTTCATCGCGGCAGAACACTCCATCGCCGTCGTCGCGGGCGGTTACGAGTCCAGCGGGGAGGCGCGGCCCTTCAACACCCTGGTGCTGATCGATGCGACCGGCCGGATCGTGGACACCTACCGCAAGCTGCACCTCTACGACGCCTTCAGCTACCAGGAGTCCACGCGGATCAAGCCGGGTGACGGCGGCATCAAGGTGGCACAGCTCGGTGACGTCCGCGTGGGACTCATGACGTGCTACGACATCCGCTTCCCGGAGCAGGCCCGTGCTCTGGCCGATGCCGGAGCGGACCTGATCTGCGTGCCTGCCGCCTGGTTCAAGGGTGAGCACAAGATCGATCACTGGGAGACGCTGCTGAAGGCCAGGGCGATCGAGAACACGCTGTGGGTGGCCGCCGCCGGAACCTCGAGCAGCCACACCATCGGGCACTCGGCGATCATCGATCCGATGGGCATACCGCAGGTGCACCTGGAGGACGAGGAGCGCGGCGTCGTCACGGCCGAGGTCACCCGCCGCAGGGTGGAGGACGTGCGGGAGTTCCTGCCGGTCCTGCGGAACCGGCGTTTCGCCCGGAACGACACCATTGTCGACTCCCACTGACGCTGCCGGTCCGGCGGGCCCGAGGGGCGGTAGCGCCGTAGCGGGAGCGCCCGCGGATCCGGCCCGTGCCGCGAACATCCGCGACGTCGCCCGCAGGGCGGGTGTCTCCCACCAGACGGTGTCGCGGGTCATCAACGGCCACCCGAGCCTGCGGACCGAGACGCGCGACCGCGTGCTCGCCGCGATGGACGAGCTCAGCTTCCGACCCAACCGCGCGGCCCGGGCGCTCGTGACGAGCCGGTCGACCACCATCGGCGTTCTCGTCAGCAAGGGATTCGAGTACGGGCCCGCCGCAAGCCTGCAGGCGATCGACCGCGCCGCCCGCGAGGCCGGCTACGCCGTCGACGTCGCGCACCTCGAGGACGTCGACGGTGGGTCGATCCGCGCCGCGCTCGACCGCCTCCTGGCCCACGGCGTGGACGGGCTCATCATCCTGGCTCCGCAGACCCAGACGCTCGGCGAGATCGAGCGCCTGTCGATCACGCTGCCGTTCGTGACGGTCCATTCCGCGCGGGCGCACGACGACCACCGGCTGTCCGTGGACCAGTCGGGCGGTGCGGCGCTCGCCACGCGGCACCTGCTCGAGCTGGGTCACCGCAGGATCGTCCACGTCGCCGGGCCCGAGGGATGGTTCGAGTCAGAGGCGCGAGCCCGGGGCTACCGCGGGGAGATGGAATCCTGGGGGTGCCGGCCGGAGGACCTGCTGTCCGGTGACTGGACGGCTGAATCGGGGTACCGCGCCGGGATGTCGATCGTGGGGGAGCCGGGGATCACGGGGGTCTTCTCGTCCAACGACCAGATGGCGCTGGGCCTGCTGCATGCCTTCCGCGAGTCCGGGCGCGCGGTGCCCGAGGACATCAGCGTGGTCGGCTTCGACGACGTGCCCGAAGCGCCGCACTACTGGCCTCCGCTGACCACGGTCCGGCAGGACTTCCCGGAGCTGGGAAGGCGCTGCGTCGCGCGGCTGCTCGTCCTGATCGGTGATGGCGCGGGGGCCCCGCAGGACGCCGCGGGAGCCGTGCCCGACGTCGTTCCGCAGCTCGTCGTCCGTTCCTCGACCGCGGCACCCGACGGGACGCTGCCCCCTTCGTTATCGGAAGGTCGTTGACAGGGCCCACTGCGTCCCGCCTACACTTGTGCACGATGATGTGACCGGTCACATACCGGTCAGACCAACAGCTACGATCCACCAGAGCACTGCTTCGCGGTCTCGAGAAGAACAAAGAGGTCCTTCCCTTGAAGAACTCCACTCCGGGCGCTTCCGGCACGACCGAGGAAGCCGCCCGGCCCAGTTATGTCATCGGCGTCGACTACGGCACCCTGTCAGGGCGCGCCGTCGTCGTGCGCGTCTCCGACGGTGCCGAGCTCGGCGCCTCGACGCTCGAGTACCCCCACGCCGTCATGGACTCCACCCTCGCCGCCACGGGCGAGCAGCTGCCGCCCGAATGGGCCCTGCAGGTCCCCTCGGACTACGTCGACGTGCTGCGTACCGCGGTGCCCGCGGCCGTCCGCGAGGCGGGCATCGACCCGGAGGACGTCATCGGCATCGCGACCGACTTCACGGCGTGCACCATGGTGCCGACCATCGCCGACGGCACACCCCTGAACGAGCTGCCCGGGTACGAGGGCAGGCCCCACGCGTACGTGAAGCTGTGGAAGCACCACGCCGCGCAGGGACAGGCGAACCGGATCAACGAACTCGCCGCCGAACGCGGTGAGACCTGGCTGCCCCGCTACGGCGGACTGATCTCGAGCGAGTGGGAGTTCGCGAAGGGCCTCCAGTTGCTCGAGGAGGACCGCGAGCTGTACGACCGCATGGACCACTGGGTGGAAGCCGCCGACTGGATCGTCTGGCAGCTCACCGGCGAGTACGTGCGCAACGCCTGCACGGCCGGCTACAAGGGCATCTACCAGGACGGCGCCTACCCCTCCGAGGACTTCCTCGCGGCGCTCAACCCGGACTTCGCCGGATTCGCCCGCGAGAAGGTCGAGCACACCATCGGGGCCCTCGCCTCGAAGGCCGGCTCCCTCTCCGAGGAGGCCGCCGGCTGGACCGGGCTGCCGGCGGGCATCGCCGTCGCCGTCGGGAACGTGGACGCCCACGTCACCGCCCCCGCCGCGCAGGCCACCGACCCCGGACAGATGGTCGCCATCATGGGCACCTCGACGTGCCATGTCATGAACTCCGACCGCCTGTCCGAGGTGCCGGGTATGTGCGGCGTCGTCGACGGCGGCATCGTCGAGGGCTTTTACGGCTACGAGGCCGGCCAGTCCGGCGTCGGCGACATCTTCGCCTGGTTCGTGGCCAACCAGGTGCCCGGTGAGATCAGGGACGCCGCCACCGCGCAGGGACTCAGCGTCCACGAGTACCTGACCGAGCAGGCGCAGACCGAACCCGTCGGTGCCCACGGCCTGGTCGCCCTGGACTGGCACTCGGGCAACCGCTCAGTCCTCGTGGACCACGAGCTCTCCGGCACCGTCGTGGGCCTGACGCTCGCCACGAAGCCGCACGAGGTGTACCGCGCCCTGCTCGAATCGACGGCGTTCGGGACACGGAAGATCGTCGAGACGTTCAACGCCTCGGGCGTGCCCGTCACCGAGTTCGTCGCCGCAGGCGGGCTCATCCGCAACCCGTTCCTCATGCAGGTCTACGCGGACGTCCTCAACATGCCCATCTCGGTCATCGGGAGCTCGCAGGGCCCCGCACTCGGCTCGGCCATCCACGCCGCCGTCGCCGCGGGCGCCTACGGGGACATCCACGCGGCTGCCGCAGCGATGGGCAGCCTCGACCGTGCCGCCTACACCCCGGACGCCGAGCGCGCCGCTGCCTACGACGCCCTATACCGCGAGTACACCGAACTGCACGACTACTTCGGGCGCGGTACCAACGACGTGATGCACAGGCTGAAGGCCCTGCGCCGCGCGGCCCGGACCGTTCCTGCACAGCAGGCGGTGTCCGCATGAGCGCCTCAGCCGGGTTCAGCCCCGAGGTCGAGGCCGCCATCGAGGCAGTCCGGAAGGACGTCGCGGCCCTCCATGCCGAGCTCGTCCGCTACGGCCTCGTCGTCTGGACGGGCGGTAACGTCTCCGGCCGGGTTCCAGGAGCGGACCTGTTCGTCATCAAGCCCTCCGGCGTCAGCTACGACGAGCTGACGCCGGAGAACCAGATCCTGTGCGACCTCGACGGCAACGTCATCGAGGGCACGCCCGGATCGGAGCGTTCGCCGTCCAGCGATACAGCAGCGCACGCCTACGTGTACCGCAACATGCCCGACGTCGGAGGAGTGGTGCACACCCACTCCACCTACGCGGTGGCCTGGGCCGCGCGCGGCGAGGCGATCCCGTGCGTCATCACAGCGATGGCGGACGAGTTCGGTGGGGAGATCCCTGTCGGTCCCTTCGCTGTCATCGGCGACGACTCGATCGGGCGCGGCATCGTGGAGACGCTGACGAACCACCGCTCGCGGGGCGTCCTCATGAAGAGCCACGGCCCCTTCACGATCGGCAAGGACGCGAAGGATGCGGTGAAGGCCGCCGTGATGCTGGAGGACGTCGCCCGCACGGTCCACATCTCCCGCCAGCTCGGCGCACCCGCGGGCATCCAGTCCGAGCACATCGACTCACTCTTCGACCGGTACCAGAACGTGTACGGTCAGTCCCCGACACCAGGAGCTTCAGCATGAGCCCCCTCAGCACCACCCTCGACGCCTACGAAGTCTGGTTCCTGACCGGCAGCCAGGACCTCTACGGCGAGGAGACCCTGCAGCAGGTCGCCGAGCAGTCCCGGGAGATCGTCCGGATCCTGGAGGCCTCCGGGCTGCCCGTGAAGGTGGTGTGGAAGCCGACGCTGAAGGATTCCACCTCCATCAGGCGCATGGCCCTCGAGGCCAACGCAGCCGACAACGCCATCGGTGTGATCGCCTGGATGCACACGTTCAGCCCGGCGAAGATGTGGATCGCGGGTCTCGACGCCCTCCGCAAGCCGCTGCTGCACCTGCACACCCAGATCAACGTGGCCCTGCCCTGGGGCGAGATCGACTTCGACTTCATGAACCTCAACCAGGCCGCCCACGGTGACCGCGAGTTCGGGTACATCCAGTCGCGCCTCGGCGTGCCGCGGAAGACCGTCGTCGGGCACGTCTCCAGCCCGGACGTCTGCGCGAAGGTGGCCACGTGGCAGCGTGCCGCCGCGGGCTGGGCCGCCGTGCACGAGCTCAAGGTGGCCCGCTTCGGCGACAACATGCGCAACGTCGCCGTGACGGAGGGTGAC
>JASLAA010000251.1 GCA_030147325.1 Arthrobacter sp. | reverse complement strand
GCCCGGGCACATCCTTCCCGGTCCCCGGCCTGATCCTCGGCGTCCTCGTCATCATCTACGCGTTCATCTCGAACAAGACGATCCTCGGGCGCCACGTCTACGCCGTCGGCGGCAACCGCCACGCCGCCGAGCTGTCGGGCGTACAGAGCAAGCGCGTGAACTTCATGGTCATGATGAACATGTCCATCCTCGCGGCACTCGCGGGCATGATCTTCGTCGGCCGCTCGACCGCATCGGGACCCTCCGACGGCGTCGGCTGGGAGCTCGACGCCATCGCCGCCGTCTTCATCGGTGGAGCGGCCGTCACCGGCGGTGTCGGCACGGTGGTCGGCTCGATCATCGGCGGCCTCGTGATGGCGGTGCTGAACAACGGTCTCCAGCTCCTCGGCGCCGGCGCCGATGACACCCAGATCATCAAGGGCATCGTCCTCCTCGTCGCGGTCGCCTTCGACGTCTACAACAAGAGCCAGGGCAAGCCGTCCATCATCGGCCTGCTCACCAGGAACTTCGGCGGAGGTGGCGGCAGTCCGAAGGCCGGCACCCCCGATCCGCGACCCGCTCCCACAGAGCAGGCCGTCGGGACGAAGGAAGTCATCTCCCACGACGTCTAGGAACCCGCCACTACCGGGATCCTCGACACAATGCAGCACCCGTCCACCCATGCAAGAGCAAGAGAAAGAGAATGCAATGCGTAAGTTCGCAAAGTCCTTCGCGGCAGTCGCTGCGATTTCAGCACTGGCGCTGACCGGATGCGGCCGCGAAGAAGCGGCCCCCGCAACCGAGGGTGGAGAGACTGCAGCCTCCGGCTTCGAAGCAGGATCGGCCATCGGTGTCGCCCTGCCGCAGAAGACCTCGGAGAACTGGGTCCTCGCGGAGACACTCTTCAACGACGGCCTGACCGAGGCCGGCTACGAACCCGATGTCCAGTTCGCCAACGGCGGTGTGTCCGAGCAGCAGAACCAGATCAGCTCGATGATCACCAACGGCGTGAAGGTCCTCGTCGTCGGCGCCATCGACAGCGCGCAGCTCGGCACCCAGCTGCAGCAGGCCGCTGACGCCGGCATCCCCGTCGTCGCCTACGACCGCCTCCTGACCAACACGGAGAACGTCGACTACTACGTGGCGTACGACAACTTCCAGGTCGGCGAGCTGCAGGGCCAGGCCCTGCTGGACGGCATGAAGGCCGCCAAGCCCGAGGGCCCGTACAACGTCGAGCTCTTCGCCGGTTCGCCGGACGACGCCAACGCGAAGGTCTTCTTCGACGGCGCGATGAGCATCCTCCAGCCCGAGATCGACAACGGCAACCTCGTCGTGGTGTCCGGCCAGGAGACGTTCGACCAGGCCGTGACCCAGGGCTGGAAGGCCGAGAACGCCCAGAAGCGCATGGACACCCTGCTGTCCGGCAACTACGGCTCCACCGAACTCGACGGCGTCCTCTCCCCCAACGACACCCTCGCCCGCGCAATCCTGACCTCGGTCGAGGGCGCCGGCAAGGCGATCCCCGTCGTCACCGGTCAGGACTCCGAGGTCGAGTCCGTGAAGTCCATCATGGAGGGCAAGCAGTACTCCACGATCAACAAGGACACGCGCGCGCTCGTCGAGCACGTCATCGAGATGGTCGGCAACCTGCAGGCCGGCGAAGAGGTCGAGATCAACGACCCCGATTCCTACAACAACGGCGTGAAGACGGTTCCCGCGTACCTGCTCGAGCCACAGATCGTCACGAAGGACAACGCCTCCGAGGCGTACGCCAACGACCCGACACTCTCCGCACTCACCAAGTAGCACCCGTCCGGAGTGATCCGGCTGCTGTTCCCGAAGCGCCCCGGCATCGGCCGGGGCGCTTCTTTCGTCCAAATGCTAAAGATCTGTTGCGCAACACTTCTTTAGCGTCGACACTTGCGTCATGAGCGATAGCGTCATCAAGGACCCCCTCCGCATCCGCGCGCTCGCGCATCCTCTCCGACTCGCGCTGCTGGACGCCCTGGACGACGCCGGCCAGGCGACTGCAACGCAGTGCGCCGAGGCGACCGGCGAGTCCGTCGCCAGTTGCTCGTACCACCTCCGCATCCTCGCCCGACACGGCTTCATCGAACGAGCGGAGGGCAGCGGGCGGGACAGACCGTGGCGGCCTGTCTCCGTGAGCCGCACGCAGTCGATCGATCGGAACGTACCCGGC
This sequence comes from Arthrobacter sp., assembly GCA_030147325.1. Lineage (GTDB taxonomy): Bacteria > Actinomycetota > Actinomycetes > Actinomycetales > Micrococcaceae > Arthrobacter_D. The sequence continues at coordinate 3,247 of JASLAA010000251.1, read as the reverse complement.
TCCGTCCACGCCGTCGCGACACTCGCCGGGACAGAGATCCGGCGACAGTACGAGCGGCTCACTGCCTGGTTCGAACGGGCGCCCACGCTGCCGATCGACGAGGTCGAGATGTCGTGTGTGACGACCGCGCTCGTCTACGCGACTCCCGCGGAACTCGAAGCCCTGAAGAAACAGCTGATCGCGTTGACCACCCCCTTCGACGAGCGGCGCTCGCACCCGGAACACAGGCCACCCGGTGCCCTACCTGCGCGATTCTTCGCGGTCCTGAACGTCGAATCCCCTGCGGAAACTCCTGCGGATCGAACCGGACCCCATGAGGAGTCGATCCGGTGAGCAGACCCGACGCCGCTGCCGAGGACATCGCGACCAACCGGCAGGTACTGGCCATTCCCGCCTTTCGACGGCTCACCCTGGTGTGGTTCTTCTCGAACCTCGGAGACTCCGCCCTCTACATCACCGCCGCCATCTGGGTGAAGAGCCTGACCGGGAGCGACGCCGCCGCCGGACTGGTCTTCGCCGCACTCGGCCTGCCGGCCCTGCTGGCGCCGATCGTCGGCCGGCTCGCGGACCGCCATCGGCGCAAACCCCTCCTGATCATCAACAACCTCGCCGCCTCCGTCGTCGTCCTGCTCCTCCTGACGGTCCGCTCCGCGGACCACGTGTGGCTCGTCTACGTCGTCATGTTCTGCTACGGGACCACCTCCTACCTCACCGCCGCCGCACAGTCGGGCATCATCAGGACCATGCTCGAGGACCGGTTCCTGGCCCCGGCCAACGGTCTCCTCAGCAGCATCGACCAGGCCCTGCGGATCCTCTCCCCCGTCATCGGCGCAGCCCTTTTCACGGCATGGGGCATGAACGCCGTGACCGTCCTGACGGCCGCGAGCTTCGCTGTCGCCGCCCTGGTCCTGACCACGGTGCGGTTGGAGGAACCGGCACCCGAGCTCGTCCCCGGCGAATCCTTCTGGGGCAGTACGACAGCGGGCATCCGTTTCCTGGCCAACCACGAGTTCCTGCGACCGGGAGCCCTTGCACTCATCATCGCGATAGGTGCCACGGGTGTCCTCAACGTCACGATCTTCGCCACGATCGAGCAGGGTCTCGGTATGCCCCCGCAGACCCTCAACCTGTCCATCGCCCTTCAGGGCGCCCTCGCTGTACTGGCCGGGCTCACAGCGAGGACAGCCATCCGGCGGCTCGGCATCAGGAGGACGATGGTCACGGGTCTGCTGGTTCTCGCAGTCTCCATCGCCGGTCAGGCCACATCGAGCGCTCCCCTCGCCATCACGTCCATGGCCCTGACGGGCTTCGGCGTCGTATGGGCGCTGATCGCCTTCGTGACCACACGCCAGAAAGTGACACCCTCCGCGATGCAGGGACGGACCTCCGCGGCCACGAACATGCTCATCAACGTGCCGCAGGTCCTGGCGGCGCTCGTCGCCGCCGCGCTGGTGGGCATCATCGACTACCGCATCCTGGTTCTCGGGACCGCTGCCCTGTGCGCGACGAGCGCACTGCCGCTCGTCGTCGCCCGCAGGCCTGATGAGCATGATGGACTCCCGCCCGAACAGCGGCAAGGATAGGGTCATGAACCCACAGAATCGCATCGCCGTTCCCCCCTGCGCAGAAGCAGGAGCCCCGAGCCCTACAGCCGCGACCGGACGCCCGCTGAAGTGGGGCGTGATCGCCACGGGCGGGATCGCCTCCAAGGTCACCGCCGACATCGCGCTGCTCGAAGACGCTGTACTCCACGCGGTCAGTTCACGCAGTGCGGACAGCGCCGCCGCTTTCGCGGAGCGCTTCGGTTTCGTGACCAGCTATGGCGATGCCGACGGGGTGGTGGGGTACCAGCGGCTCATCGACGACCCGGACGTGGACGTCGTGTACATCACCACACCCCATGGGCAGCACTACGACGTCGCCAAGGCAGCGCTGACCGGAGGGAAGCACGTGCTCTGCGAAAAGCCCTTCACCATCAATGCCCCCGAGGCCGAGGAGCTCGCAGGCCTCGCCGCCGATCGCGGGCTCTTCCTCATGGAAGCGGTGTGGACGCGCTTCCTGCCCAGCGTCAACCGCGCGTGGGAGATCATCCACTCCGGCGAACTGGGCGACATCCGGTGGGTCCAGGGGGATCTCGGATTCACAGCGCCGGACGATCCGACCAGCCGGCTCTGGGACCCGAAGGCCGGAGGTGGCGCGCTCCTGGACCTCACCGTCTATCCGCTCACCTGGGCCCTCGGATCACTCGGCTTCCCCGACGCCGTATCGGCCGTCGGCACCCTCAACAGCGACGGCGTGGACCTGCAGAACGCCGTGACCCTGAGCTACGAGGGGGGCGCCTACGCCCAGCTGTCGTCGTCGTTCATCGCTTCCTGCCCGGGGCAGGCGACGGTGTGCGGCTCGAAAGGTTGGTTGAAGACCGGGGGCGGGCCCCTGCACAATCCGCAGGAGCTCTCCATCAAGACCGGGACGGACGAGGCCCGGGTGGAGCGCTTCGAGCAGGTCGGCGCGGGGTACACCTACGAGCTGCGTGAAGTCACGCGCTGCATCCAGGACGGCCTGACGGAGAGCCCGACCATGCCCGTCGGCGACACCGTCCGGACGATGCGCCTGCTGGATGAGGTCCGCGGTCAGATCGGGCTTCGATACGCCAACGACGCCGACTGACGGTACGGCCGGGCGGCTTCCCTCACCGCCGCCCGCGGCGTACTGGTCCTCCCACTTCCGTTCGAGCCCCACGCGCGCCGAAGGACGGGCCCGCTGCAGCTGCATGCTGCAGCGGGCCCGTCCTTCCGCTTTCTCAGTATGCCGATGGGCTAGGCGGCTGCCTTCGCCCGGCGACCCGCGAGGAGCCCAACCACACCGGTGAGGAGCAGAAGCAATCCGGCCAGCAGGACCTGCTGCCCATTGAAGCCCGTCTCCGCCAGCGTCAGCGTCGCGCGGTCCGGAGTACGCGAGGCCGCTCCATCAGTACCGGCACTTGCGAAGGTCACCGACCCAACAGCGGTACCCGTGCTACCCGTTGAGCTTGCCACCGCCGTTTCGAGGGGCGTTCCCAGCGGCCTCGTTCCGTCAGCGGTGGTGTAGCCGGGAACTTCGGCGCTCTGCGTCGTCGTCGCAACCAGCCGGGTCGGCGTCGTCGCCTCAGGCGTGCTCGGCGTCGTCGGTACAACCGGCGTCGTCACATCAGGCGTGCTCGGCGTCGCCGGCGTCGTCGGTACAACCGGCGTCGTCACATCAGGCGTGC
>JASLAA010000228.1 GCA_030147325.1 Arthrobacter sp. | reverse complement strand
TTCGCCCTGGAGGTCCCTGAGCGCTTCGACGCTCTCCCTCAGGGGCACGGCCGGGTCGACCCAGTGGAGTTGGTAGAGTCCGATCCGCTCCAGGCCGAGTGCGGTCAGGCTCGCCTCGCAGTGAGCCCGCAGAGCTTCCGGCCTCCCGTCGATCGGGAAGCCGTCCCCGGCGCGGTAGTGCCCGCCCTTGGTGGCGACGAGCACGGTATCCCGGTCACCCCCGCGCTGCAGGGCTCGCCCCACCAATGTTTCCGCAGAGGCGGACTCATCCCCGCGGGTGTACGCCAGGGCTGTGTCGATGAGCCGGACCCCCTGATCGAGGGCACCGCGGATCACCGCGATGGATTGTTCTGCGGTGATCTCTGCCCGGAAAGCGAAGTGCGCCGTACCCAGGCCGATCGCTCCCACGTCATGGCGGCCGATCCTCATGGTGTCCGCCGTGTCTGCATTCTCATCTTGCGTACTCTACGGGAGCGGATATGATCGAGAAACCGCTTTCACGAGGACCGACCACGACACGAGGAATCAGGCGATGAGGACCGTTCCACCTGGAAAGGCACGCGGAGGCTGGCTCGTCGACACGACTCCGCTCAGGGAGAGCCCGGCCTACGCCCGCATGTGGTTCAGCGGGGTCATCTCGGGTATCGGGTCCAATGCCACCATCGTCGCCGTGGGCATCCACATGTACGACCTCACCGGATCCACCTTCGCGGTTGCCCTCGTAGGCGGCTTCGCGCTCGGACCGATGATCCTCGTCGGGATCTTCGGCGGAGCCGTCGTCGACGCCTACGACCGCCGTCGGGTACTGGTGATCGTCTCCGTCATCGCCTGGCTCAGCACGGTGGGCCTTGCGCTCATCGCGTGGATGGGCGTCCGTGACACCTCCCCGTACTACGCGCTGACGACGCTCAGCGCAGCCAGTTCGACCCTTGTGGGTACAGCCCGTTTCGCTATTCATCCACGTCTCGTGGTCCGTCCGCTCCTGCCCGCGGCTGCAGCGTTGAGCGGCATCAGTGCCGGCCTGCAGGCCACCGTCGGACCCGCACTGGCCGGACTCCTCGTCGCCACCGTCGGCTTCGCCTGGACCTATTCGGTGGATGTCCTGCTGTACGTCGTGGGGATTCTCGGCATCCTGAGTCTGCCTGCCATTCCGCCGGCCCGGGACGCGCCGAGGTTCGGGGTCGCGGCCGTCAGGAGTGGGTTCCGGTTCCTGCTCGCTGCCCGGAACATCCGCATGGCGTTCCTCCTGCACATGTTCGCGATGTCCTTCGGGCGGCCGCAGGTACTGTTCCCCGCGCTGGGGGCGACGCTGCTGGGTGGGGGAGCGATCACAGTGGGCCTGCTCACCACTGCCGGCGCGGTCGGTGTCCTCCTGAGCAGCGCCCTGTCACGGCCGCTCGGGGGAGTGCGTCGGCAGGGCCTCGGGATCGTCCGGGCGACGGGGTGCGCCGGTCTCGCCATCGCCGCCCTGGGGGTCCTCCTCGTTGCGCTCGAACCGGTGGGTCCGCCGGAGGACGGCTCGGGGGACGCCAACGTGCCGGCCATCGTGATCGCCGCGCTGCTGCTCTGCGCCTGGGGTGCTGCGGACAACGTGGCGGGGATCTTCCGGACGACGATGCTGCAGACCGCAGCGCCCGACGACGTCCGTGGGCGGATGCAGGGCTTCTTCACGGTCCTGCTCACGGCCGGCCCACGACTCGGGGACGTCTTCATGGGTTCCATCGCGACGATCGCAGCACTGTGGTTCCCGCCCGTGCTCGGCGGCCTGCTGATCGTCGCCCTCGTCGCCATCTTCGCCCGACCGGGCACCCTGTTCCGACACTACGACGCGAGGGATCCCCTGCCATGACTCTCCTCGATCCTTCCGTCCCCCAGGCACCTTCCGCTGTCCCGGACCGGGCAGTGAAAGCAGTTCGGCTCCGTCGCATCCTCGAGGACCACCCGTCGGCCGAGGCGCTGATGCTCACCAGCGCAGAGACCCTCTCCTGGTATCTCGACGGAGCCCGTGTCGCCGTGCCGATAGGAGGGGCTCCTGTCCTCGGACTGCGGGTCGATCGGACGTCCGAGGTGCTGTACTGCCTGTCGAACGAAGCCGAGCGCATGGTGGCGGAGGAATTGCCCGCGGACATGCAGGTGAACCCCGTGCCCTGGTCGGCCGAGCTGATGTCCACCGGGGGCGACGGCGTCCTGTCCGAGCCAGGGATCACGGCGGAACTCCGCGCTGCCCGCGCCTCGCTCCTTCCGGAGGAACTCTCCCACTACCGTGCCCTGTGCGCTGAGCTCGCCGTTCTCGCAACAGATGTCCTGGAGCGGGCAGACCCGCGCTCGCCGGAGCGCGCGATCGCCGCCGTCGCTGCGGGACGGATCGTCGCGATGGGGGGTGAGCCGCTCGTGGTCCTGGTCGCCGGTGAGGCGCGCCGGCACTACCGCCACCCATTGCCCACGGACTCACCGGTGGGACGAGAAGTCACTCTGGTTCTCTGCGCCCGCCGTCGCGGGATGGTTGCGAACCTCACCCGTCGCGTCCGGTTCGGCGGCACGCCACCCGATGTGGCCAGCAGCGAGCAGCGGATCCTCGAGGTCGAGGCCGACATCCTGAAGGCAACCAGGGTGGAACGGCCCTTCACCCGGGTCTTCGAAGACGTCATCCACGCCTATCCGGCGCACGGCTTCGCGGAGGACGAATGGACACGCCATCACCAGGGAGGACCCACCGGCTATCTGGGGCGCGACCCCAAGCTCACACCCAGGACAGCGGGGAGGTTCGTGGAGAACCAGGCCCTCGCCTGGAACCCGACCGCACCGGGAGTGAAGGTCGAGGACACCATGCTGCTGACCGACGGCGGCCTCCAGGTACTCACCGTCGATCCGCGCTGGCCGACGCTGGCCGTCGGCGGGATCGACCGGCCGATCACCCTGACCCACTGACGGAACGGCCGTTCCCGCCAGGAAGACCAGAACACCCATGAGAAGGAGAACCAACATGACAGAGCTGTCCTGGATCACGGTGGACGGAGACCGGCTGGTCGGTCCGTCCGGCGAGACGGTCGTGCTGCGCGGAGTGGGCCTCGGGGGCTGGATGAACATGGAGAATTTCATCACCGGCTATCCGGGGAACGAGGCGAACATCCGCGGGATACTCCATCACCGGATGGGCGCCGAGGCGTACGAGGCGTTCTTCGAAGGTTTCTACCAGGACTTCTTCGACGAGGCCGACGCCGCACACCTGGCGTCCCTGGGGCTCAACTCGGTGCGGATCCCCTTCAACTACCGGCACTTCGAGGATGACGCCCGTCCCTTCGAGCTCAAGGAGGAGGGCTTCAGGCGGCTGGACCGGGTGGTGACACTGCTCGCCCGCCACGGCATCTATTCCATCCTCGACCTCCATGCGCTGCCCGGGTACCAGAATCAGCACTGGCACAGTGACAACCCCACCCACCGAGCGACCTTCTGGGACCACCCTCACTTCCAGGACCGGGTGGTGCATCTCTGGGAAGCATTGGCGGAGCGGTACAAGGACCGGCCCGAGGTGGCCGGGTTCAACCCGATCAACGAGCCGTCCGATCCGTCCGGGGAGGCCCTCCTACCCTTCTACGAGCGCCTCGAGAAGGCGATCCGAGCCATCGATCACCGTCACGTCCTCTTCCTCGACGGCAACCGCTACTCCACCGACTTCAGCGCCTTCGAAGCGCGGCGCGAACCGCTGCCCAACACCGTGTACACGGCCCACGACTACGCGCTCCCGGGCATCACGAGCGCGAAGGAATACCCCGGCGTCACCCGCGGCGAGTACTTCGACCGCTCCGTCGTCGAACAGACTTTCCTCCGGCGTACCGAGTACATGAGGAGGACCGGCACCCCGATCTGGATCGGGGAGTTCGGCCCCGTCTACTCCGACGACAGCTCCCAGGACCCGTGGCGCTATCGCCTGCTGCAGGACCAGCTGGAGATCTATCGCGAGCACGGGGCGAGCTGGGCGCTCTGGACCTACAAGGACATCGGCCTGCAGGGCCTGGTCTCGGCGACCGCGGAGAGCGAGTACGTGTCGCTCATCCAACCCGAACTCGATACCAAGCGACGACTGGGCATCGATTCCTGGGGCGGCTCCGACGCCGGGGTGCGGGACGTACTGGATCCCATCGACGCGGTCTTCGACCGCGAATTCCCCGGTTACGCCCCCTACCCGTGGGGACGCCAGCCGCACATCGCCGTCCTCGTCCGGCACATCCTGCTGGCAGAACCGCTCGCGGAACGGTTCGGCGAGCGCTTCGCGGGGGTGTCCCCGGAGCATGCCCGCACCCTCGCCTCCTCTTTCAGGTTCGATCGTGTGGCCGAACGGACGGGCCTCTCGGAGGTACTCCGCGGACACCTCCTGGACTGATCGATCACGCCGGGTGGCGTACGAGGCCTTCGTGCGCCACCGTCCAGCGGGGCCCGAAACCCGGGGTTTCGGGCCCGCCGTCCCAGCCCGCGGCCATGAGTGACACCGCGAAGAGCAGACCGCCGTTCCCGGGGAGATAGATCGGCAGGCTGGCGTTCTGGCGGTTGTGTCCGTTCGCGAGGAAGGTGTTCTTCGGGCGATCCATCAGCAGCGCATCGACCGCGAGCTCAGGATCGCCCAGTCTGGTCGCCGTCATCGCAGCGACGGGGAAGTCCCAGCCCCAGGCGGAGTCCCAGTCCCAGTTCCCGAGGACGTCGGCCAAAGTGCGTGCCATCATCGCCGGCTCGATCACGGAGGTCGGAGGAATCATCCCGAACGCCGCGAGCATGCTCGGGTGGTCGTCACGGACGAGGTAGGGCTCGGTGGCGAGCGCCTGATAGCGTCCCTCCCGGACCGGTGCCGGGGCCATGCCGGTCGCGACCTCCTGCCACCTGGCAGGGACGTCGAGACCCAGCCGCTCGCGCCACTCACAGGCGACGCCGAGGGCCCATGACCAGTAGGCGAGCTCGAAGGTGGGGTTCTTCGCCGTCGCCCGCTGGTCCGCGTAGGACTCCTGGGCCGGGATGATGGGCGGGCCGAGGTCGAAGCCTTCCGGCCCCCGGGAAGCGAAGGAGGCCATGAACTCCGCCGTGTCGAAGACCAGGGGGGCCCAGCGCCGGAGCACCTCATCGTCACGCCTCGCCCGGTGGAGCAGTTCGGCGAGGTAGATGGGATGCGGCTGCTGCCAGACGAGGAAGGGGCCGATGTTGCTCGGCGCTTCGGCGCCGGACGGCCCCACCTGCTTCGGCCACCTCGCCCCGGACAGACCCTGGGCTCGCGCAGTCGCCCTCGCGCGGTCGGCGATCCCTTCGTACCAGGGCAGGCTTCGTTCGAGCAGGTCCGCCCGGCCCCACTGCGCGAAGTGGGCGGCATGCCACCAGTGCATCTCCAGGTGGAACTTGCCCCGCCAGGAGTTGAGCGTGAGACCCGTCTCCGCCGGGGGCATGGTGCCGGCGCACTGGATCGCGGTGAGGTACTGCGAGAGGACGATACGCCGTTCGAGCTCGGGGGCGCGATCGTCGTCGCTGTCGGCGAGCTCGATCACCGCGCCCGATTGCCAGAAGGAGCGCCAGTGCCGTGAGCCCGAGGCGCGGACGTCGACTGTGGCAGGGAGAGCGGCCGAGGAGGGCTCGCCGGGCGCGAACCGGATGACGGCCTCGAGGCTTCCGTCGGCGGTCAGCACGAACTCATGGGCCCCGGACCGTCTCAGGGACCCGGCGGGGGCGGAGATGCTGACGGAGTACGTCGTGTCGTCGAGGACGCGAAGGATGCTCCACCCGACGTCGCTCGCCGAGACCTCGCTGGAGTGGGCGTCGGACCGGTCCCAGTCCGCGGCATTGCCCCAGGACTCCGATCCGTAGGGGAATCGGAGGGAGAGGCCCACCTGGCCGCCGTCGTCCGCTTTGACCGAGACGGCGAGCGTGTCCTCGTCAGGATGTACCGCGGTGAGGACCGAGAAGTCTCGCTGCTCGTAGGTGAAACGGCTGGACAGCAGGCCGGTAGCGAGATCGAGGTCCTGATCGACATCCCCGAGCCCTCGGGGATCCGGCGTAGCTCCACCGAACCAGAGGCCTATCCGCGCCAGGTCCAGGCGGTGCGGGTTGTTGCGTAGCCATTCCTCGGTCTCGCTCTGCCCCGATTGCTCGTGCATCGAGAACTCGCCACCCAGGTCGACGTAGGGGGCCGGGCCGTGTGGTGAGTCGTAGATCCGGGTGGCATCGGCGAGGTCGTGGGTCCGTGCCGGGGGAGAGGAGTGCCATCCCCACTCCGACATGGTGCCGAGCAGCGTCCCCTCGACCTCGCCGTAGCGTCCCTCCACCGGGTAGGCCTCCGGGAACGTCTGGAGTCCGGTGGCATCGGCCGTGAAGCAGAACTCGCCGTTGCCGACCGTCAGCGGAGACAGGGGATCGATTCCCGCGACCCGGGGACGATGGCGGGCGAGGAGAGCGAAGCGGTCGATCTGCCCGCGGGCCGCAGTGGTATCCGTCATGGTGGGGTGCCTACTTCCTGGTGAAAGGATGATGGGCGGCGTCCGAACGTCCGGACGCCGCCCATCATCAGCCCTGCGGTTCGAGTGTCAGACGGTACCGATGGCGCTTGCCAGCTCGTCCACCCACTGCTGCGCGGCCTCTGCAGGAGTGAGCCTGTCGAAGAGGACGTCGCTCTCGAGCCGGATCGTCAGATCGTTGTGGATCCCTGCACCGGCCGGCTGGGGTGGCAGACCCTCTCCGGCCTTGGCGGCGACATCATCGATGAACTCGAGCTCCGCCTGCTGCGATGCATCCAGCTTGTCGCTGATCGCCGAACGGATGTCGGCGTTGGCCGGCATCCCCCGGTCCGTCAGCATGATCTCGCCGGCCTCGGTCGAGTTCAGGAGGTAGTCGATCAGCATGGCCGATTCCTCGGGGTGCTCGGTACCCGCGCCGATGGTGAAGTACTGGCTCGGCAGCAGGGTCATCCCGGGTCGCTCGTACTCGGTCTCGCCGGGGAACTTCAGGAGGACCAGTTCGTCCCCCGAGGCGCCGGCCAGGGTTGCCAGCTGATTGGAGTAGGCAGGCACCATGGCGCTCCGCCCCTGGCCCATCAGGGTCTGCTCGGGCGCCGCTGCCACGACTTCCGAGGTCAGTTCCGCGGACGGCATCCCGCCGCCGTCGCGGAGTTCGACGATCATCTGCCAGTACTCCTCCATGGTCGAGGCGTTGACGTCGAGTTTGCCGTCCTCGCTGTACATGGGCTCACCGCGCTGCGCGATGTACACCCGGTCCATGTCGTCCGGCTGCGACTCGTAGCCGAAGACGCCGTCCGGGGAGTTCGCCGAGATCTCGTTGGAGATGTCGACGAACTCGTCCCAGGTCCATGCGTCGTCATCGGGCAGGGGGACCCCGGCCTCCTCGAAGATGCGGGGGTTGGCTACCAGGGAGATCGTGTTGGCACCGGTCGGCAACCCGTACAGGTTGTCCTCGTAGGTCGCGTTGCTGAGGATGGCGTCGTCGAACTTGGACGTGTCCAGCTGCTCCGAGACATCGGAGAGAGGCAGGAGCGCGTTGCGGGCGGCATATTCCAGGGGGTAGGCGCCACCGAGGGTGATCACGTCGGGCGCATCACCGGCAGCCGTACTGGTGGCGAGCCGGTCGAAGTACCCGTCGAAGGCGCTCGGCTCGGGCTCCACGTTGATCTCCGGGTGCATGGCCTCGAAACCGGCGATGGCTTCCTCGGTCAGTGCGGCCCTCGTGTCGCTGCCCCACCAGGAGAAACGGATGGTTACGGGATCGTCCTCGCTCGCTTCACCACCACCGCCTCCACTGCCGCCGCTACAGCCGGTCAGGAGCAGGGCAGCGACGGCCGCAGTGCCGATGACTGTCCGGAATCTGCTGGTTCCTGCGTGTGTACGCCTCATTGCGCCTCATTTCGGTTTGGGGTGCCTGCACCCGTGCCTACGGAGGGTACCGATGGGTGGTGCCGCTTCCGTTCGGGTTCTCCTCGCCTGACGACGTCGGAGAAACCGCTTTCACGAAAATTAGCACCGGTCATGGAGGCTGTCAATGGATCAGCGGTTGCGGCGTGGATCAGACACCGGAAGCGGCAGCTGTCGATCCCCTGAGCTCCAGGCGCGGCTGGAAGACGATGTCGTGGCTGGGGCGTTCACCCTTGATCAGAGCGCGCAGCCTCGACCACGCCTGCACCCCCAGCTCCTCGTGAGGGACCGAGGCGGTCGTCAGCGCCGGGGCGGTGTAGCGCGCGAACGGGATGTCGTCGAAACCCGTGACCGAGACGTCCGAGGGCACGGAGACACCCAGTTCCGCGAGTCCGTTCATCAGGCCGACGGCCACCAGGTCGTTGTAGGCCAGGACCGCCGTGACCCCGGAGGAGATGACGTCCGAAGCCCGCGCATAGCCCTCGTCGGAACTCACTCCGCCCGGAAGCACCTCGACGGTGGCGTCCTTCACGCCGTCCGCGAACTCCACGAGCCCTGTGATCCTGCGGGCGTTCGACACGCTCTCGGTGGGCCCCTGGAGATAGGCGAGCCGGCGGTGCCCGAGACCGTAGAGGTGCTGGGCCAGGTTCTGGATGCCGGTGCGGTAGTCGATGGACAGCGACGGCGCCGACACCCGGGGTGTGGATCGGTTGATCAGGACCAGGGGACTGAGGGACTGCGCCAGGGCGACGAGGTCGTCCTCCGGCATCCGGGGCGCGCAGAGGACGATCGAATCGCAGCGGCGACGGATCTCCGTGGCCAGCAGCGGCTCATCGGCGGGTGACTCGGCCGAATCCGCCACGAGTACCCGGTATCCGTCCCGCGCCGCGGTCTTGCTCAGGCCGGAGAGCACGGTCTGGAACGTCGGGTTGGCCAGATCGGGAACGACGAAGGCGATCGTGCGCGTCTCTCCCAGCGCCAGGCTCCGCGCCAGGTGGTTCGGCGCGTAGGCGAGTTCCGTCGCCGACGCGCGTACCCGCTCGGCAATGGCGGGCTCGCCCAGGAAGTTGCCGTTCATCACTCTGGAGACGGTCGCCGGGGACACCCTTGCATGGCGCGCCACCTCGGCGATCGTCGCCGCGCCTGATCGTCGTCCCACCCTGGGCTCCTTTCGGTAGTCGCCACGATAGCGCCCAAGCAGTCGCGGCCATGATTGACGATCTCACAGGCGTCGGTAATAATCGTACGGCGCACGTGAAACCGCTTTCACCAGTCGGGAACGGTAGCTGCGACGACAAGGAGGTCAACGGTGAGCAGTCTCGGCGAATTGCGGAGCATGACGAAGTCCGCGCGAAAGAACGGCCCGAAGGTCAGGGAGAAGTACCGTGACAACAAGGTGGCCTATCTCTTCCTCCTGCCGTGGCTCCTCGGACTGGTCCTGATCACGATCGGGCCGATGATCGCCTCGCTGTACCTCTCCCTCACGGATTACAACCTGCTGCAGGCCCCCACCTTCGTCGGCATCCAGAACTACCTCGACATGGTCGGCGATCGTCGCCTCTGGGCGTCGTTCCGGGTGACCTTCACCTACGTGCTGGTCTCGGTTCCGCTGCAGCTGATCCTTGCCCTCGGAATAGCACTGCTGCTGGACAGGGGAATGCGGGGCCTGGCGTTGTACCGGTCCATCCTGTACCTGCCCTCGCTGCTGGGCGCATCGGTCGCCGTCGCCATCCTCTGGCGCCAGGTCTTCGGCAGCGATGGCATCGTGAACGCCTTTCTGGCGCTCTTCGGGATCGACGGCCCGGGCTGGATATCGAACCCGGACACCGCGCTCGGCACGATCATCCTGCTGCATGTGTGGACCTTCGGCTCGCCCATGATCATCTTCCTGGCCGGCCTGCGCCAGATCCCGCGGATGTACTACGAAGCAGCGGAGGTGGACGGCGCGTCGATGGTGCGTACCTTCCGCTCCATCACGCTGCCGCTGCTCAGCCCGATCATCTTCTTCAACCTGGTCCTGCAGATCATCGGCGCCTTCCAGTCCTTCACCCAGGCGTACATCGTCTCCGGAGGAACAGGAGGACCGAGCGACTCGACGCTCTTCTACACGCTGTACCTGTACCGGGAGGGCTTCACCAACTTCCAGATGGGGTACGCCTCGGCGATGGCCTGGTTCCTGCTGATCGTCATCGCGGCCTTCACGGCCTTCAACTTCTGGCTCTCGAAGTACTGGGTCTTCTATGAGGACTGACGCGCACCGTCGTCGAGCTGCTTCCCATCACACCCCTTCCGAAAGGAATCGCGAGACAATGGCCACCGCGACACCCATGAGAAACCCGACGACGGCGACGACGCCGGGATCCGGGAACGACGCAGACAGGATCCGCGCCCGCGCGAACCGCAAGCGGGCGAGGAGCCTCCTGAAGCACGCCGGACTGATCGCGCTCTCCTTGGTGATGGTGTATCCGCTGCTGTGGCTCCTCCTGAGCTCGTTCCGACCGACCGAACTGATCTTCCGCGACCAGGGTCTCGTCTTCACGGACATCAGCCTCGACAACTACGTCGAGGGGTGGAACGCGCAGCGATACGCGTTCGGTCACTTCCTCAAGAACTCCGGCCTCCTGGTGCTCGGATCCATCCTGGGGAACCTGATCTCCTGCTCCCTGGCCGCATACGCGTTCGCAAGGCTCCGCTTCCGCGGACGCACCATCTTCTTCGCCGCCATGCTGGCCACCATCATGCTGCCCGTGCACGTGATCATCGTGCCGCAGTACGTGATCTTCTCCCAGCTGGGCCTGGTGAACACCTTCGTTCCCCTGATCCTGCCCAAGTTCCTCGCGACGGACGCGTTCTTCGTCTTCCTGATGGTCCAGTTCATCCGAGGCATTCCCAAGGAACTCGACGAGGCAGCCCGGATCGACGGCGCCGGCCACATCAGGATCTTCTTCCAGATCATCCTGCCGCTCATGGTGCCGGCGCTCGCGACCACCGCCATCTTCACGTTCATCTGGACCTGGAGCGACTTCTTCGGCCAGCTGATCTACTTGACGAAACAGGAGAACTGGACGGTCTCCCTCGCCCTCCGAGGGTTCCTCGACTCGTCCTCGAGCTCGAACTTCGGAGGGATGTTCGCCATGTCCGTTCTCTCCCTCCTGCCCCTGTTCATCGCGTTCCTGGTGGGCCAGCGGTACCTCATCAAGGGCATCGCAACCACCGGTATCAAGTAGAAGGGGCCTCAGCTCCCATGTCATCCAGGTTCAAGTACGCACTTGTCGGCACCGGTTCGCGGGCCCACATGTATGTCGACGCCATCGCAGGACCGCACGCCGCGTCCGCCGAGCTGGTCGCGTGGTCGGACAGCAACGAGGGGAGGCTCGACTACTACGACCAGCATCTGCAGGATCTCGGCCACACCGACCTGCCCCGCAGGTTCCGTCCGGCCGACCTCTCCTCGGCCGTGCAGAAGTACGACGTCGACCGGGTCATCATCACCACACCGGACCACACGCACGCCTCACTGATAGTGCTCGCACTCGACGCGGGAGCCGATGTCATCGTAGAGAAACCGCTGACGATCACGGCAGAGGGCGTGCGAGCCATCGCCGATGCCGTCGACCGCACGGGACGGAGCGTCACGACGACGTTCAACTACCGGTACTCGCCGCGGAACACGGCGCTGCGGCAGGTCATCGCCGACGGCACGATCGGCGATGTCACCAGCGTGCACTTCGAGTGGGTGCTCGACACCGCACACGGGGCGGACTACTTCCGCCGCTGGCACCGGAACAAGGAGAACTCGGGCGGGCTCCTGATCCACAAGGCATCCCACCACTTCGACCTGGTGAACTGGTGGTTGGACGACACCCCGACCAGGGTCTTCGCCAGCGGAGGCCTCCGGTTCTACGGCGCGGCGAACGCGGAGCGCAGGGGAGTGGGAGAGCGTCCGGAGCGGGGCAGTACCGACTCGGCCCTGAAGGACGCGTTCAGCCTCGACCTCCGTCAGGACCCCGTGCTGAAAGCGCTCTACCTCGACCAGGAACACCACGACGGTTACCGCCGCGACCAGGACGTGTTCGACGAGGGCATCACCATCGAGGACAACCTCGCCCTTGTCGTGGACTACGCCTCCGGCGCGAGCATGTCCTATTCCCTCAACGCGCACTCGCCCTGGGAGGGGTACACCGTCTCGGTGAACGGCACCATGGGGCGGGCGGAACTCACCGTGGTCGAACGTGGAGCGGTGCTGCTCGACGACCAGGGCGCCGTGCTGGTGGATCCGAGTGCTAGACCCGACGGCGTCACGGCAGCTGACGGGCGTCCGGTGGGGGAGAGCCTCGTCGTGCAGCAGCACTTCGCGGCAGCGCGCCGGGTCCCCATACCCGAAGCCGACGGCGGGCACGGTGGGGGCGACGCGAAGCTCCTGCACGACCTGTTCGTGGGTGCGTCCGAGGATCCCCTGCGGCACGCCGCGAGTTGGCGGGATGGTGTCCGTGCCGTCTCGGTGGGGCTCGCCGGCAACAGATCACTCGAGACCGGACAAGCCGTACTGGTGGCTGACCTGGGTCTGGGTGACCCGGCTCGCGGTGGGGTTGGCCGATGAGCCGCTACGTGGTGACCGGCGGGTCCGGTCGACTCGGTGCAAGCGTCCTGAGGGCGCTGGTCGAAGCAGGTCACGATGTCGTGAGCATCGATCGCGTTCCGGCGGAAGGGCTGCCCGCCCGCCAGATCGCGCATGACCTGAGCGATACCGAGACGACACGCGAGCTCTTCCGCGAACTCCGACCACAGGGCGTCGTGCATCTCGCTGCCATCTCCGTGCCCTTCAGCGCTCCCGACCCGGTCATCTTCGCCACCAACACCGGCCTCGCCTACAGCGTGATCGAAGCGTCCGTAGCTGCCGGGGCCGGCCAACTGCTCATCGCCAGCAGCCCCACCGTGGTCGGTTACGGTTCCCCCCATGGCTGGAGGCCCCGCTACCTGCCCCTGGACGAGGAACACCCGACCGAGCCGTGGAACGGGTACGCGGCCTCGAAGCAGGCAGTCGAGAATCTCGTCGCCATGGCTGCGAGGACCCATGGCCGGTCCGTCCACTTCGGCCTGTTCCGGCCGTGCTTCGTCATAGCGCCGGAAGAATGGGACGGGGCTCCGACGCAACAGGGGCACACGGTCCGCGAGCGCCTGGAGGACCCGGCGCTGTCCGCCGTCGCCCTTTTCAAC
>JASLAA010000212.1 GCA_030147325.1 Arthrobacter sp. | reverse complement strand
GGTTAGACTCTTCAGATGCACGGTGTCAGGATCTCCAGGTGGGGTAGGACCTCCCCAATCTACTGGATCGCACCGTCCGTGCGGGGTATTGGCGAGGCAAGGCGACGGGCTCCCACGAATTTCCGGGTGACCGACGGGTGAATTAAGAAGTAGGCTTACAAAAAGTTTCAGCAGTATCCAGAGGCGTCCAGGCCGATCCATTCGTGGGTCACTTCAGGCCACCCCCCGGCGCTCACCAGTTGACGAGGCAGGAAATTTGACCGGTAACGCGACGTTTCGACATGAAAACACGGCCTTGCTCGCCGTCACGAGTGTGGAGGCGCCGGTAGTCGTCAGTTCCGCAGAGTTCGACGAACGGCTGGCACCCAGCCTGAAAAGGCTCCGCCTCTCGAAGCGGCTCCTCGAGCGCGTCGCCGGCGTGACCGAGCGGCGCTGGTGGTCGCCCGGGACCGACTTCGACGACGCAGCGATCGAGGCGGGCGCGAAGGCCATGGCGGAGGCGGGCATCGAGCCCGGCGACGTCGGTCTCCTGATCAACACCTCGGTGACCCGCCGCAACCTCGAGCCCTCCGTGGCCGTCAAGATCCACCACTCGCTTGGCCTGCCGTCCTCCGCGATGAATTTCGACCTCGCCAACGCGTGCCTCGGCTTCGTCAACGGGATGACCCTGGCGGCGAACATGATCGATTCCGGCCAGATCAAGTACGCCCTCATCGTCGCGGGAGAGGACGCCCAGCGGACCCAGGAAGCCACCTTCAACCGGCTCAACCGCGAGGATTCGACGCGCGAGGACTTCCTCAGCGAGTTCGCGACCCTCACCCTGGGATCCGGTGCCGCTGCCGCCGTCATCGGTCCGGCCGACCTGCACCCGGGGTCCCATCGGATCCTCGGCGGCGTCTCGCGCGCCGGGACGCAGCACCACGAGCTCTGTGTCGGGGGAATCGACGGGATGTACACCGACACCAAGGGCCTGCTCGACGGCGGTCTCGAACTCGTCGTGACGGCCTGGCACGAGGCACAGGGTGACGGCTGGGACTGGAGCGCCATGGACCGCTACGTCACCCACCAGGTGTCCAACTCCTACACCAACGCCATCATCAAGGCGGTGGACCTCGAGCGCGAGCGCGTTCCCATCACGTTCCCCCACTGGGGAAACGTGGGCCCGGCCTCCCTCCCGATGACGCTCGCCCAGGAGTCGCAGTCCCTGAATCCGGGAGACCGCGTCCTGTGCCTCGGAGTCGGTTCGGGACTCAACACATCGATGATGGAGATTGCGTGGTAGCACTCCCCGGCGTCGACCCCTCATGGTCGGCGTACATCGACGTGCCCTCGACGAGCGGGGCGGATGCCCCGGGCACCAGCCACCGCTGGCACTATTTCGACAACCGGGCCGGTCTCGACGGCAGGGAGGCGCTCGGCACGCTGCTCTGCGTGCACGGGAACCCGACGTGGTCCTACCTGTGGCGCAGCTACCTCGCTGCAGGGGTCGACGCGGGCTGGCGCGTGATCGCCGTCGACCAGCTCGACATGGGCTACTCCGCCCGCACCGGGGTCTTCCGGCGCCTGCCGCATCGCATCACCGACCTCGAGGACTTCACGGCCGCCGTGGGACTGAGCGGCCCCGTCGTCACGGTGGGCCACGACTGGGGCGGAGTCGTCAGCCTCGGATACGCCCATCGCAACCGGGAGGACCTCGCCGGCGTCGTCCTCACCAACACGGCCATCCACCAGGACCAGGAACGCCGCATCCCGGCCCCGCTGCGGCTCGCGCTGACGCCCGGCGTGCACGCCCTCGGCACCAGGACCACGCGTGCCTTCCTCGATGTGACCCTCGCCCTCGCCCGCCCTCCCCTGGCCAAGGACATCCGCCGGGCCTTCAGGGACCCGTACCGGAGCGCGGCCGCACGCGAGGGGATCGCGAACTTCGTGTCCGACATCCCGGCCGACCGGTCCCACCCCAGCTACGCCGCCCTCACCGAGACCGCCGAGGGCATCCGGAGCCTCACGGTCCCGGTCCTCATGATGTGGGGACCGCACGACCCGATCTTCTCGGACCCCTACCTGGAGGACCTCGCACGCCGTCTGCCTCACGCGGACATCCACCGCTTCGAGCGCGCCGGTCACCTCGTGCAGGAGGACGCCGACACAGCCGCCACCGCGATCGAATGGCTGTCGGCTCGTGCGGTCGGAGCGCGGGAGCCCGCCGTCGCTCCCCCCGCACCCGGCCGTCGGAACGCGACCGATCACCGACCGCTCGGGCACCGCATCCCGGAACTGGCGGCCGGACCCCAAGGCTCGACGACGGCGGTCGCCGAGATGCGTGCTTCCGGTGGACCGCGCACCCTCTCCTGGCGGGAGCTGGCGGAGGACGTCGATGCCGTCGCCGCAGGTCTCGTCGCCCTGGGATACGGTCCGGGCAGCCGGGTGAGCCTTCTGGTACCCCCCGGCGTGGACCTCACCGTGCTGATCTACGCATGCCTCCGGATCGGGGCGGTGATCGTCGTCGCCGACGCGGGCCTCGGTGCCCGTGGCCTGAGCCGCGCGGTGAAGGGCTCCGCACCCGACGTCGTCATCGGCATAGAGCGTGCGCTGGTGGCCGCCCGGGCCTTCGGCTGGCCGGGACGGCGGATCAGCGCAGCGCCGCTCCCCGCTGCGAGGCGCAGGCTGCTGGGTGTCGAGGCCTCCCTCAACGATCTCCGTGCCGCAGGACCCGCGCGGAACTCCGGTATGCCGGCTCCTGACGGTTCCGCGTTCGGGGACCCCGCTCCTGATGACGACGCCGCCATCCTGTTCACCTCGGGATCGACCGGACCGGCGAAGGGCGTCGTGTACACGCACCGGCAGCTCTCGGCCATGCGCGACGTCGTCGGGTCGACCCTCGGTCTCGGTCCCGGAACCGGGCTCGTCGCAGGTTTCGCCCCCTTCGCCCTGCTCGGTCCCGCACTCGGCGCCACCTCCGTGACCCCCGACATGGATGTCACCGCTCCGAGGACCCTGACGGCACAGGCCCTGGCCGACGCCGCCGGTGCTATCGACGCGACGGTCGTCTTCGCCTCCCCGGCGGCGCTCCGCAACGTCCTGGCGACGTCGACGGATCTGGACACCACGGGGAGGGAATCGCTCGCCCGGGTCTCCCTGCTGCTCTCGGCAGGAGCTCCCATCCCGGCTCCCCTGCTCGAGGCGGTCCAGGAACTCGTGCCGGCCGCAGCCCTCCACACGCCCTACGGCATGACGGAGTCCCTGCTCGTCGCGGACATCGACCTCGACGGCATCCGTTCCGCGGAGACCGCGGTCCAGGAACGGCTCGAGGGTGCCGGCAACGGCGTGTGCGTCGGTCGGCCGGTGCACGGAGCGCGGGTAGCGGTGAGCCCGCTCGACGGAGCCGGAGCCGCGACCGGCGACCCGACAGGCTCCCCCGGCGTGAGCGGCGAGATCCTCGTCGACGCCCCCCACGTCAAGGACCGCTACTTCCGGCTGTGGAAGACGCAGCGGGACTCGGCGCGGACGCCGCCGTGGCACCGCACGGGCGACGTCGGGCATTTCGACGCGGACGGCCGTCTGTGGGTCGAAGGGCGGCTCGGCCACGTCATCTCGACGTCGGCGGGAGTGGTGACACCGGTCGGCCTCGAACATGCGCTCGAGGTCCTGGACGGCGTCGCGCTGGCTGCCGTCGTCGGCGTAGGGCCCGAGGGCACGCAGGCGGTTGTCGCGGTCCTCGAGCTGGAGGATCCGGGTCGACGGCCGCACCTCGCGAGCGAAGAGCTCGCAGCGGACGCGAGGTCGGCCGCGTACCGCCGTGGCGTCGAGCTCGCGGCGGTCATCACGGTCCCCGCGCTTCCGGTCGACATCCGCCACAACGCCAAGATCGATCGCACCAGGGTGGCGGGGTTCTCCGCCCGATTCCTCTCCGGCGGCCGCGCCGGCGCCCTGTGACCGTCCTCGTCACGGGGGCCAGCGGGATGCTGGGCCGCGCCGTCGCCCGACAGCTCGTTCTCGACGGCGACGACGTCCGATGCTTCCAGCGGCGTCCCTCCGGTGTCGAGGGCGCCACCGATGCCCTCGGGTCGGTCGGCGACCGCCGTGCGCTCGAGGACGCGGCGCGCGGTTGCCGCGCCGTCATCCACCTCGCGGCGAAGGTGTCCTTCACCGGAGCGTCCGCCGACTTCCGCTCCGTCAACGTGGATGGAACGGGCAACGTGCTCGACGCGGCCGAGCAGGCCGGCTGCGCCGACGTCGTCCATGTCTCCTCCCCGTCCGTTGCGCACGTCGGCACCTCCCTGGTCGGTGCAGCGGCAGGCCCTGCCGACCCGGAGCGAGCGCGGGGCGACTACGCACGGACGAAGGCAGCGGCCGAGGTCCTCGCGCTGGGACGCTCGAGCCCGGTCTTCCGGGTCGCCGCCATCCGGCCGCACATCGTGTGGGGCCCCGGGGACACCCAGCTCGTGGAGCGCGTGATCGCCAGGGCGCGCCGAGGACGGTTACCGCTGCTCGACGGAGGCACAGCACTCATCGACACCACGTACCTGGACAATGCGGCGTCGGCGATCGTCGCCTGCCTGCGCCGCATGCACGCTGCCCAGGGGAAGGCGCTGGTGGTCACGAACGGTGAACCACGGCCGATCGCGGAACTGCTGGCGGGGATCTGCCGCGCCGGCGGGGTGCGTCCGCCGCACCGCTCGGTGCCGGGTGCGCTGGCACGAGGAGCCGGGGCGGTGATCGAGCGAGCCTGGCTGACACTGGGCCGCGAGGAGGAACCGCCGATGACCCGGTTCCTCGCCGAGCAGCTGTCCACCGCGCACTGGTTCGACCAGCGGCGCACGAGGCAGGTGCTCGACTGGGAGCCCACCGTCAGCATCGACGAAGGCTTCCATCGGCTCGCGGCGTACTACCGCCGCTGACACCGACCGGAGCCGGACGCACAGAAGGACGGGATGCTCACCGCATCCCGTCCTTCTGTGATGTGTGGCCTGCTGAGGGGCCGTGCGTCCGACGAGCGGGTCAGCGGGTGTAGTAGCCGTCGACCGACATTGCGCCGACCGGGTGAACCTGGGTTCCCTGACCGGGGTTCAGGGCGCTGATCATCTGACCGTCGCCGAGGTAGATGCCGACGTGCCCGCCGCCGTTCTGGCTGACCAGGTCGCCCGGCTGGGGGTTGCTGGTGGGCGTCAGGGCTGCGAACTGGGACCAGGTGGTGCGCGGCAGGTCGATGCCGTGCTGCGCGTACACCCACTTCACGAAGCCCGAGCAGTCCCAGGCACCGAAGGAGGTTCCGCCGTAGACATAGGAGGAACCCTGACCCTGCATCGCCGTGCCGACGATGCCGGAGGCCGGAGCGATCGAGGAGGCGGACTGCGTGCTGAGCCCCGTCGTGTTGCCCGTCGAGACCGCCGGTGCGGCGGAGACGGCCGGTGCTGCTGACGAGACGGAGACTGCGGGTGCTGCCGGCGCAGCTACCGTGGGCGCCGACTGGAGGGAGTACTGCTGGGTGGACGCTGCCCCATCGAGGACGATGGACTGGCCCGGGTAGATGACCGAGCTGTAGCTCAGTCCGTTGGCGGTGAACAGCGTATCGACGCTGACGCCGTGCGCCGCCGCGATGCTGCCCAGCGTGTCGCCCGCCTGGACCGTGTAGGTCCCTGCGGTGCTGGTCACGGTCTGCTGGTTGCCTGCGGTCTCGAGGCTGATCTCACCGGCGGCACTCGCCGGGAGAGCTGCACCGAGCATGAGGCCCGACGCCGCGACGACGACGGCGGCAGGCTTGCCCGCTACCGAGGCGCCCGCGGTGACGGCACGTGATGCTGTGATGAGGGGGTTGATGCGCGTGGGGACGGCCCGGTGGCGCGCGATACTGGTCTTCCTGGACATGCTGATGCCTTTCCCAATGCCTGCGAAGTTAGCTGTCGGGTTCGGATGGGACATCCGGACATGTACTGCAGGCCACCCCCAGTGCTGGCCTACCCATGTCTTGACCCCTAGGACTCGTATCGAGTCCGCTATCGGTTCCCCCGCCCCTGTCGAATGTGTTGAGCGAACGGTCCGACCTCATCGACAGGGCTAGGCAGAGTGAGGGCGGGCGCCCTTCCTTGCTGGAATGAGCGCGCGACCAACGGTACGCGTTGCTCGGCCGATTGTCACGTTCAGGTCACGACAAGGACGCTTGTGCCGTGATCCGCTCAGAGGCGGGCGTTGCGCGGCAGGGGCTGGCAGGACGGGCACACGAAGGAGGACCTGCCCATGAAGGGCTCCCGGCGCAGCAACGACTGCCTGCCCTCGGACGCACATCGGCGACAGGGCCGACCCTCGCGCCCGTAGGCTTCGAGCTCGCGCGCGAAGTAGCCTGACGAGCCATTCACGTTGACGTAAAGGGAGTCGAAGCTGGTACCGCCCGCATCGAGCGCTCGCTCCATCACCGTCGTCACCGCGTCGACGATCCGTTCGGTGTCCGGCCGTCGCATCGTGTCGGTGGGGCGCGCGTAATGCATGCGGGCGCTCCACAGTGCCTCGTCGGCGTAGATGTTGCCGATACCGGAGATGAGCCCCTGGTCCAGGAGCGCGCGTTTCAGGCCGGTCCTCCGCTCGCGCAGGCGGCGGTGCAGGTTCTCGATGGAGAAGGCGGGATCAAGGGGATCACGGGCGATGTGGGCCGCCTCGCGGGGGATCAGCTCGAGGTCGGTGGCGCCGCGGCCACCGGGCCGTCCGTCCGACGTCGGCACCAGGTCCGCGATGAACATCCCACCGAAGATACGCTGGTCGACGAAGCGGAGGTCTCGGGGCATCGGCTCACCGAGCGCGTCGACGCCGGCCGACAGCGCGAGGAGCACCCGGAGGTGTTTCTCCCTCGGGGCGTCGGGCTCCTTGACCAGCAGTTGGCTGCTCATGCCGAGGTGGGCCATCAGTGCCAGCTGCGGTGGCCCCGCCGACTGGTCGGACTGTTCGAGTGGCATCCAGAGGAACTTCCCGCGTCGCACCACGTCCGTCACGCGTGCGCCTGCGAGGTTTCCCGCGAAGTCCTCGACGCCGTCGACGTGCCTACGCACGGATCGCGGATCGACCACTTCCACGGTCTCGATGCTGCGTCCCGTCACCCACCGGGACAGGCCACGCCGCACCACCTCGACCTCGGGTAGTTCGGGCACTCAGGCGCCGTCGGCGTGCTGCGCCACGGATGCGGTCGCCGGTACCGGGAGCTCCTCCGACAGGAGTTTCCAGGTCGCGGCAGCGGCCGCCTGCTCGGCTTCCTTCTTGGAGTGGCCGCACCCGGATCCGTACTCCACGCCGCCGATCACGAGACGGGCCGTGAACGTGCGGTCATGGTCCGGCCCGGTCCCCTCGACCTGGTAGTCGATCAGGCCGAGGCGGCGTCCGGCTGCGGTCTCCTGGATCCGGGTCTTCCAGTCGGTACCCTCCCCCAGGACCGCCGAGTCGCGGAGCAGGGGGCTGATGAGCCTCATGACCATGGCCCTGGCGGTCTCGATGCCGTGGCTCAGGTACGCCGCCCCGATCACCGCCTCCATCGTGTCCGCCAGGATGGAGGCCTTGTCCCGTCCGTTCGTGAGCTTCTCGCCCTGTCCGAGCAACACGTAGCTCCCGAGGTCGAGCGTGCGAGCCACACCCGCGAGTGCCCTCGTGCTGACGACGGCGGACCGCCGCTTGGCGAGCTCGCCCTCGGACAGCGCCGGATTGTCGCGATACAGGGCGTCCGTCACCGACAGTCCCAGCACCGAGTCGCCGAGGAACTCGAGCCGCTCGTTGGTCGGGATCCCGCCCTGCTCGTAGGCGTAGGAACGGTGTGTCAGGGCAAGACGAAGCGTCTCGGTGTCGATATCGACACCGAGACGCTTGGTGAGTTCTGCTGTGTTCTTCACGACCGCATCAGCTGATCCAGCATCGGGCGCTACCCGCCGTGGCAGCATGCCTGCGGCGGGTTGCACTCCGGTGTCAGACGTCGGCTACCTTGCGGCCCTTGTACTCGAGGAACAGCGGGGTACCGGCCGAGTCCGTGACGACCTTCGCCTGGTGGGCGAGGCTGTAGGTGATGCGACCGTTCTCGAGGGTCTTGACCAGCTTCGGCGCAGTGGCCTTCCACTGGGACCGGCGTGCGCGGGTATTCGCGCGGGACATTTTCCGCTTCGGGACTGCCACGGCTAACTCTCTTCTCTCTCGTCTGACTCTGACTTGGTTGCCGCGTCATTCTCAGCGGCGGTGCCCGTCAACCCGGCTAGGGCTGACCAGCGAGGATCAAGGACTTCATGGTGGTGGTCCGGATCGTCGTTGAGCTGTGCGCCGCATTCGGAACACAGACCCTTGCAATCCTCCCGGCACACCGGCTGGAATGGCAGTGATGTGACTACCGCATCCCTCAGCACGGGCTCCAGATCGACCGCATCGTTCTCCACCCGGTGCTGTTCTTCTTCCTCTTCCACCGACAGCGACTCGGAGTCGCTGTAGAAGAAGAGCTCCTGGAGGTCCACCTCGCGGTCGAACCGCAGTGGCTCCAGGCAACGGCCGCACTCGCCGGTGACTTCGACGT
>JASLAA010000179.1 GCA_030147325.1 Arthrobacter sp. | reverse complement strand
CCTGGGACTTCAACTACGTCACCGAGGACCGGTACTCCACCGGAGTCCAGGCCCACCTCACAGGTGAGACGGGCCAGGAGGCGGATCTGCCGACGCTCTACCTGCCCGTCAACCGGACCGTGGAGCTCCAGCTCAACGCTCGCGACGTGCAGCACTCGTTCTTCGTGCCCGGCTTCCTGATGAAGCGCGACCTCTACCCGGGCCGCACGAACTATATCAACCTCACGCCCACCAAGGAGGGCACCTTCGACGGCAAGTGTGCCGAACTCTGCGGCCAGTACCACTCGGAGATGCTCTTCAATGTGCAGGTGGTCTCCCAGGCGGAGTTCGACGCGCAGATGAGCCAGCTGGAACAGGGCCAGCTCGGCGATGAGTACGACCGCGACTCCTACCCGGAGGACGATCCCGATACCGACCCAGCCAGGAGTAGCAGCTGATGTCCACGTTCGAATACACCCTTGAGGAAGCCGGCACCGTAGCCGCTCCGCGCGTGGTCCCGAGGTCCAAGGGACGCATCATCGTCAGCTGGATCACCTCGACCGACCACAAGACCATCGGGTACATGTACCTGATCGCCTCCTTCGTCTTCTTCTGCTTCGCCGGTGTGATGGCGCTGATCATCCGCGCCGAGCTCTTCGAGCCGGGCATGCAGCTCCTGCAGACCAAGGAGCAGTACAACCAGCTGTTCACGATGCATGGCACCGTGATGCTCCTGATGTTCGCCAC
This sequence comes from Arthrobacter sp., assembly GCA_030147325.1. Classification (GTDB taxonomy): domain Bacteria; phylum Actinomycetota; class Actinomycetes; order Actinomycetales; family Micrococcaceae; genus Arthrobacter_D. The sequence goes on along the minus strand of JASLAA010000179.1, from coordinate 2,710 downwards.
CCCGCTGTTCGCGGGTTTCACGAACGTGATCATGCCGCTGCAGATCGGCGCACCCGACGTCGCCTTCCCGCGACTGAACGCGCTGGCGTTCTGGTTCTTCCTGTTCGGCAGCACCATCGCCGTCTCGGGCTTCGTCACTCCGCAGGGTGCGGCGTCCTTCGGCTGGTTCGCCTACGCACCGCACTCCAGCACCACGTTCTCCCCGGGCGTCGGTGGAGACCTGTGGGTCTTCGGACTCGCCCTGTCGGGCTTCGGCACGATCCTCGGCGGCGTCAACTTCATCACCACGATCATCTGCATGCGCGCCCCGGGCATGACCATGTGGCGCATGCCGATCTTCACCTGGAACGCCCTGATCACCTCGATCCTCGTGCTGATGGCCTTCCCGCCTCTGGCCGCCGCCCTCTTCGCCCTCGGCGCCGACCGCCGCTTCGGTGCGCACATCTTCGATCCGGAAGCGGGCGGTGCCATCCTCTGGCAGCACCTGTTCTGGTTCTTCGGGCACCCCGAGGTGTACATCATCGCGCTGCCGTTCTTCGGCATCGTCTCGGAGATCTTCCCGGTCTTCAGCCGCAAGCCGATCTTCGGCTACAAGGGCCTCGTCTACGCGACGATCGCCATCGCCGCCCTGTCGGTCACCGTCTGGGCGCACCACATGTACGTGACCGGCGCCGTGCTCCTGCCGTTCTTCGCCTTCATGACCATGCTGATCGCGGTTCCCACGGGCGTGAAGTTCTTCAACTGGATCGGCACGCTCTGGCGCGGCTCCCTGACGTTCGAGACGCCCATGCTGTGGAGCCTGGGCTTTCTCGTGACGTTCCTGTTCGGTGGCCTCACCGGCATCATCCTGGCGTCCCCGCCTCTGGACTTCCACGTCTCCGACACCTACTTCGTGGTGGCGCACTTCCACTACGTGGTCTTCGGCACCGTGGTGTTCGCGATGTTCGCCGGCTTCTACTTCTGGTGTCCCATGTTCTCGGGCAAGATGCTCAACGAGCGCCTCGGCAAGATCCACTTCTGGATGCTGTTCATCGGGTTCCACGCCACGTTCCTGATCCAGCACTGGCTCGGTGTCGAGGGAATGCCCCGCCGTTACGCGGACTACCTGCCCGAGGACGGCTTCACGGCGATGAACCAGTTCTCCACCATCGGCTCGTTCGTCCTCGGAGCCTCGCTGATCCCGTTCTTCTGGAACGTGTACATCACGTGGCGCACCGGCAAGAAGGTCGAGGTCGACGACCCCTGGGGCTTCGGAGCCTCGCTCGAGTGGGCCACCTCGTGCCCGCCCCCGCGCCACAACTTCACGTCGCTGCCCCGCATCAGGTCGGAGCGCCCCGCGCTCGATCTGCACCACCCCGAGCTGCAGCAGACCCACACCCCCGACGAAAGCGCTGCGAGCTTCATGGGCTCGGCCGATCGACAGGATGCCAAGTCATGAGGATCGAGAAGAACCTGTTCCTGATCGGCCTGCCGATCTTCGTGATCATCGGTGTGATCTACGGTTTTCTGACCGAATTCTCCGAGTGGGTCGGATTCCTGGGCATCCTGCTCGTCGGTGGGCTCGCCGGGATGATCGGCTTCTACCTCGCCGTCACCGGCAAGCGCGTCGGTGAGCGCCCCGAGGACCGCCTCGACGCGGAGATCCACGAGGGATCGGGCGAGCAGGGGCAGTTCAGCCCCTGGAGCTGGTGGCCCCTCGTCCTCGGGATCTCGGCCGCCACCGGTTTCCTCGGTATGGCGATCGGCTTCTGGATCCTCTACATCGGCCTCGGCCTCGCCGTGGTCGCGCTCGTCGGCTGGGTCTTCGAGTACAGCCGCGGCGACCACGCCCACTAGCCCCACCCTGCACCACCGAGGGAGCCCGCCACGTGCGGGCTCCCTCGCGTTTAAGCCGGGCGTCTGCGTACAGTCGGTACCGGCGCCGAGCGGGCGCGGAACAGCAGAGAGAAGGAGACCTCACCGTGGCCGTGTTGCCCAGGCCCTTCGACGCGGACCGGCTCGACGAGGCCTCCGCCACCCCCAAACACGTCCAGCTGCGCGAGAGCCTGCGGCGCTATGTCCGTCAGTTCGGTGAGCCTGGGGCGGGCATTCCCTCCGAGCGGCAGCTGTGCGAGTACTTCGGGGTGGCCCGCATGACCGTGCGCCAGGCCGTCGACGCCCTGGTCGCCGAGGAGGTCCTGGAGCGGGTCGTGGGGCTCGGGACCTTCGTGGCGCGGAGCAAGATGGACCTGCACGTGAAGATGACGTCCTACACCGAGGAGATGATCCGGCGCGGCATGGTGCCGGATGCCCGTGTGCTGAGCTTCGAACAGCAGGGAGCCTCGCCGCTCGTGGCGCGGGAGCTGCAGATCGAGATCGGTCAGCCGGTGGTCCGGTTCCGGCGGCAGCTCCTCGCCGACGGTGAGCCCATGAGTGTGGACGAGAACTTCATTCCGGCACACCGGGTGAAGGGCATCCTGGACGGTCCTCCTCCCACTTCGCTGTACAACGTGCTCAGCGAGAGGTACGGGCTCGTCATGGAGTGGGGGGAGGACACCATCGAGGCGACCGCGGCGTCGCCGTCCATCGCGCGCCTGCTCAACGTGGAGATGAATGCGCCGCTGCTCAAGATCCAGCGGCACGCGTACGTGGCGCGGGCCATGATCGACTACTCCGTGTCGTATTACCGTGCCGACCGGTACAAGCTGTGGGTGCCCCTGCAGCGGCCCGG
>JASLAA010000113.1 GCA_030147325.1 Arthrobacter sp. | reverse complement strand
TTGCTGAAGCTGTGCTTGACCTTCTCGGTCTGACGGTGCGCGATGTTGGCGGGGTTCACTTTGTCCGCGACGGCATCGACGTCGGTACCCAGTTCCTGACGGGTACGTTCGATATCTGCACGGATCTCATCGGGTGTCTGGCTCATCGTGTCTCTTCACCTGGTTTCAGTGTCGGGGGGATCTCTTTGACGGTCTCCGCGGTCTGGGGGAGGCCCTTGACCTTCTTCATTTCCTTCTTGCCCTGCAGCGCCAGTACGGCGGCGATGATCCCCCACAGCACGGCCACGATGAGAGCGGCCCAGCCGAGAGGCATGAGCGCTCCGAGGCCCCACATGAGAGCCAGGGACAGGAAGAGGAGGACGAAGTGGCCTCCCACTGCGGCGCCGGCGAACATGCCGGCGCCCTTCCCCGCGTTCTTCGCCGACTCGGTGGCCTCGGCCTTCGCCAGTGCGACCTCCTGCCGCATCAGCTTGGAGAGATCCTTCGTCACCTCCCCGAGGAGTTCGCCCACCGAGGCGTTGGCGGAGCGTTTCTACGCCTCCGACGGAAGGGGTGCGGCGGCCTGGTGGGCGCCGCCCGTGTATGCCTCACTCATCAGCGCAGGCTCCCGTCATTCGGCAGGGTGCCTACGGGAGGCGTGCCCGGCGGGATGGTGGGGTAGTCGTCGGCCGGATCCACGAACGCGGGGCTCGAGTCGGCGACGTGCTGGCCACGTGTCTCGCCGAAGGCCGCCGTGGCGGGCGTCCCGCTGTAGAGGTCGGTGTCGGCCTCGGTGTATCCGGCATAGGTCCCGGTGGAGGGAGTCCCGGTGGAACCGAGGTTCTGGCCCGTGGTGGAGGAATTCCCGGACTCGCGGTTGCCCGTGAGTCCCCGCGTCAGGCGTCCGACGAGGAGTCCTGATCCCGCCGCGATGGCGAGGAACGCTCCGGGCTTGCGCCGGGCGAATGCCTTGACGTCCTCGAGGATGTCCGTGGCGTCACGACCCTCGAGCCACGATGCGGCCGAGTCCGTCCGCTGCGAGGCCTGCTGGACGAGGTTCGACACCATCGAGTTGTCGGACTTCTCGGCCATCGACTTCAGTTCGTCGGAGATGCTCCGGATGCCTTCGGTGATCTTCTGCTGCTGGGATCCGGCCTGGCTCTTGACCTCGGAGGTCACGGTGCCCAGCAGGTTCTTCGCCTGCGATCCGGCCTCGGCTGCAACACTCTTCGCCTCGGTGGCTGCGGTGCCGGCTACGTTCTTCGCCTCGGAGGCAGCAGTACCAGCCACGTTCTTGGCTGCGTCCTTGCCGTCCTGTCCGACCTGCTTCGCCTGGTCCTTCGCTGCGGAGGTCTTCGAGTCGGAACCCGACGTGCCGCCGGAGAATTCCGAGGTGCCGAGTTCGTGCGCGCCCAGGTCGGATGTCGAGGACTCGTTCCCGGTGGTGGAGGGAACCAGGGGATCCTGCGGCCAATTCTGCGTAGTCATGGTTCTTCCTAACGTTGATCGTGCCGTGAGAGCGGACGCTCCATCGTTTCCGATGCGATGGTCCGGCATCTCGTGCTGGACTTATCACTGAAGCTAAGCATGCTTACCTTGCGTGATGCAAGCTCTTTCTTCGAATCCCGCAAGTTCAAAATAAGTACACTTAGCATCTTCCAAAAATCCTAGGGGCGCCGCTAGCGTCGAATCAAGAGGACCTCCCATGGCCGCTTCCAGAAGGAGCGGGTCCAGACCGGGGAGGACCCGAGGTGGGGAGGTAAACACCAGTGTTTTTCCACAAGCAAGAGCTTCAGTACAAGTCGACGCCGGACAAGCCGGACGCAATCTACGCGCGCAAGCTGCAGGAAGTGCTCGGCGGCCAGTACGGCGAGATCACCGTGGCGCTGCAGTACAGCTTCCAGGCGTGGAACGCGCACATCCCCGGGAAGTATCGTGACCTGCTGTTCGGGATCGGTGCGGAGGAGATGGGCCACGTCGAGATGCTCGCGACGATGATCGCCCAACTGCTGGAGAAGGCCCCCCTCGGCATCACCGAGGATTCCATCCAGGCGGATCCTGCGGTAGCAGCCGTCATCGGTGGCACGGACATGCAGCAGGCCATCGTCGCCGGAGCCGGAGCACGTGCGGCCGACAGCAACGGCAATCCCTGGCAGGGCAGCTACATCACCGCCAGCGGAAATCTGCTGGCGGACTTCACGGCCAATGCCAACGCGGAGATGCAGGGCCGGCTTCAGGTCGCCCGCCTGTACCACATGACCGATGATCACGGAGTCCGGGACATGCTCTCGTTCCTGCTCGCGCGGGACACCATGCACCAGAACCAGTGGACCGCCGCCGCCAGGGAACTCCAGGAGTCGAAGATGGAGGAGATGCCGGTACCGAGCAACTTCCCGATCAAGAAGGAAGCACGTGAGGTGTCCTACCAGTACCTGAACTTCTCCGACGGGAAGACTGCCTCCGAAGGCAGCTGGGCGTCGGGTCCCACGCCGGATGGCAAGGGCGAGTTCACGTACCACGAGGGTCCCACGACCAGTGCACCGATGCCGCCGCCCACGCACCCCGATTCCCGGTTCTACGGCACGACGGAGATCCCGAACACCGTCGAGAAGATGGCCGGCACCGTACAGGACAAGCTCAACCGCGAATAACCACCAGCACTACTCGCACCTATCGAGGAACAGGAGATCGTCATGACAAGTACGAACAATCGCACCGTGGACAACGGGCGTACCAAGGTCCAGCGCGCGGCTCAAGCAGTGGGCATCGTGTTCCTTCTGGTCGGCATCCTCGGGTTCATCCCCGGCATCACGTCGAACTACGACACCATGGAGTTCGCCGGGCACCAGTCCGAGGCCATGCTGCTCGGGATCTTCCAGGTATCGATCCTCCACAACATCGTGCACCTCCTGTTCGGCATCGCCGGCCTGGCGATGGCGAAGACGGTGTCGGGAGCGCGGAACTATCTGCTGGTCGGCGGGATCATCTACGCCGTCCTGTGGATCTACGGGCTCGTGATCGGGCAGGATTCGGCAGCCAACTTCGTGCCGCTGAACAGCGCGGACAACTGGCTGCACTTCTTCCTCGCCGTCGGCATGGTCGCACTGGCGTTGCTGCTGACCCGCGACAACCGCGCCAAGACCAACCGCGCCTGATCCCAGGGTCATCGCCGCGGGGGCGGTCGATGCAGAACGGCGGCACCAGCGCCGCGGATGGACAGAACGACGCCGGATCGGCGGGCACCCAGGTGTCGTCGGTCCGGCGTCGTCGTCCGTGCTGCCGGCAGCCTCTCCAGGACGGGCAGAAGCGAAGTAGGCTTAGTGTCGACGCCAGGGCCTCGAGGCCATGTCCATGAGAATGAGGTTCGAGATGAAGCAGCCCTCCCCGCGCGGAGAAATCAGCTCACTGCTCCTTGCGGTGATCGCCGACTCGGTCGACTCCCAGCACGATCCGCTCGCCCGCCTGGGGGTGCTCGTCGAGGAGGCCGTCGCGGAAACCCCGGACATCCTGCAGGACGAGGACCTGCAGCTCACACTGTTCTGCCTCTACGAGCTGCACTACAGCGGCATCGACGGCGCAGGAGACGACTGGGAGTGGAACCCCGGATTGATCGGCGTTCGGCACCTCATCGAAGCGGCCTTCGAGCGCCGGCTCCGAAGGGAGGTCGTCCTCGGCGACCTGCCGGTCCCGACGAGCGAAGCAGTCTGCGCCGAACTCTTCCGGATGACCGGCGAGGACTCGGGTCCGAGCATGTCCCGATTCATCGCCAAGACGGCGACGAAGGACCACCTCCGGGAGTTCATCATCCACAAGTCGGTCTTCCAGCTGAAGGAGGCCGATCCCCACACCTGGGCCATCCCGCGCCTCACCGGGCGCCCGAAGGCGGCGCTCGTGGAGATCCAGGCGGACGAGTACGGGAACGGCCTCCCGGCGCGGATGCACTCGGCCCTCTTCGCCCGCACGATGCGCGGGATCGGCATGGAGGACTCCTATGGGGCCTACCTCGATGCCGTGCCCGCTGTCACGCTAGCAGCCAACAACCTGATGTCCTTCTTCGGGCTCAACCGGCGGCTGCGGGGCGCGATCGTCGGTCACCTGGCTGCCTATGAGATGACCTCGTCGCGGCCGAACGGTCTGTACGCGCGAGGCTTCCGGCGGCTCGGGTACGGCGAGGACGTCACCGGGTACTTCGACGAGCACGTCGAGGCTGACGCCGTCCACGAGCAGATCGCCGGACGGGACATGGCCGGCGGACTCGTCGAAGCCGATCCACGGCTGCTGCAGGATGTCCTGTTCGGTGCCGCCGCTGGGCTCGCCGTCGACGCCCTGATGACCGCCCACATCATGGCAGCCTGGGACGCGGGAGCTTCATCGCTGCTTCCGGCGGAAGCGATGTCCCGGTGAGCCCTGATCCGACGCCGTCCGGCCAGGCCGAGCGCGGTCCGGGAGGCCCGGCCGATCCTCCGGTCAGCGTGGTCGCCTGTACCGACGGCCCGCTCCTGATCCGTGGAGACTTCGAACTGCTCGGGTCCGACGGCGAAGAGCTGCCCCGGACACGCAGGACGGTGGCGCTCTGCCGCTGCGGGGCGTCAGCCATCAAGCCCTACTGCGACGGTTCGCACAAATTCACCGGCTTCCGATCGGAAGCGTGACCGCCGAGAGACCCCGCTGAATTGTTGAACAATCCGTGGGCGTCGGGCATGCTTGAGGTGCACCCGGAGATGGAGGTCACAGTGACGATCGACCTGAACAGTGATGTCGGAGAATCCTTCGGCAACTGGAACTTCGGCGACGACGCCCGGATCCTGGAGTCGGTCTCGAGCGCGAATGTGGCATGCGGGTTCCATGCCGGGGATCCGACCGGCATCCGCGCCACCTGCGCCGACGCCGCCGCGGCCGGCGTGGCGGTAGGAGCTCACCCCGGCTACCGTGACCTCGCCGGCTTCGGCCGACGCTTCATGGACGTGGAACCCGCCGAACTGACGAACGACGTCGTCTACCAGATCGGGGCGCTGCAGGCACTGGCACGCTCCGCAGGCACGACCGTCACCTACGTGAAGCCGCACGGGGCCCTGTACAACACCATCGCCGTGCACGAGCAGCAGGCCCGCGCGGTGGTCCGAGCGGTCCGGGAGATCGATGACACCCTGCCGCTGCTGGTGCTGCCGAACACCGTCATCGAGTCCGAAGCGCGGGCCGCGGGGCTGCGCACCGTCGTGGAGGCGTTCGCGGACCGCGCCTATCGGGCGGACGGTGCCCTGGTACCCCGGCGGGAGGACGGTGCCGTGCTGCACGAGGAGTCCGCCGTCGTCGAGCACGTCCTGCGGATGGCCCTGGACGGTGAGGTGGTGGCGACCGACGGGTCGCGCATCCGGATCGCTGCCGAGAGTATCTGCGTGCACGGCGACACCCCGGGCGCGGTCGCGATGGCGGCTGCAGTGCGCCGCGCACTGGTGTCAGCGGGTGTGCATGTCGGCGCCTTCGCCTGAGGGCGGACCGAGGCGGGTGGGCGCCACGAGGCTGCGGCCGGTGGGTGACCACGGCCTGCTCGTGGAGTTGCCCGGCCTCGCGGAGGTGCTCAGCGTGCAAGCGCAGCTGCAGGCGGAGCCGACCGAAGGGCAGGTGGACGTGGTCGCCGCTGCCACCACCGTCCTGGTCACGGTGCAGGAGCCGCAGCAGGTCCAGGCCCTCGTGGCCCGCCTCGCCCTGATCGATCCGTCGGTACCCGTCGAGCAGGAGGACGCGCTCGTCGCGATCGAGGTGCAGTACGACGGCGCCGACCTGGCCGAGGTGTCGGCCACCACGGGGATGAGCGAGGAGGCGGTGGTCGCGGCTCATACAGGCTCACCCTGGATCGCCGCCTTCGGCGGCTTCGCGCCCGGCTTCGCTTATCTGACCGGTGGCGATCAGCGGCTGGAGGTACCTCGCCGCGCCTCGCCCCGCACGGCGGTTCCCGCCGGGTCGGTGGCGCTCGCCGGAGCCTTCTCCGCCGTCTATCCGCGGGAATCCCCCGGGGGTTGGCAGCTGATCGGCCATACCGACGCCGTCCTCTGGGACACCGGGCGGGCTGAGCCAGCGCTCATCCGGCCCGGCAACAGGATCCGCTTCACCGCCGTCCGCGAGCTCGTCGCGCTTCGAGCGGTCGAACCCGACGTCGTACCCGCACCCGCCGGACCGGTCGCCGGGACCGGGCTGACCGTCGTCGCCCCCGGACTGTACAGCACGCTGCAGGATCTGGGCCGGCCAGGGCTGATGGCCCTGGGAGTGGCTGAAGCCGGCGCGCTCGACCGTGCCGCCCTGCGGCAGGCGAATCGGCTCGTCGGCAATGATGCAGGGGCGGCGGCCATCGAGAGCCTCAACGGCGGGCTCGTCCTCGAAGCCGCGGAGGACCTGGTACTCGCGGTGACCGGAGCCGAGGTCGGGCTGACGATCTCCGGGGGTGACGGCCGTGAGCGGGAGGCCGAGCTGTGCGCGCCCTTCCTCCTGCGCGACGGTGAGCTGCTCACGCTGTCCGCGCCGTCGTCGGGGCTGCGCGCCTACACCGCCGTCCGCGGTGGTTTCGACGCCCCGGAAGTGCTCGGGAGCCGGTCCACCGACTCCCTGTCGGGTCTCGGGCCGTCTGCGCTGGCCCCGGGCTCCCGCCTCGGGGTGGGTGAGCCACCCGCAGGATCGACGGTGGGGGATCCCGAGACCCCCCGCCGGTCAAGGGCCCCGGAGATCCTCCGCGTGATACCCGGTCCACGTGAGGACTGGTTCGACGATGACGCGGTGTCCCGCCTGTGCGCCGCGGACTGGACCGTGACGGCCCGGTCCAACAGGATCGGGCTGAGGCTCGACGGACCGCCCCTGGCCCGTGCATCCGAGGGCGAGCTGCCGAGTGAGGGTACCGTTCGCGGCGCCCTGCAGGTGCCGCCGTCCGGGTTGCCGGTCCTGTTCCTCGCCGATCATCCCGTCACGGGAGGTTATCCTGTCGTCGCCGTCGTCGTCGCTGCTGACCTCGACCGGGCGGCACAGCTACCGCCGGGGGCCGTGGTCAGGTTCCGTATCTGACCTGACCTGCCCCGGTTCATGAACGACGGACCGCCGCGCGGCTACGCTGGGTCCCATGACGTTCGATGACGCCCTCGCAGCCCTGAGGTCGCCGTCCAGCGGAGCCCGGCATGCCCACACCGGGCAGTGGGTCGCGGGAGCACTGAGGACACGTATCTCCGCAGGAGATCTCACGCCGGGCACCAAGCTGCTCGAAGAAGCGCTCTGCTCGGCGCTCGGCGTCTCCCGTAACACCCTGCGCGAGGCCTTCGGGATCCTGGCCGGGGAGAACATCGTGACGCGCGTGCCCAATCGGGGTGTCTTCGTCGCCCGGCCCTCCGCTGATGACGTCCGAGAGATCTACCGGGTGCGGAGATACCTCGAGCCCGCCGCTCTCCGCTGGGGTGGCGCCTCCCTTGCTCCGGGCGGTGACGCCCCGCTCGAGGGCGTGATAGCCCGCGCCCGGGCTGCTCGCGGAGCCGGGGACGTCACCGCCATGGCCGGCGCGAACCAGGACTTCCACCAGGGCGTGGTTGCACGCGCCGGGAGCGTGCGTCTCGACGCCATGATGTCGGAGGTCCTTGCCGAGATGCGACTGGTCTTCCACGGGATGGGTGATGACCCGGCCTTCCATGCACCGTACGTCGAGGCGAACGCGGGGATCCTCACCCTGGTGCAGGAGGGGCGGGCCGACGCTGCCGCGGAGGGGATGCGCGACTACCTCGACCGGGCCGAGGCCCAACTCCTGTCCGCGATCACCCTCCGGCACGACTGATGCCCGTCGACGCGCCGGCTCGGCAGCGGAACGGCGAATGCACACGAACTTTCGAGGACGGAAATACTGCCGAAACCCCGGCTCCGTAGCGTTGGGGATCCCACCACTTCTCCAGGAGGCCACCGTGCAGTCACTGAGGGTCAGGCAGGTCCCCTGGACGAACCCGGTGGCAGTAGGGCTGCGGGATGCCCTGCGTGCCGAGACGTACCGGGAGCGGCCCCGGTCCGCGCCCCCTGTGCCGGACGACGGAACGGATGTCGCTGTCTTCCTGATCACCTACGAACTGGCGACGGGACAACCGGTGGGCTGCGGCGGACTGCGGCACGTCGATCCGGTGAGGGTCGCTGTCGACTCCCTCTACGTGCTGCCGTACGCGCGCTGGTCGGGAGTGTCGGACGCCATCATCCAGGAACTCATCTCCTGGGCGCGGGCCCACGGTGTCACCGCCATCGGACCGGGGATCGGCCCGGTGCCGGCGGGCGGGCTGCGGGTGCTGTCGGTCGGGTCCGAACCGTCGCCGACGGGAGGATGAAGGCGGACTGCCCTACACCCACAACCTGGCGAGGCCGCTGAGCGACTGGTACCCGAGGAAGAGCGTGAGCAGCCAGGCGAGAACGCCCACCACCAGGAGCCACACCGGATAGACGTAGCCGCCGAGGAGGTCCCGTCTGCGCCACGCCACCCACAGGATCACTGCGAAACCGACCGGGAGGATCAGTCCGTTCACGGCGCCGGCCGCGATGAGGAGGGTCGTGGGTGCCTGACCGGCCAGTAGGTAGATCAGGGCCGAGACGGCGATGAAGGCGCAGGTGTAGAGGTTGCGGCGTCGTGGAGCGGTCTTCGCCGAGGTCACGAAGGAGATCGAGGTGTAGGCCGCCCCGATCACGGACGTGATGGAGGCCGCCCACAGGATGATCCCGAAGAGTCGGAGCCCCACCTCCCCGGCGGCGATCTGGAAGGCTTCCGCCGCCTGGTTCTGGCTGGCGAGTTCGGCCCCGCCGGCGACGACCCCGAGGATCGCGAGGAACAGCAGGATCCTGATGATCCCGGTGACGATGATGCCGAGCACCGAACTCCTGGTGATCTGGCCGACGTTGGCCGGGCCCACGACGCCCGAGTCCAGCATGCGGTGCGCTCCCGCGTAGGTGATGTACCCGCCGATCGTGCCGCCGATGAGCGTGGTGATGACCAGGACGTCGATCTGGTCGGGGATCACGGCATTCCTGATGGCCAGGCCTACCGGAGGCTGCGAGACGATCGCCACATAGCCGGTCAGGAGGATCATCAGCGCGCCGAGGACGACGACGATGCGGTCCAGCGCCGCTCCCGCGCGTTTGATCAGGAACACGGCGATGGCGATCACGGCGGAGATCACGCCGCCTGTGGTGGCGTCGACGCCGAGCATGGCGTTCATGCCCAGGCCGGCCCCTGCCGTGTTGCCGATATTGAACACCATGCCGCCGAGGAAGATCAGGACGGCCAGGAACCAGCCGACGCCGGGGAGCACGAGATTGCCCAGTTCCTGGGCCCGCCGCCCCGAGACACCGATCACGCGCCATACGTTCAGCTGGACCGCGATGTCGACGAGGATGGACACCAGGATCGCGAACGCGAAGGCCGCTCCGAGCGTGACGGTGAAGGTGGTGGTCTGCGTGATGAAACCCGGGCCGACGGCGCTCGTCGCCATGAGGAACATGGCCCCCAGCAGGGCGCTGCGCTCCGGACGTGAGGCTCTCGGTGTCTTCTGTCCTGCCCTGGTCACCATGGAAGTCCCGCCGTCTCAGGAGTTGCAGGCGTGACGAGTGTCACTCCTCGAAGGGGAGTCTACAGATTGTTCAACAATCTGCACAAGGGCTGCGCGCGGCTGGCAACCGCGACGCGGGCCTAGCCGCCGGCGACGGACTGCATGATCATGACGGTCGCGCCGGCCGGGACAGCAGTCCGGAGTTCGTCCGCCCGGCGCACGTCCTCCCCGTCGACGTAGATGTTGACGTAGCGCCGCAGGCCTCCCGTCTCCTCCCGGATCCGCTGGTCGAGCAGGGGGCGTCCCTCACCCAGGCGGTCGAGCAGGCTCGCCACGTCGCCGTCGTCCGGAACGGTCAGGACGACCTCGGTCCGTCCGTCCACATAGACGCGCAGAAGCGTCGGGATCAGCACGGTCACCGAAGCCATCGCGGACACCGGACCTGATCAGGCCGGTACGACGGCGGCGCGTACCGACAGGACGTCGGGCAGGTGGCTCACGACCTCCTGGAAGGTGAGTCCTTCGTCGGCGCTCGCATACACCGCCCCGCCCCGCGTGCCGAAGTACACGCCGGCGACAGCAGCAGTGTCCACACATGCGGCATCGCGGAGCACCGCGTTGTAGTCCGCCTGCGGGAGCCCGGCGTCGCTGGCCTGCCAGGTTCCACCGCCGTCGTCCGTCCTGTGCACCATGAGGTGCCCGTCCGGTGGGATGCGCTCGCCGTCGGCCTTGAGTGGGATGACCCACGCCGTGCCGCTCCGGTGGGGATGCGTGAGCATCACGAAACCGAAGTCCGCGGGCAGGCCCTCCGCGATCGACTGCCAGGAGTCGCCGCGGTCCCGGCTCGCATACACGCCGTGGTGGTTCTGCGCGAAGAGGCGATCGGGGTCCACGGCGTCGCGCGCGACCTTGTGGACGCACTGGCCGAACTCCGGAAGGGGGTCCGGCAGGAAGTAGGCGCTGATCCCCGTGTTCCTCGGCTGCCACGAGGTGCCGCCGTCATCGGACCGGTAGACCCCGCCCGTGCTCATCGCGACGTGCACCGTGTCGTCGGCCGGGCTCGGCAGCACGGTATGGGCGGCGGCGCCGCCGAATCCCTCGCCCCACTCGCTCCGGTGTGGATGGTTCCACAACCCCCGGTTCAGTTCGAAGGTCTCGCCGTGGTCCGTCGACTTCCAGACCGAGATCGGCTGACACCCGGCCCAGACGACGCCCGGGCGGTTCTCCGAGTCCGGCTGGATCTGCCACACCCGCTCGAGTGCTGCCCCGTCCTCCGGACCGAAACGGATACCGCCCTCCTTCGGCTCCGCCCAGGTCTCGCCGAGGTCGTCGGACGTCGAGATGCACGGACCGAAATGCCAGGACATCCTGCCCGCGAGGATGCGTGTGGTACCGCCCCGGGTATCGATGGCCACGCTGGGGATCTCCTCCATGAGGAATCTCGGCTCGGAGACGGTCCAGGTGCGCCGATCCGGACTGGTGGCGAGCCACAGGCCCTTCTTGGTGCCGATGGCGAGGAGAGTGGTTCCTGGTGCTGACATGGTGTGCCCCCGGTGGCGTCGCTCCGACTCGAGGCCGGCGTGTGATGCGAATCACTCCGGAGAATCTCACGCCCCACCTGTTTTGTACAGGCCCGACGGCGGTTCGTTCCTGCCGCGAGCGGCGACCCGCCGTGCGTCGTGACGCACCGCGGGTCGCGGGGATTCAGCGGCTCTCGTTGTAGGCGTCGATGATCGATTGCGTGATCCGGCCCCGCGAGCTCGGGTTGTATCCGTTCTCCTGTGCCCACTGGCGGATCTGCTGCGTGTCCTCG
>JASLAA010000089.1 GCA_030147325.1 Arthrobacter sp. | reverse complement strand
GACGAGGAGACCGCGGTGGAGACCGCTCCGGTCGTCGACGCCGTACCGGCGACCCCCGGGACGGCGCCGGTCGCGGACGAGGTCTACCTGCTGGATGATGTCGAGACCGTCGACGCCGACGTCGTGGACGTGGATCCCGTGCCCGCCGTGGACGGCGTTCCGGGCACCGGGGTCCCCTCGGACAGCCAGGGCCTGCAGGACGACACCCTGACCGACGGCGACCCGCTGGGCAGGCGGGGCACCCTTTAGCAGTAACCCTCACCCCGATTCGCTGCGGGCCGGACTCGAACGGAGTCCGGCCCGCTCCGTGTGTCCGGTGGGTACGCGGGCCCCGGCAGCCGCCGACGACCTGTGGTTCTAGAGCAGCACCCGGGTGACCGGCAGCGAGGGATCCGTCCCGAAGGCGACGCCGCTCGGGCTGCCGCCGTTCCTGATGATCTGCGCGCCCAGCGCCGCGACCATGGCACCGTTGTCGGTGCACAGCGAGGGTACAGGGACGGTCAGCGTGATCCCCGCCGCGGCGCATCGTTGAGCGGTCAGCTCCCGGAGCCGTCGATTGGCCGCGACTCCGCCACCCAGCAGCAGGTCGGTGATGCCGTTCTCCCGGCAGGCGAGGACGGCCTTGGACGTGATGACGTCCACCACGGCTTCCTGGAACGACGCCGCGATGTCCGCCACCGGAACCTCCAGTCCGGCCGCCTCGTACTGCTCGACGGACCGGGCGACAGCGGTCTTGAGGCCACTGAAGGACCAGTCGTAGCGATGCGGACCGGGGTCTTCCGCCGAGCCCATGTACTTCGGTTGGGAGAGCCCCCGGGGGAAACGGATGGCCCGGGCATCCCCCTCCTGAGCCAGCCTGTCGATCGCGGGTCCGCCCGGATACCCCAGGCCGAGGATGCGGGCCGTCTTGTCGTAGGCCTCACCGGCGGCGTCGTCGATCGTGGAGCCCAGCAGTTCGACATCCCCCGCGATATCGCGTACGCGCAGGATCTCAGTATGTCCGCCGGACACCAGGAGTGCGCCGAGGTTCGGGGGCAGCCCTCCGGAGGAGCTGCTATCGAGCATCCCGACGCCCACATGAGCCACGAGGTGGTTGATCGCGTAGAGCGGCTTGCCCGTGGCGACGGCCAGCGCCTTCGCCGCCGATACCCCGACCATGAGCGCCCCGGACAGACCCGGACCGGCGGTCACGGCGATGGCGTCGAGCTCTCCGAGGGCGACTCCGGCGTCGTCGAGGGCCGTGCGCAGCGTCGGAAGGAACGCCTCGAGGTGCGCACGCGAGGCGATCTCGGGGATGACCCCGCCGAAGCGGACGTGCTCGTCCATGGAGGAGGACACGGTATTGGTCAGTAGCCGGGTGCCCCGTACTATGCCGACTCCGGTCTCGTCGCAGGACGACTCGATCCCGAGGACCAGCGGCGCGGAATCGCTCACGCTTCCTCCTCCCCGGTAGCGGGCAGGACGAGCCGCATGACCCAGGCGTCGACGCCGTCGCGGTAGTAGTTCCTCCTGGTGTGGATCCTCACGAATCCGAACCGGGCGTACAGCAGCTGAGCTCTCGGGTTGTCCGCCCGGACCTCGAGCATCACGTTGTCGGCGCCACGCCTCCGGGCCTCGGCGAGCAACTCGGTGAGCATCGCGCGCCCGATACCCTGCCCCTCGAAGCGCGGGAGCACCCCGATGGTCTGGATGTCGGCCGTCGTGTCGATCACCAGGACGCCCGCGTACCCGACCGCTTCTCCGTCGACCTCGGCGACGATGTAGCGCCGGGTGTCGAGCTGGGAGAACTCGCTGTAGAACATCTCCAGCGGCCAGGCGTCGGTCGGGAACAGCTCGTTCTCGAGCCGGCCGATGGTCTCGATGTCCTCGAAGGCGAGGTCCCGCAGGCTGAAGCTCATGCCGTCGCCCGCTTCCGCGGGCCGGGCACCTGGGCGTCGGATTCGCGCAGGTAGAGCGGCGCCGTGTCCAGCAGGGGCTCGCCGGCGAGCAGCCGCGATCGCGCGGCGCGACCGAGGGCGGCCGCGTCGGGATCGGCGCGGCAGAACGCCGGCACGCCGTCGACGTCGTCCGGGTACAGGCTCGCCGCACGGCCGACGAGCGGCATGCCCTTGGGCAGTGTGGCTGCGGCGCCCACGTGCGGCCCGTCGAGAAGCTCCGGCAGTGCTCCACCGTCGGCCGGCATGCGGTAGCAGGCCCAGTACACCTCACGGCGCCGGGCATCGGTCCCGACCAGGAACGTACTGCCGGGTGCGAGGTCGCCGCTCGACGCCGCGTCGACGGCGAGCGCGTCGAGACTCATCACACCGTGCAGCGGGATGTCCCAGACGAAGGCGAGCGTCCGCGCGGTCACGATCCCCGCGCGCAGTCCGGTGAACGGTCCGGGTCCGACGCCGGTCACGATCGCGTCGAGGTCGGTCCCGCTGACCGCTGCGTGCTCGAGGACGGACTGCACTGCAGGTGCGAGGACCTCGGCGTGCGAGCGGTTGTCCGAGCTGCCGAATCGGCCGACGACGACGTCGTCGCGCAGGAGCGCGACCGTGGCCGCGGCCGAGGTGTCGAGGGCGAGGAGAAGCACCGGTCCAGCCTAGTCGAGGGCGAGAGCGGGCCGTGGTCCAGCCCAGCGCGGACCGAACCCGGTGATGGTGACGGTGCGCAGTTCGTCCGCGCCGTCGTCGTCGAACGCGGTGGCCGGCGCGGCCGTGCCCGGTTCCGGCGAGCCGGCCCCGAGCGGCCTGGCGATGTCGATCCGGAGGCGGTTGTCGGCCAGGTGTTCGACACGCCCGGCACCCCACTCGACCACCGTCACGTTGGTCGCCATCGTCGCTTCCAGGTCCAGGTCGTCGACAGCGGCCGCGCTCTCCAGCCGGTACGCATCGACATGGACCAGGCCGGGACCTCCGCCGGTGGCAGGGTGCTGCCGGACGAGCACGAAGGTCGGCGAGATGATGCGGTCGCGGACGCCGAGTCCTCGACCGAGACCCTGTGTGAAAGTCGTCTTGCCCGCCCCCAGAGCACCCGACAGGATGAGCAGGTCCCCCGGTCGGAGCGTCGCGGCGAGCCTGCCTGCGAGGATCTGCAGCTCGGCCGCGGACCCGATGGTGTGCGCCTCGCTCCACTCAGGCACCGGTGTCATGGACCCCCTCCTCCGCTGCTGCTTCGACGTAGATGCGCTCCACGCGGTCGCTGATCCGGGTGACCACCTCGTAGTTGATGGTCTGTGCGGCGGCGGCCCAGTCCTCCACGGCGGGGGCGCCCGCTCCCCCGAACAGGACGGCCCGCGTGCCGAGCGGGCTCTCCGGCGAGTCCACGAGCCCGGTCACACCGAAGTCGATGACGAGCTGATCCATCGCGATGCGGCCGACCACCGGGTAGATCCTGCTCCCCACGAGGACGGGAGCGCCCGTGGCGATGCGCGGCACGCCGTCCCCGTAGCCGACCGGGATCAGCCCCAGGGTGGTGGGTTTCGGCGTGCGGTAGGCGTACCCGTAGGAGACGCCCTGCCCCGCCGGAACTTCCTTGCAGTTGGAGACCGTGGTGCTGAGGGTCATGACGGGCCGCAACCCCAGGTCGGCTGCGCCCTGGTCCGCGAAGGGCGAGAGGCCGTAGATCCCGAGGCCCACGCGCACGAGGTCGAAATGGCAGTCCGGCCGGGAGAACGTCGCGGGTGTGTTCGCCAGGTGCCGGACCTCGACGTCGATCCCTGCATTCTCCGCAGCGGCCACGGCATCACGGAACGCCCGCACCTGCAGGTCCGTCTCGGGGCGCGCAGGTTCGTCGGCGACCGCGAGGTGGGAGAAGATCCCGACGACGCGGATCAGCCCCTCCTCCTGGTACTCGACGGCCCGGCTCAGCAGGCCGTCCCACTTCTCCGGTGGGCAGCCGTTGCGTCCGAGCCCCGTGTCGATCTTCAGGTGGACGATCGCGGGCCGCTCGAGCTCACGTGCCGCGGCCACGATGTGTTCCAGTTCCCATCCGGAGATACCGAGATCGAGCCCGTGTTCGACGGCGGCGGTGAAGTCGGAGCCCGGGCTGTGCAGCCAGGCGAGGATGGGCGCTTCGATGCCGGCCCGGCGCAACTCCAGGCCCTCGCCGATGTGGGCCACTCCGAGCCACGCCGCTCCGGCCTCGAGTGCGGCCCGGGCCACCGGGACGGCTCCGTGGCCGTAGGCGTTCGCCTTCACGACGGCCATCACCCGTGCCGGGTGCGCGAGGTCGCGCAGGTGGCGGATGTTGTGCCGCAGGGCGTCGAGATCGATCTCGGCGGCACGTTCGGTGGAAGTCACCCTGCCCATTCTGCCAGTTTCGGCCAGAGGTACCGGGCACCAGGTACCAAGCCTTCGCCCGGTCGCCGCTCCTGCGAGCCGCCCTCGAAGCGTCGGTGGCAGGAGGCAGGATGCACCGGGTGATCCCTGGAAGCCGTGGCGCTGGATGTTGCTCTATGCGGGACGAGGACGGCGTGCCCTGCGGCGGCGCCCCGGGCCGTTCCCCGTTTCCGCTGTGCCCTGCACACCTGGCCGCCGTCGTCGACTGGGCGGAGGGCGAGTTCGGGGTTCCGGACGTGCTACCCGCGGCCTGCACGCTCTGCGGATCGACATTGGGCGTCCGCTATCCCTCCGGCTGGGTGTGCGCGGCCTGCGAGTGGCGCCTCGGGGACACGCTGGACGACGGACTGCCTCCGCCGCGCGTCGACGTCGTCTACTACATCAGGTTCAGGGACCGCATCAAGATCGGCACGACGGCGAATCCCCGCCAGCGGCTCAGCCGGCTCTGGCACGAGGAGTTGCTGGCCTTCGAACAGGGCGACCGACTGGTGGAACACCGGCGACATCAGGAGTTCGCGGCATCACGGCTCGGCCGCTCGGAGTGGTTCAGCGCGTCGCCCGCACTCGAGGAGCACATCGACCGCTTGGCTGCGGGCGTCGACGATCCCTGGGCGCGGTACGCACGATGGCTCGGGCAAGCGGCCGGTCGTCGGGGATAGATCCTCAGCGCGGTATGGAATCGGGCCCGCGCGAGGACGGCGAGGCGTCCGAGTGGCGGGCTATCGTCGCCGTCGCCCGGCGGACAGCCTCCGTCGGTACGTCGGAGACCAGGTCCTCGAGGAAGGCATACCGGCGCAGCCACTGCTTCCGCACTCCGTCGCGGCCCGTGCTGACCCTGTGCCACCAGTCCGCGATATCCCCCCAGCCGGGCGCAGCCAGCGAACCACCGACGTGCTGCACCGAGAGCGAGGCGCAGAGGTTGGCGAAGCTGAGGCGGTCGGCGAGTGGGAAGCCCGCGAGGTCGGCCATCACGAACGCGGCGCCGAAGCAGTCACCGGCGCCCGTCGGGTCGTAGGCGGACACGGGAAGGGCCGGCACCCACTCCTCCTCCCCCGTGATCGAGTCGATGGCCATGGCGCCCTGCTGTCCTACGGTCACCACGGCGACCGGAACGCGATCGGCCAGCGAGTACAGGGCCGCCCACGGATCGTCGGTCCTCGTGTAGGCCATCGCCTCGGCGGCGTTCGGCATGAAGGCGTAGAAGTGCTGGAGGGAAGCCAGTGTCTCCGGGGCCCACTCCCCTGCCGGGTCCCAGCCCACGTCGCCGAAGAGCTTGGTACCCCTGACCGCTGCCGCACACGCCCAGGGTTCCACCTCCTGCTCCACCGCGACGACGGCGGCCCGGCACGACGGCGGTTCGCCGATGAGCTCCGAGGCCCGGAGCGGGGAGGGATGCCCGTGCGTGATCATCGATCGGTCCTGGTGCACCGAGAGGGACACCGTGACGGGCGAGTGCCACTGGCCGAAGATGCGGGACCGGGACAGATCGACATGCTCCTGGTCCTGGAGCACGTCCCAGTTGAACTGTCCGTAGCCGTCATCACCGAAGGCGGCCGCGAGGGTGGTGCGGAGGCCGAGCCTGCTCGCGGCGATGGCCTGGTTCGCGATGCCTCCGGGCCCGGAGCCCATGCCGTCGGTCCAGACCTCGGTGCCCGGGGACGGGAGGTGTTCCAGGCCCGTGAAGATGATGTCGAAGAACACCTGCCCGGCGAGCAGGAGGTCGAACTCGGGTCCGCCGGGACTGCGGGTTGCCGCCAGCGGATCGAAGCGGTGCTGTTGGGACATGTACGGCACAATACTTGCAGGACCAGGGATGCGGGACGCGGGCAGGCCGGCGACGGCACCGCGACCGGGACCACACGATGGCGAAAGCAGGACGAACGTTGCCCTCCTCGACGGGAACCGGAGCGACCCTCGTCATCGTGGGCGGCGGAGGCTTCCGCGTGCCGCTCGTCTACCGCGCCCTCGCCGGCGGCTCCTTCGCGGGCCTGGTGTCCGACGTCGTGCTCCTGGACGCCCAGCGGGGACGCGCTCACGCCATCGCCCGCGTGCTGCAGGCCATGGTGCCCGAGGGGCACGAGGCGCCGGCGGTCAGGGTGGAGGACCGGCTCGACCGGGCGCTGCTGGGGGCCGACGTCGTGTTCGCCGCGGTCCGCAGTGGCGGCGCCGAGGGCCGGATCCTGGACGAGCGTGTGGCGCTGTCCGCAGGACTGCTCGGCCAGGAGACCGTCGGAGCCGGAGGTATCTCCTATGCGCTCCGCTCCATCCCGGACATGATGCACCTCGCCACCACCATGCGCGCGGTGGCCCCGGAGGCGTGGCTGATCAACTTCACGAACCCGGCCGGCATGGTGACCGAAGCCGTCGCCGCCATCCTGGGACGCAGGGTCATCGGCATCTGCGACTCGGCGTCGGGACTCGTGACGCGGGCGGCCACCGCTGCCGGCGTCGATCTCGGTGGTTCTCTCAGGGGCGTCGACTACGTGGGGCTGAACCATCTGGGCTGGCTCCGCCGGCTCGGGGACGGCGTGCCCGGCGGCGGCGATGTGCTCCCCGATCTGCTCGCCGACCCGTTGCGCCTCGCCGGTTTCGAGGAGGGCCGCCTCTTCGGACCGGACCTCCTGCGGGTCCTCGGCGCCCTGCCCAACGAATACCTGTTCTACTACTACTTCCACCGGGAGGCACTGCGGTCCATCCGTGCCGCGGACCGGACCCGCGGCGAGGTACTCCGGGACCAGCAGCAGGGCCTGTACCCGCGCCTCCTCGCGGATCCGGATCCGCTCGCCGCGTGGGAGGACGCCCGGCGCGAGCGCGAGTCGGGCTACCTGGCGGAGGCCCGGACCGGAGCCGAGGAACGGGACGAGGCCGATCTGGCGGGCGGAGGGTATGAGCGCATCGCCCTCGAGGTCATGCGGTCAGTGCTCACGGGACGGCACGCGGAGCTGATCCTGAACGTGCGCAACGGGTCCACGATCCCGGAACTGCCGGTGGACGCCGTCGTCGAGGTGCCGTCCGTGGTCGATGCGACCGGTGCGCGGCCGATGCCGACCGCTCCGGTGACGACGCACCAGCTGGGTCTGCTGGCGGCCGTGAAGGCGGTGGAGCAGGATACGATCCGCGCCGCTGTGCACGGGGATCGGGACGCGGCGCTGCGCGCTCTCGCCGGCCATCCGCTCGTCGACTCCTTCCATGCGGCCGCGCGGGTGCTCGTCGGCTACGAGGAGGCGTTCCCCGCGCTGAAGGAGTCCTGGGCCGACTGATCCCGGTCGGCTGCGAGGAACGGCTGGTGTCGCAGCGACTCGATGCCGAGAGCCAGGAGCCCGACGTCCGTGGTGGAGGCGATCCACCGGAAACCTGCGGCCGCCAGGACCGCGGCCCGCTCCGCGGTTCCGGCGTAGGCGCCGGCTTCGATCCCGGCGGCACTGCAGGCCGACACGATCCGGGCGAGCGGCGCAGCGTCGCCCTGAGCCCCGAGCATCCCGTCGACCTCCAGGCCCAGCGCCAGGGACAGGTCGAACGGACCGACGAAGATCATGTCGATGCCGGGGACGGCGGCGATCTCCCCGACGGCTTCCAGCGCCTCAGCCGTCTCGATCATCACCGAGCACAGCGGAACCGCATGCCGGCCGCCGTCGGACCCCGGGCTGTGGACGGGTCGGCTGCCGTGCAGCGGCCCCCAGCTTCGGGCACCACGCGGTGGATAGTGGCTCGCCGCCGCAGCCGCCTCCGCGTCGGCGACCGTGCTGACGAGTGGGACGATCACGCCGTCAGCCCCTGCATCGAGGGCTCGTCCGATGAGCTCGGCATTGTTCGAGGCGACCCGCACGAGGCGGGGCGCGGCACCGACGGGCTGGGAACCGAGGGTCTCGCGCAGGGACCGGTCGTCGAAGTGGCCGTGCTGCGCGTCGAGCCCCACCCACCCGAGACCGGACAGCGCGAGTTCGTTGGTCAGGCGGGGCTCACCCAGCGTGGCCCAGGCGCCGAGCAGCGGGTCATGGAGGGGAGTGGGCATCGTCATGTCCCCATTCTGATCCTCGAAGCGGCCCGTCGACCACAGGGTCAGAGGACGCGATGCATGATGTGGAGCCCGGTCGGCCCTGCCACGGGGTGGACGAACGCCCCGGGCACGGTGCCGATGATGGAGAAGCCGAGAGAGGTCCACAGCGCGACGGCCCGGGCGTTCGTCCCGACGACGGCGTTGAACTGCATGGCGCTGTAGCCCTCCGACCGTGCCCGGTCCAGGACGTGATGGGCGAGGGCCCTGCCCACGCCCCTGCCTCCGGCGTCCGCGGCGACGAGGAAGGAGGCGTTCGCCACGTGGGCGCCGTTCCCGCCGCGGTTCGCGTGCACCTGGGCAGTGCCGACGATGCGCGCCTGCCCGGAGCCCTCCGTGTTCCCTGCGGCCGACGCCGTCTCCACCTCGACCGCGACGACAACGGACAGCGTCGGATCGCCTCCCGTCGGACCGGGCAACCATTCACGCCGAGCGGCTTCCTCGCTCATCGTGGTGTCCCAGCAATAGGTCTCGCCCGCCCTGATCACCGGTTCCATGATGTCCCAGATGGCGGGCCAGTCGTCGGGGACTGCCGTCCGGAACCGCAGCATCAGGCCTCGAGGGCGCTCGCCCAGAGGTTGATGTCGGACTCGACGGCGAACTCGTCGATCGCGTGCAACTCCTCCGACGTGAACGCGAGGTTGCCCACCGCCGCCAGGCTGTCCTCCAACTGGGTGACACTCGACGCGCCGATCAACGCCGACGTCACCGGCGTCCCCTTGACCTGCGGGCGCAGGATCCACGCGATGGCCAGCTGCGCAAGGCTCTGCCCACGCCCCTGAGCGATGTCGTTCAGACCCCGGATCCGCCCCAGGTTCTCCTCACTGAGCTGGCCCGCGTCCAGCGACTTGTGGGCCGCTGCCCGCGAATCCTCGGGAATCCCGTGGAGGTACCTGCCGGTCAGCAGACCCTGCGCCAGGGGCGAGAACGCGATCGAGCCCGCCCCCACCTGCTCCAGTGCCTCGAACAGGTTGGGCTCCCCGTTCTCCGTCCACCGGTTCAGCATCGAGTACGACGGCTGGTGGATCAGCAGCGGGGTGCCGAGATCCGCGAGGATCGCCGCGGCCTCCAGCGTCCGCTCCGGAGAGTAGGAACTGATGCCCGCGTAGAGGGCCCGTCCCGACCGCACGGCGGTGTCGAGGGCCCCCATGGTCTCCTCCAGCGGGGTCTCCGGATCCGGCCGGTGACTGTAGAAGATGTCCACATAGTCCAGGCCCATCCGGTCGAGCGACTGATCCAGGCTCGCGAGCAGGTACTTCCGCGACCCGAGATTCCCGTACGGGCCCGGCCACATGTCGTACCCGGCCTTGGTCGAAATCACCAGCTCGTCACGGAACGGGCGGAAGTCGTCCTTCAGATGCCGCCCGAAGTTCGTCTCGGCACTCCCGTACGGCGGGCCGTAGTTGTTGGCGAGGTCGAAGTGCGTGACCCCGAGATCGAAGGCTCGCCGCAGGATGTCCCGCTGCGTATCGAAGGCCTTGTCGTCCCCGAAGTTGTGCCACAGGCCCAGGGAGACCGCGGGCAACTGCAGGCCGCTCCTCCCGACACGGCGGTACGGCATCTTCTCGTAACGGTCATCAGCAGGGTGGAAGGTCATGGATTCATCGTAGGTGAGTGAGTCGCCGGAGTGCGGTGGGGTAGCCGTCGCACCCCACCGCGGTATACTAAGCAGACTGATGGTTGATCCCCTCAGCCGACGGAACATCCGTAGTTCGTACCCGAAGGAGACGCCATGAGCACGAAGGTCGAGAAGAACATCCTGGTCAACGTCCCGGTGAGCATCGCCTACAACCAGTGGACCCAGTTCGAGGAATTCCCCCACTTCATGGGGGGCGTCAGGAAAGTCACGCAGCTCGACGACGAGCGACTGAACTGGATCGTGGAGATCGGTGGCGTCCGCCGCCAGTGGGACGCCGTGATCCTGGAGCAGGTGCCTGACACGAAGGTGTCATGGGCTGCGACGGAAGGCGCGACGAACGCGGGGGCGGTCTCCTTCGAGGACGTCGGTGGCGGACAGACGCAGGTCCACCTCGTCCTCGAGTACACGCCCGAAGGCCTGGTGGAGAAGATCGGCGACAAGCTCAACGTGGTCGAGAACCAGGCGGAGGCGGACCTGAACCGGTTCAAGGCCTTCATCGAGGATGAGGGGTACGCCACCGGCGCCTGGCGCGGAACGGTAGGATCCGGTACGCCGGCCGGAGCGCCCGGAGTCGAAGCAGCGGCCGCATCCAGTGGCGACAGCGGCAAGGCAGGCGTGTCGGGCAAGGTCGCCGCCGGCGTCGGGCTCGCTGCTGCCGCCGCCGTCGTCGGTGTCGCGGCCGGCAGGAAGAACCACGACGAGGCAGCCGAGGTCGGCGCTGATGTCACCCTGACCCCCGCTGTTGACAGCTACCCGGCCGAGGACAGCGTTCTCTCCCCCAGCACCGAAAGCACCCTGCTCCCCGTCGAGGGCGAGGACCCCACGCTGCCGGGATCTTCCGGAGGGGAACCGGGCGCCGGTGTCACCTCCGTGGAGGACCAGCAGCAGGGCAAAGGCCGGCCGGCGGGCGGGGCCGCCTTCTAGCCCAGCAGCACCTGCCGAGGGCCTGCGGACGCAGCACCCTTCGGTACCGGACGGACGAGCCACTTCTTCCCCTCGGGGAGAAGTGGCTCGTCCGTTACGGCGGGACGCCCGCATGGCACGGCGAACGCCTCCCCGAGGTACTAAGCCGACTTGCTACTCCCCCGTCTACACCGTAGGATCCGATCCGTAGAGTCCTGCCGGGGGCACTCTGCCGACGGATCCCCTCCACAGCGCCGAAGTCGCTCGCGACTCCCCGAACCCCTGGTTCCGCGCTGGTACACCTCGCCGATAACCCCATGTCCCGTCGTGGTGGGATGCCCGCATGGGCAGGACGACCGTCGGCAACCCTTCCCCCGCCAGACTCAGCATCGAAGGACCAGAACCATGAGCGAGACCGCGAATGCCGCAGGCGTCGACACGATCGACGGACCCCCCAGGGGTGTTGGTGCTGCCCCGCGTACTGTCCGTATCTCCAGGCCGAACGACGTCGTCGCCTCCTACTCGGTACTGCTCAAGCAGGTCCGCAAGGAAGGCCTCCTCACCCGCCGCCGCCGCTTCTACATCACCGTGTTCGCCATCCTCACCCTGACCATGGG
>JASLAA010000047.1 GCA_030147325.1 Arthrobacter sp. | reverse complement strand
CGAGGTCCGCGTCCTCGAGCCGCGTGTCCCAGTGCTGGCCACTCTTCCCGGGGAAGTCGAAGGTCACCACGTTCTCCTCGACCGTGCAGTGCTCCACGAGGAGCGTGGTCACACCGAAGGAACCGTTGGCCTCCGCGTACTGGGTGGACCCGATCCGGAGCGCGCCGGCGTCGACGATCCGGAGTGCGGACGCGAAGGCACGCTCCCGGGACACGCCGTCGCTGCGCAGGTGCTGGGTGATGACGCGCCGGGCGCTGGGGAGCTTCGCGCCGAAGTCGAGGGCACGGTCGAACTTCTCGCGGTCCTTCTGTTCGCGCCAGGCCGGGTGGTACATGTACTGGCGGCGGCCGGCGTCGTCCGTGCCGATCGCCTGCACGTGGCCGTTCGGGTAGGGCGCGATCCACACGTCCTTCCATGCCGGCGGGATCACGAGGTCCTTGATGCGCTCGATCTCGTCCCTGTCCTGCAGCAGCTCACCGTTGGGCGCGCGATAACTGAAGCCCTTGCCGTGGCGGCGGCGGGTGATGCCGGGCCTGCGCGTGTTGCTGCGGCGCAATCGAGCCATCGATGGAACCAGCCTTCGGGTGGGAGGAGGACCTGCAATAGTAAGCCTACTGCGCTTTCGCCCCGCCCGGAGCCGTGATGTCAGCCGCCGCCGAGGAGCCCGCGGAGCCAGGCATCCGCCGCACCGAAGGCGTCGTCGGAGGTGTGCCGCTCGACGGCGGCCGACCGGCGGTCGGCCCGCGCGTAGGAACCGAGGAACCGGAGCCCCGGGCTGATCCGGTGCAGGCCCTTGAGGGCGTCCGCGATGCGTGCGTCCTCGACATGCCCCTCGGCATCGACGCTGAAGAAGTAGTCCCCGAGGAACTGGCCGGTGGGCCTGGATTCGATGCGGCTGAGGTTCACGCCACGTGCGGCGAACTGGTCGAGGATCTGCATCAGCGCTCCCGGATGGTCCTCCGGCAGCGGGATGACGAGCGTCGTCTTGTCCGCCCCCGTGCGCGGCGGCAGGGTGTCCGGGCGGCCCACGAGGACGAAGCGCGTGACGGCGTCCGAGACGTCCCCGATGTCCGTCGCGATGATCGCGAGTCCGAGCCGCGTGGCCACGAGCGGCGAACAGATCGCGGCGTCGTGACCGTCGTCGCCCTCAGCGAGTCCGTACGCCGCGGCGGCGGTCGAGGACGCCGGGACGTACTCGGCGTCGTGGACGTGGGCGTCCACCCAGCTGCGGCACTGCGCCCACGCATGCCCGTGGGTGGCGATGCGGCGGACGCCGTCGAGCACCACCCCATGCCGGACGGCGAGCACGAAGGTGATCGGCACGAGCTCCTCGCGCAGGATCCGCAGCGGCTCACCCACCGCGATCGCGTCGAGCGTGGCGCTGACGCCGCCCTCCACGGAGTTCTCGATGGGCACCATCGCAGCGTCGACACCACCCGACCGGACTGCGTCCAGGGCCGCACCGACCGTCGACGCAGGGACACGGCGCGCGGCGCCTGCGCCGGGCACCTGGAGCAGGGCGGCCTCGGTGAAGGTCCCCTCCGGCCCGAGGTACGCGTACGAGGCTGCGGCCGGAGGCGTCACAGGACGGTGGGCTCGCTGCCCGTCTCGGACACCATGGGCTTGCCGGCTTCCAGCCAGGCCTCCATGCCGCCACTGACGTTGATCGCGGTGTAGCCGTTGGCCTCGAGCCACTCGGCTGCACGCTGCGAGCGGCCACCGAGACGGCAGACCACGTGCAGGTCCTCGTCAGGATCCAGCTCTCCGAGGCGCGCTGGAAGCTGGTCGAGAGGGATGTGCACGGCACCCTCCACGTGGCCCGCCTCCCACTCGTGGTCCTCACGGACATCGAGGATGCGCGCCTGGCCGGGCACGTCCGACACCGGTATGTTCTGGGGTTCGCTCATGCGCCTACCCTTTCACGGTCCGGCGCGGGGGGCCATTGCTACGGGCGCCTCCCGGGCCGAGCCGCGAGCGCGTGGCCGGATCCTATAGTTGTGCTTGTTGTCTGTGCAGGGCCCCGGGCGAGGAGGGCTCCTGGATTGCCCGCCCTTCGACCAGGAGCGCCATGAGCGAACTGCACGAACTCTCCGCACTCACCCTCCGGGACGCCCTGGCACGCGGCGTGGTCAGCGCGCGGGACGTCACCGAGCACTTCCTGCGACGGATCGACGCCCTCGATCCCGCGCTGGCCTCCTTCGTCACGGTGACGCACGACGACGCGCTCCGCGCCGCCGACCATGCCGACCGGCTGCGGCACTCCGGTGCTGCCCTCGGTCCGCTGCACGGGATGCCCATCGCCCACAAGGACCTGACCGACGTCGCCGGCGTGCGGACGACGCTCGGCACCGCCGCGCTGGACGCAGCCGTCGCGGAGAAGGACGCGCCACTCGCCGCGGTCCTGCGGCGAGCCGGGGCCATCAGCCTGGGCAAGACGCAGGTGCCCGAGTTCGGCCTGAGCTGCTACAGCGAGAACCTCGTCGCGCCGCCGGCCCGGAATCCCCTGGACCGGCGGTTGAGCCCCGGTGGATCATCGGGCGGCAGCGCTGCTGCCGTCGCTGCCGGGATGCTCCCCTTCGCGCCGGGGACCGACGGCGGCGGTTCCATCCGGATCCCGGCCGCGGCGACCGGGCTCGTCGGTCTGAAGCCCAATCGCGGCCGTGTGCCCTCGGGCTCCGGCCAGGCAGACCTCGGCCAGTTCGTCGTCGCGGGTCCGCTCGCCCGCTCGGCGGCGGACGCCGGCCTGCTGCTCGACGCGCTGGTGCGCGAGCCCAGTTACCGCCCCACGAGTGCCGCGTCCCGGTACCCCGGGACGTTCACCGAGGCGGCACTGCGCGCCGAGGGCCGCTTCCGCATCGGCGTCAGCACGGTGTCGCCCTTCTCCGCGGCCCTGGACATCAGCCTGGACAGCGCAGCCGTCGATGCCTTCCATGCCGGGATCCAGGTACTGCAACGCGCGGGCCACGACGTCGTCGACGCAGAGCTGACCTACGACCACCGCTACCACGACGCCTTCCAGCTCGTGTGGACCGCCGGTCTCGCCACCTTGGCGCTGCCCGCGGACCGCGAGGAGCGCCTGACGGACATCACGCGTGTCCTGAGGCGCAGGGCCATGGGACGCACGGCGGCACAGCTGGCCGGAGCCGTCGACGTGCTGCGGCAGTTCGAACAGGAGACGATCGAGCAGTACTCCGGGTACGACATGGTGCTGACCCCGGCCGTGGCCATGACGCCCCGCCCGCTCGGCTGGTACACCGACGCCGACGGCGACACCGACTACGTCCGGCAGTGCCGGTACTCCCCCTACACCTCGATGGTGAACGTCTGCGGCCTGCCCGCCGTGACGGTACCGACCCTGCGGTTGCCCGACGGCCTCTCGATGAGCGTCCAGCTCATCGGCCGACCCGGCGAGGAGGCGCAGCTGCTGGCGGCCACTGCACAGATCGAAGCCCTCCGGCAGTAGCTTCCCGATTTTGCTTCCCCCTGCCCCAGGAGCACCATGGAGTAAATGAGCACAACGCAACGCGCCGCCGCCCCGGGCGGGAAGACATTCCTCGGGCACCCCCGCATGCTGGCGAACCTGTTCAGTGTCGAACTCTGGGAACGCTTCTCCTTCTACGGCATGCAGGCACTGCTGCTGTACTACATGACGTACTCCCTCGCCGAGGGCGGGCTGGCGCTCGAGAGCGGCACCGCCGCAGGCCTCGTGGGAGCCTACGGCGGAGGCGTCTACCTCTCGACCATCCTCGGCGCCTGGCTCGCCGACCGCGTCCTCGGGTCCGAGCGGGTCCTGTTCTACTCCGCGATCGTGATCATGAGCGGGCACATCGCGCTCGCCCTGCTGCCGGGTGTCGTGGGCCTCGCCATCGGCCTCGTCCTCGTCGGCGTCGGCTCCGGAGGACTGAAGGCGAACGCCTCCTCGCTCGTGGGCACGCTCTACGCTCCCGGTGACGACCGCCGCGACGCAGGCTTCTCCCTGTTCTACATGGGCATCAACATCGGCGCCCTCGTGGGCCCCCTCCTGACGAACCTCGCCTGGGACGCCTACGGCTTCCACGTGGGCTTCGGACTGGCCGCCGTCGGCATGGCCGCCGGACTGGTGCAGTACGCGGCCACCCGCAGGAACCTGCCCGCCGCGGCGCACTCCGTCGAGGACCCGCTGCCCCGGGCCGCCTACCCGCGCTGGATCGGCATCGCCGCCGTCGTCGTCGTGCTCGTCGGAGTGGTCCTGGCCACGGGTCTGCTCAACGCCGGCAACCTCGCCGGTGTGATGGCGTACACCGCCATCGCGGCGACGATCGCCTATTTCGTGGTCATCCTCTCGAGCAGCAGGGTGACCCGGGAGGAACGCCGCCGCGTGTACTCCTTCATGCCGCTCTTCGTCGCCAGCGCCGCCTTCTGGTCCCTGTTCCAGCAGCAGTTCACCGTCGTCGCCCTGTACTCGGAGAGCCGGCTGGACCGGAACATCCTCGGGTGGGAGATGCCGCCGGGCATGGTGCAGTCCATCAACCCCGTGTTCATCATCATCTTCGCCGGTGTGTTCGCGGCGCTCTGGACCCGGCTCGGCAGCCGCCAGCCGTCGTCACCCGTGAAGTTCGCGTTCGGGCTGATGGTCATGGGACTCGCGTTCCTCGCGTTCATCCCCTTCGCGGGGGGAGGGCCCAACAGCACCCCCCTGATCGGCCTCGCGGCGATCCTGCTCCTGTTCACCTGGGCCGAACTGTTCATCTCGCCGATCGGGCTGTCGGTGACCACCAAGCTGGCGCCCGAGGCGTTCCGCACACAGATGCTCGCCCTCTTCTTCCTGTCCATCTCCCTGGGCACCACGGTCTCGGGCCTGCTCGCGGGCTTCTACTCCGAGCAGAGCGAGGTGCCGTACTTCGCGTTCAGTGGCATCACCGCGATCGTCCTCGGGGCCGCCCTCCTCGCCGCCGCTCCCGCTATCCGGAAGGGGATGAGCGGCGTCCGCTGATCCCGGGCCCGGACT
This sequence comes from Arthrobacter sp., assembly GCA_030147325.1. Classification (GTDB taxonomy): domain Bacteria; phylum Actinomycetota; class Actinomycetes; order Actinomycetales; family Micrococcaceae; genus Arthrobacter_D. The sequence continues at coordinate 525 of JASLAA010000047.1, read as the reverse complement.
GCCGGGGCAGTCCGGTTGCGTGTGTGCCGTCGATGTCCCAGACTTCTACCCACCGGTAACCCCTGCGCAGGACGATGCTGCAGGATGCGGACGATCAAAGGAGATCGCGTGCCCAACCTCGCCGACAACCTCGTGGCCACCGCCTCGAGAAGTCCCTCCGCCGTCGCGATCAAACTCGACGACGTCGAAGTCACCTTCGGGGAGCTCGAGGTGCTCAGCCAGAAGGTCGCCACCCTCCTCGCCGAGCATGGGATCGGGACCGGCGATCGGGTGGCACTCGTGATGCCGAATATTCCCCAGATGGCATTCATCTACTACGGCGTACTGCGCGCCGGGGCCGTCGCCGTCCCCCTGAATCCGCTGCTCAAGGGGCGGGAGGTCGCCTACCACCTGTCGAACTCGGGAGCGAGGCTCGTCTTCGCCTGGGAGGGGATCATCGCGGAGGCGACGGCGGGTGCGGAGGCAGCCGCCACCGACACGGGGGCGGAGGTGCCCGTCGTCACCGTGGACAGCACGGCCTTCCTG
>JASLAA010000020.1 GCA_030147325.1 Arthrobacter sp. | reverse complement strand
CAGACGTGTTCGCTCACTTCTCCGCCATCAACGCAAGCGGCTACCGCTCGCTTGATGAGAACCAGAAGGTCAGCTTCGACACCGAGCAGGGCCCCAAGGGTCCTCAGGCGTCGAACATCCAGCCCCTCTAGGGTTCGGATCTTCCTCTAGATCTTTTCGAATGCGGCAGGTCGGACTTCGGTCCGGCCTGCTTCTTCGTTAACGACGGCGCCGCCTACCAACCCCGGCGCAACCGTTCAGCTCCCGGCGTCGCACAGGCCGATGAAGGCCCCCAGCTCCTCGAGGGCGGACGGCGTCGCCGGCAGGTGGTGGGTGAGCCGGGGCGAGCGGATGATGACCGCCCGCCACTGCCCGCGGGACACAGCGACATTGACGCGGTTGCGATCGAGGAGGAAGCCGATGCCCCTCGGAGCCTCGGCAGCGGAGGACGCCGCCATGCTCACGATGACGACCACGGCCTGCTGACCCTGGAACCGGTCCACCGTCCCGACCCGGACCCCTCCGTATCCCGCCGCAACGAGCGCCTGCCTGATCAGGTGCACCTGCGCGTTGTAGGCGGCCACCACGAGGATGTCCGCCTGCCCGAGCGGTCTTGGCGTGCTGCCGGCCGAGGAGGTCCAGGGCAGCCCGAGGTGCCGGCGGACCTGGACGCAGACTTCAGCCGCTTCCTCGGGGGAGGAGGTCGCGTTGTCCTCGTGGACCACCTGGATGCATTCGAGCCCCGGCGGCACGCCGTCGAGGAGGCGTTCCCGGGCGGCGGGCGCCGTCGTCAAGCGGCCGTCGTAGGCGAATCCCGACACGGCGCTGCAGAGGTCCGGGTGCATGCGCCAGGTGTCGGCGAGGAAGTACCCGAGGGTCGGAGGCAGGGTCGCGTGGCCGTCCGACAGCCATCCGAGCGCCGACACGTGGACCGGCTCGGGGTGGGTTCCCTGTGTGACCTGGGGGAGTTGCTGCGGGTCGCCGAGCAACAGGAGCCGTCGTGCGGCCTGCGCGACGGCCATCGTGTTGGCGAGGGAGAACTGACCCGCCTCGTCGACGACGAGCAGGTCGAGGGAACCCGGCGGGACCCTGCTTCCCGTCATGGTCCACGCCGTGCCACCGATCAGGCACCCGCCGTCGGTGGAGAGGAGGCGGACGACGTCGGCGTCGGTCCGCTGGTCCCACGGTGACTCCTGGTCCTCCGTGCGCTTCGCCACCAGGCGCCCGGGCACGCCGGCCTCCATCGCCCTGCACAGCAGGTTCTCGACCACGGCGTGGGACTGCGCGACGACGCCGACCTTCCACCCGAGGTCGACCAGCCTGCTGATGACATCGGCACCCACGTGTGTCTTGCCGGTACCGGGCGGCCCCTGCACAGCCAAGTAGGAATCGTCGAGGAGTAGCAGGGCCGCCGTGATCGCGTCCGCGTACCCGGCACCGCCCGGCGCGACGGCGGGCAGGGCGGCGCCGTCGTGCAGGCGCGGCGGTAGTCGGCGCAGGAGATCGAGGGCAGGGCCCGCAGGCACCCTCGGCAGTGCCCGGCCGACGCGGTCGGCCAGTGACAGGAGCGCCGCCTGCAGGGACGCGGTCATCAGCGGCTGATCCGGTGCCAGGGCCACGGGCAGCTCGGGACGCGGTTCGGCCCCGCGCCTCAGCTTCTCCCGCATGACGATCGTCACCAGGCTCCCGCTCTCCACCCGGCCGGCCCGCCCCTCCTGCCCTGCCGGTCCGGTCTGCTCGGTGAGCTCCAGGACCTCCACGCCGAACCATCCGCCGCGGCCTGCGCCACTGCTGTCCGTGCTGTCGGTTCCCTCGGGCACCGGGGCGGCGTAGACGGCGAACGAGGACGATCCCTCGCGGAAGTCGGCGCCCGGCGCGAGGCCCGCCGTCGCGCGGAGGGTCCGGACGGGGTTCGACCGCGGAGTGGGCCTGGCCCAGTCCTGCACCACCTCGACGGAGCGGAACACCAGGACGTCCCGGGACTGCTCCCACTCGTGGGCAGGCGCTGCCAGCCGGTCGAAATGGGACCACCAGAACTGCTTCCGCTCCCGGCGGTGGTAGCCGACGGCCGCGGCGACGAGCGCGATGGCCCGCTGGTCCGGGTGCTGTGCCTCTTCGGCGGGCAGGGCTGCGAGGTGTTCCAGCAGCCGCGTCTCCTCGGGCGGAGGTCCGGGGACGGGGTCGTTCTGCTCCTGTCCAGCGGGTGGCTCGAGGGGCGTGGTCCGGGGGACGTCCGGCCGTGCACCCAGCCCGAGCAGCCAGTCGCGCAGCCGGAGGGTGGAGAGGCAGTCGTAACGGTTGTAGTCGCTGATGCCGGCGAGGATCTCGGCCGCCCCGGTGTCGTCACCGGCGTCGCGCGCTGCGCAGTAGGCCGCATAGGCGACGATGGAGGCGCCCGCATCGGTGACGTCACCCGACCGGAGGGTGCTGCCCATGTAGAGGGGCTCGAGCTTCTTGATGCTGTAGGAGCGCTCGGAGATGCGCAGGCTGTGCCGCACCGTGTCGTAGAGGTCGACCAGCACGCCGTCGCGCAGCAGCGTGTCCACCGCTTCCTCACCCACGACATGGACGAGGGACAGGCGCCGGAGTGCGCTCTTCTCGTAGGCGGCGTAGTGGTAGATGTGCAGGTCGGGGTGCTGCTCCCGGCGCTGCGCCACGTAGTCGAGGAAGGACATGAACGCGGTGCGCTCCTCTGCCCGGCTGTGTGCCCAGAACGGGCGGAAGGGCGTATCACCGGCCCCGCCCACCGGTTCCATCACGCCGAACAGGTACTCGATACCCCAGCTGCCGTCTGCCGGATCCTGCCACAGCGGGTCCCCTTCGAAGTCGAAGAAGATGTCACCCGGGCTCGGCGCGGGGAGAGCTGCGAGGGTGTGCTGCGGAAGGACCCGGTAGGAGACGGTGTGCTCCGCGCCGTCCGCGTCACGATAGGTGACGCCGCCGTCGGTCGCCGCGCCTCCCACCTGCAGGCTCGCCTGCTCCTGCAGCCGGGTGAAGGTCGGATCCTCGGGGCGTGGCGGCTCCGCCGCCAGCTCCTCGATCGTGCTGATGCCCTCGGCCCTGAGCCTCGCCCTGCGCTCACCGGTCATCGAACCCACGAGGAGGAGGTCGCGGGTGGCCTCGACCCGCTCGGCGCAGTAGTCGCAGCGCCCGCACGCGGTGATGCCCCCGGCATCCCAGGCGACCGGCTCGGGCTGGTGGCGGTGGCGGTCCACGAGGTCGAGGAAGCGGGTACGGCGCTCGCGGAACACGGGCAGGAGGTCCCGCAGGCTGTGCACGCTGTGCGACCGGTCGCCGAGAACCAGCGTGACCTCGCGGGACGTCGGTATCCCGGCAGAGATCAGCTGGTCCCCGTAGGCGGCGAGCTGGAGCAGGGCGCCCACCTTCGCATGGCGGGCCAGCTTCGTGTCCCAGACCGCATAGGAGCCGTCCGCCTGGAGCACCAGGAAGTCGGAACGGCCGTGGAAGGTGCCGTCGAAGAAGGCGGCCTGGAAGACCACGGCTGCCCCCGATCCCAGCGCCCGGAGCGACTCGTCGTGCTTCGCCGTCAGGGTCTCGCGGGCCATCGTCCCGGCGGGTACGACGTCGTACACGCCTCGCGGATTCCCCTGCGACCACGCGCCGTGCTCGGCGAGCATGCCCTCCAGCACGCGGCGCTCGTGCACGTCGCCGAGGGAGGCGGCTCGCTGCAGCATCGCGTCGGGGGCGAACTCGGCCCGTGGAGCACGCCCGAGCTTCTCGTCGAGGATACGCAGGAGGCGGTATTCGCACTCCGACGCGGTCACCAGATCGGTCGCGGAGTACACCAGATCCGCCGCCGCTCCATCCGCGGGGCCCAGGGACGCGCCGCTGTCGCTATCGAGCAGGAACATGAGGCGGGCCTTCCGTGGTGCCGCGGGGACAACGTCAGTCCATCATGCCCCGACGACGGTGGAACCTCCGGCGAGCCCCGGGCGGGCAGGAGCGGCCGGAGTCAGGAACCCAGCTCGACGTCCGTGCCCAGGAGCCCGGCGCGGAAGCCGTCGCCCTGCACGGAGACCTCCTGCAGCACCAGGCCCCCGGGCAGGCCCTCGATGTCGTGTTCGATGGACACGAGCCGGCGCACTGCGGCAGCGAGGGAATCGGACAGGAAGTCCGGTCCGCCGATGTCGATCGACCGGGGCTCGACGACGAGCCTGCCGCCCTCGACGTCGACCGTGCCCGTCGCTTCGACCGGCAGCTCACGCCCGAGGACCTCGACGGTGCGGGTCACGGTCGCCTGTCCGTCGTCGGCGGCGCGCACCGTCGTTCCACCTCCGAGCTGGGCGGCCACCACCTCGAACGGCACGGTCGCGTCCACGGTCAGCCGGCCGGCGACCGATCCGTCCGGTCCCGTCACGACGTCCTGTCCGACGGCCCGGACGTCGCGGAGCAGCGAGTCACCGGTCACCACCGTCCCGGCGTCCAGGACGACGTCGGCGAGCCACACCTCGTCGTCCCGCAGGTCGGCAGGAGCCTCCGGTCCCTGGAGGCGCCCGTTGTCGGCGGCGGGCGGCGCAGTTTCCGCCTTTCCGCCGACCGGGCTGCTCGCCGCCCACCAGAGGATCACGGCAGCGATCCCCAGGAGCAGGACCATCCCGAGGGCACCGATCAGCCAGTCCTTCACACGCGTCCGCTCCATGAGGACAGTCTGCTGGCTCGGCGCCCGGAGTGCGTAACCAGGTTCCGGTGCGGCCCGGTACGAGGCCTCCGGCAGGGATGGAAGAATTGGACATCCCGACCGATCACCAGGAGCGCCATGAACCCCCGCACGCTTTTCCGCACCGTTGCCGTGGCGGAGGCGGTGACCTGGGCCTTCCTCCTGCTGGGCATGTTCCTCAAGTACGTCACGCGCACCACGGAGGCGCTCGTCCCGCCGGCGGGAGCGGTGCACGGCTTCGTCTTCCTGTGCTTCGTGGCGGTCACCGTGTTCATCTGGATCAACCAGCGCTGGTCGGTGCTGACAGGGCTGCTCGGCCTCGCCTCGGCGATCATCCCCTTCGCCACCGTGCCCTACGAGCGGTGGATCGAGCGCCGCGGGCAGCTGTCGGGTTCCTGGCGGCTCGCCCCCGGTGCCGCATCGCCGTCCACCCCGCTCGAGCGACTGCAGGCCTGGGTGCTGCGGGCGCCGCTCGTCGCACTGCTCGTGGCACTCGTCGGGATCTCGGTGGTCTTCACGGTGCTGCTCCTCGTCGGCCCTCCCGGTTCGCAGGGCTGAGGATCCATGACCGATCTACGCGGGACGACCGACGACGAGCGCTTCTTCCTGCACAGCGGACGCCGCTGGCGGAAGACCGACCCGTCCCTGCCGGCCGAGGTGCGGGACCGGCTCATGTCCCATCTGGGACGCGGCCGATCCGCCGTGCGGAACAGCGCCAAGGGCGACGACGGCGGGGCGCTGCCCCGCGCGCGGCGCACGGTGCAGCTCGCCAAGGAAGGACTGGGGGAGCGGGGCAAGCCCTGGTGGGAGCAGTCCGAGGCCGAGCGGACCGAACGCTGGACAGCCGCTCTGCGCGAACTCGACGCCCTGCACCCGAAGCGGCCGGACAGCGCGATCCGCAAGCCCGCCGCGAACGGTGATCCCCGCAGCCACGCCTCCCGTGACGCGCAGGGTCCCGCGGGTGAGTGACCTGCACGCTCCGTCCGGGGACGGTCCCGCGGAGGCGACGCTCACGGCCGAGATCCTGCGGATCGCCGAGCAGCGGGGCAGTGCGAAGACCTTGTGCCCGTCGGATGCGGCCCGGAGCATCGGCGGTGCTGCGTGGCGCGACCTGATGCCCGCGGCGCATCGGATCGCCTTCGAGCTTGCGGCGTCGGGTCGCGTCGACGTCACGCAGCACGGCGAACGGGTCGAGCCCGATGCCCGTGGTCCCATCCGCATCCGCTGGGTCGACGGCGAAGGCGCTGCATCTCCCCCGAGGAGCGCATCGGCAACCCGTGGCGAGCAGCCGTCGTAGGCACGTCGACCGTGTCCACGACGGCTGCCGGCCGCGGGGTGCGGCGCGGTTACGCCTTCGCTGAGCTGCGGCGCACGGCGTACGTGCCACCGGCAGCCGCCGCGAGCAGCAGCCCGCCGCCGAGGGCGATCATGCCGGTGGTGCCGGCGGTCGTCTCCGTCGCCACACCCGTGTCGGCGCCGCCGGACGGCATCGCGCCCATCTGGTGCTTCACCAGGGTGCCGCAGAGCGCCGGGGACGTCGCTCCCAGGGGCAGGTTCGGAGTCAGGTCGCTCGGTGCGTTGAAGGCCTCCGCGGTAGCAGGTGTGGTCGCGGGATCGAGACCGTGCACGTTGAACACCGCCGTACCGTTGTCGAGCGCCGCCATCGTCGCCGGGTCGACGGTGAACGTGCGCTGGATGGTGTAGCTACCACCCTGGCCACCGAGCGCCGTGTTCAGTGCCTCGGCAGGCGTCGTCGGTCCGGAGGTGGTGATCGTCGAGACGATGTCGCCGTACGCGGGAGCGCTCTCGGTGACGCTGACGATGCCGTCGCCGTTGGTGTCGTTCGCGGGAGTCGGGCAGACTCCGGCCGATCCGCCGTGGATGTGCTGCACGTGGGGGTACGGGGCGTCCATGAAGGTCTGGGCGAGGCCGGAGACCTGCAGGTTGATGGTTCCCTGATCTCCGACGACATCGAGCGTCACCGTGCCGGTACCGGTGGTGCCGTTCAGCTGGCCGAGGGTGGACGAGTACGTGCCGTCGGCGGCCATCGCCGGCGAACCCGCCATGGCGACGACGCCGATGGCGAGGGCTGGTATTGCGAGGAGGGTCTTCTTGTTCATCGGTCTGAATCCTTCACTTCGATGGGAACGGATCCCTCAGCGGACCCGCATCAGGTGGAACTCGAACGCTCCGTCGCAGTCGGCGACGTCCCCGCGTGATGGATGCTCCACCTGGTGCTGAGCGGGATGAGCCCTCGGTCCTCATCCTGTCCCGCCATCGCCCGCCGCAATAGCAGCAGCGACCGTCGTGGCGGGTCTTTACAAAGCGTCCGATCCGGTGTGCGGGCGTCGGGATCACGCGCCCCCGACGCCAGGAACGACGACGGCGGCACCCGCCCGGGTGCCGCCGCCGTCGTACGCGGAACTACTTCCCGGCGAGCTCGGGGTGGTGCAGCTCGGTGACGTCCGGGTGGGCGCGGAGGCGGCCCTTGAGGACGTTGGACCCGTAGGTGGACAGCATCGGGTTCTCGGGGTCGTCCGAGATGCCGCGGGCAGCGGCCTTCAGCTCGTCGGTGAGCGGCACGGGCTCGATCACGGCGTCCAGGCGCGGCGACCAGAAGAAGGGGACGGCATAGCGGTCGACGCCGGGTGCGGGAGCCGTCACGCGGTGGATCGTCGCTGCGAGGTAGCCTTCCGTGGCCACTTCGAGCATCTCGCCCAGGTTGACCACGAGCGCTCCGGGGATCGGAGTGACAGGTACCCATTCGGTGGCACTGTGCGGCAGGACCTCGAGCCCACCCACCTCGTCCTGCAGCAGCAGGGTCACGAACCCGTAGTCCGCGTGGGAGCCGACGCCCTGCGAGCCGGCGCCCTCGACGACACCGCCGACATAGTGCACGAGCTTCGCCATCCAGGCAGGGGTTCCCTCGAACGGCTCCGTGAAGTAGTCCTCCGGCAGATGGAGCGCCACGGCGATGGCGGACAGCAGTTCGGCGCCCACCGCGGACATCAGGGCGGCCCAGGCCATGGCCTGTTCCTCGAGTTCGGGCAGTGCCTCCCGGGGCCAGAGGTTCGGGCCCTGGAGCAGCCAGTAGGGCTGATCGTCCGGGTAGTCCCGCAGCGACTCGCGTTCGGGGGAGAAGTCGATCTGCTCCCGGGAATCCGGCCGTCCGCGGGTGATCTCGGTGCCGAGACCCGCATATCCGCGGAAGTGCGGCGACGTCCGGTTGTGGATCCGGAGGCGTTCCTCGAGCGGCAGCTCGAAGAAGCGGCGCGTCACGGAGAACAGGTCGTCGACCTGCCCGGAGGCGGCGCCGTAGTTGACGACGTGGAAGAAGCCGACGGTGTGGGCGGCGTTGCGCAGCTCGTCGATGAAGCCGGGGTTGAAGGAGCCATCGGCGGAACGAGCGGTACTGAGGTCAAGGGTGGGGATCGATCCCGTGCTGTTCTGCATGCGGAGGAGACTACGCCCGAACAAATGCGGCACATGTCGTTGCGTTACGCCGTATTGCGATCCGCTGTACGCTCCTCCGGCTCCCTGAGCCCGGCGAGCATCCGCAGGGCTCGAAGGCCACCGGCGGACCCCGACCAGTGCCGGTCCAGGACCTCCGGGCCCGCGCTCCTGATCACGGCGCGCAGGACGACGGCGATCAGGATGACGTCATCCGCGTAGCCGATCACGGGAAGGAAGTCCGGGACGAGGTCGATCGGCAGGAGGAGATATGCCACGAGAGCGGCCGGCATCACTCGTGCCCGCGCCGGTACTGTCCGGTCTGCAACGAGACGACGGAGGAGCCGCAGCAGCTCCGGTCCGAGGTGCACCGCGTCGGTCACCGACAGGACCTGCGGGTGACGCCTCGCATAGCAGGCGAGGCACCCCAGCAGGAGCACATAGGCGACCAGGGCCGCTCCACCGGCCTGCAACAGCACATGCCAGTCCATGCGCCCTCCTTCATCCGGCCCCCGAGCCTCGCAGCACGGAGGGCGCGCGTCCACATAGCCCTTCCCGGCGTGCACGGTCAGGCGCGAGCTTATAGGTTGGACGGGTACCGAGCGCTACATCCCATGAGGAAGGCACCATCCCATGATCTTCATCGTCGTCAAGTTCAACGTGAAGCCCGAGTGGAGCGAGCGTTGGATCGATCTGACCCGGGACTTCACCGAGGCGACCCGGCAGGAGCCGGGCAACCTCTGGTTCGACTGGTCCCGCAGCGTCGAGGACCCGAACCGATTCGTGCTCGTCGAGGCCTTCCAGGACGACGCCGCCGAGGCCCACGTGAACAGCAGCCACTTCTCCCAGGCGATGGAGGACATGCCCCAGGCGCTCGTCGAGACTCCGGAGATCATCAGTGAGCGCATCACAGCCGAGGGTTGGGGACGGATGGGTGAGCTGACGGTCGCCTGACCCCTCGGGGAGGGACCAGGAACATCCGCTCGTCGCGGGGGTCTCACCGATCCCCGCGCACTCCGGGGACGGCGCTGGGATCTCGGAGGATCCGCGCGAGCGTAGTTCGCCCCAATTCACTCATGCGGGGGCTGGACACGCGGTAGTACCACACCAGGCCCATCGCCTGTTGGAACGCCCATGCCGCACCGCGCCACCACTCCAGCTCGCCGCAGGCCAGGCGACTGCGGAACAGGGCCCGCCGCTCGGCGTCGAGCAGGTGCCATGCCGCGACGAGATCGAGTGACGGGTCAGCCGGCGCGAACCCTCCTCCGTCCAGGACACCGACGAGTCGATCGTCGTCGACCAGGAGGTTCCCGGGAATCAG
>JASLAA010000048.1 GCA_030147325.1 Arthrobacter sp. | reverse complement strand
CCGCCAACACGCCCCACGCGGGCGTGTTGGCGGTGGTCATGGATGTTTCCCCTTCAGGTGTGCGGTGCATCGGCGCCGAGAATCGTCGGCTGCCGACGGTGGCGCGGGTAGTCCGCTGAGTACGGTGAGACCTGCCGGGACGACGGGGCGGCTTCTGGTGAAGCATCGCCCGCCCATCGCACCCGGCATCGTAAGCCTACTGTGGATCAACCGTCAGGGGGCGGCGTCGTGCAGGAATCCCCGCCGTGTCGCCAGGAGGCGCTCCGGGTGCTATCGGCGGCGGTACTCGGGCCCCGTTCGGGTACCGCCGGCCCTACCCACGCCGCGGCGGCGTCCCTAGGGTGGGAACACCGCCGGGCATCGACCCGCGGACCACTTCGAGGGAGGCGGATCATGGCACGCCAGACCGACACGACAGAGGGGTTCACCGAGCAGGAGCGCGCGGCCATGAAGGAGCGGACCGCGGAGATGCGCGCGGAGGCGAAGCGCGGCAAGAGCCGGGCTGCGGGGGAGAAGGCGATCCAGGACAAGATCGCCGAGTTGCCGCAGCCCGATCGCGAGATCGCGGAGAACTACCATGCGCTGGTGTCCGCCGTCGCCCCGGACCTCGAGCCCAAGACCTGGTACGGCATGCCGGCCTATGCGCGCGACGGAAAGGTGGTGACGTTCTTCCAGGCTGCGGCGAAGTTCGACTCGCACTACTCGACGATCGGCTTCAACGACGCCGCGAACCTGGACGACGGCGTGTTCTGGCCCAACGCCTTCTCCGTCACCGCGTGGAACGGCGCGGTGGAGGAGGAGTTGCGCCGCCTGGTGGCGAAGGCGGTCAGCTGAGTTGTCGGCCCGTGCATCGGGGCTGAAAAAGGCCGCCCGAGCGCAGAATGCGTACCCGCGATATACTAAGCAGGCTGATGAATCGCACGAGTTGCTATTCATCCCGCCAGACGCAGTTCGTCCCAACCCGAAGGAGACGCCATGAGCACGAAGGTCGAGAAGAGCATCCTGGTCAACGTCCCGGTCAGTATCGCCTACAACCAGTGGACCCAGTTCGAAGAATTCCCCCATTTCATGGGTGGCGTCAAGTCCGTCACGCAGCTCGATGACGAGCGCATGAACTGGGTCGTGGAGATCGGCGGCGTCCGCCGGCAGTGGGACGCGACCATCCTGGAGCAGGTGCCGGACACGAAGGTGTCGTGGGCGGCGACCGAAGGTGCAACGAACGCCGGCTCGGTGTCCTTCGAGGACGTAGGCGGCGGACAGACACAGGTTCACCTCGTCCTCGAGTACGAGCCCGAGGGCCTGGTCGAGAAGATCGGCGACAAGCTCAACGTCGTCGAGAACCAGGCCGAGGGGGACCTCAACCGCTTCAAGGCGTTCATCGAGGACGAGGGGTACGCCACAGGAGCGTGGCGCGGGACGGTCGGAACCGGCATCGATACCGGTGAGCCCGGCGTCGAGGCTGCTGCCGCTTCCCGTGGAGATGGCGGCAAGGCGGGGATCTCGGGCAAGGTCGCTGCCGGTATCGGGCTCGCTGCCGCAGCTGCAGCCGTCGGGGTCGCCGCCGGCAAGAAGGATCACGACGACACGACGACGGAAGCCGACGTCACGCTCACGCCCGTCGACGACGGAGCACCGGTGGTGTACACGAGCGGGGAGGGCGAGCTGTCTCCCAGCACGAAGGATGCCCTCCTGCCGACGGAGGACACCGACACCGCCCTCACCCGGGAGACCGGCTCCGCCGACACTCTGGACGATCCGCTGCTGGACAAGAACCGCACCACAGGCGGAGCGCTCTGAGCAGCCACGGACTGTTCCGCCGGCACCGACGCGGCGGATAACACCGCCCTGTAGGCCAGGACGGGGTCATCACAGGCAGCCACCCACTCCATCGGGAGTGGGTGGCTGCTGCCGTGTGGCGGACCAGCACCCGGTCGTCCAGGTCCTACCCGCGGGGACACACCCGGGTGCCGTTCCGGAGCCGCTGCGGGAGGGTATGGTCGACCGGTGTCGTCTCATGAGGTCGAAGGGAACGCCCGGTGCCGTTCGTACTGATCCGCCTGTTCCGCGGCCTCGGGCGTTCGCGTATCTGGGCCCTTCCGGCACTCATCATCCTCGTGGTGTTCTTCACCAGCTGGCCCCTCATGGCGTGGGCGGAGCCGTCCGACAACACCATCACCTCCGTGGAGAACTACTGGTGGTGGTTCCTGGTCACCGCCGCCACGGTCGGATACGGCGACTTCTTCCCGACCTCGGTCGGCGGTCGCGTCGTCGGGGTCTACGTCATCGTCGGCGGCATCGTCACGCTGACCACCCTGTTCACACGGATCGCCACGGCGATCGAGACTGCAAGGGGACATCGCATGAAGGGCCACCGGACCGTCGACATGTCGGACCACCTCGTCATCGTGGGCTACACGCCCGGACGGACGGAACGGCTGATCCGCGAGATGATCGACGACGATGCCCGCTCGATCGCTCTCTGCGCCTGGTCCGACGTCACCGAGAACCCGATGCCCGAGCAACCCGGTCTCGATTTCGTCCGGGGAGATCTCGCCGAGGAGAGCGTGCTGCGGCGTGCCGGGGTGCACCGGGCTGCGCGACTGCTCATCGATGCCCGCGATGACAACGAAGCGCTCGCGATCACCGTGGCCGTGATGCACGTGAACCCCGAGGCGCACACGGTCGTCACGCTGCGCGACATGAGCCGGGCCCGCAGCTTCTCCTATATCGCCGCCGACGTCCGCTGTGTCCAATGGCATTCACCACGCCTCGCCACCGAGGAGCTGCAGGATCCCGGCATCGCGGTCGTCTACGCGGACCTCATGAGCCACGGCGGGCGGAACACGTACAGCACCCGCCTCCCCGAGACGCTTTCACACATCAGTTTCGGGCAGGTCCAGGAAGCCATGGGGCGGAACTTCACCACCACGGTGCTCGCGGTGCAGCACGAAGGGGCCGTCATCAACCCTGGCTGGGACACGCGCCTGCCCAGGGACGCTGTCCTGTACTACGTCGGGGAGCGCAGGCTCTCCTCGGAGGAGCTCGTCCGCGCCCTCGCACGATAGCCACCCCGAATCCGCCCCTGCCGGCCGGGGGCCGGGATCACGCGCCGATGTCCTGCAGGCCGGTCGCCTGATAGGCCTTGCGCGCCGGGAGGTCCGTCAGGTGCTCGACGAGGCGTCGCGCGGTGGCCTTGGCTGCCGCGCCGGGCCCGGGGGCGAGGAAGAAGTCGGTGTGCTGCTGGAATTCCTCCGGCAGGGGAACAACAGTGCCGACGCCGTCCACGAACAGCAGTTCGCTCACCTGCTGCAGGGCGAGATCGGCGCGGCCGTCCGTCAGGGCGGTGCCCGTGAAGCCCGAATCGAGGGCCGTGGCACGCGCGAGCACCTGCTCCGCGATGCCGAGTCGGTGGAGCAGCTCCTGGAAGAAGATCCCGCTCTGCCCGGCCCGTGAGAAGGCAACGGACCGGGCGCCGAGCAGGGTGGCGACGAGGTCGCTCCCGGTCGCCATCGACGGAGGCTCGGCGCCCTGGACCACGCCGAGCCCGAGCGCTGACTTCACCAGCGGCACCGCACTCCCTCGGGCGAGAACGCCCGCCGCCTCGAGGTCGAGCAGCGCCTGCCGGGTCCCGATCAGCACATCCGGTTCGGCGCCGGCGTCGAGCTTCTCGAGGAGGATCGTCGTCGGGAGATACTCGGCCCGGACCGACAGGCCGGAGGCCAGCTCGAAGGCAGGGAGGACGACGTCGTCCAGCGCCTTGCGGACGACGAGGGAACTCAGCAGGTGGAGGTCCGGGCCGCTCGGGGGAGATGACACGGGTACGTCCTTCCGGTGGGTTCGTCGGGTCGGGCTTCCCGACGTGGCGGACCTCGTTCGGCATTGACTCTATATTGTTGACGCCGAAGATATAGAGTTGTGGGAGGTTCGCAGTTTCATACGACAAAGATGTCAGACGAGGAACATGCAGATGAAGAGCTCCGTAGTGGTCGTGGGTGCCGGGATCGTCGGATTGGCCACCGCACACGAGTTGGGGCTGCGAGGCTACAGGGTGACAGTGGTCGACAAGGAGCCCCGGCTGGCGGACCACCAGACCGGGAACAACTCGGGCGTCATCCATTCCGGGCTGTACTACACGCCGGGGAGCCTGAAGGCGACCCTCGGAACCGCGGGCGCGCAGTCGATGCGCCGGTTCGCCGAGGACCACGGGGTGGCGGTGGATATCTGCGGGAAGCTGGTGGTCGCTACCCGGCAGGACCAGGTTCCGGCGCTCGAGGAGCTCCACCGCCGAGGCCTCGCGAACGGAGTGCCCTGCCGGATGATCTCCCCCGAAGAGGCCCGCGGCTACGAGCCCCATGTCGCCTGCGTGGCAGCACTCCGGGTCGATTCCACGGGAATCGTCGATTACCGGGGAATCTGCGACGTGCTGGGACGGCTCGTCCACGAGGCCGGGGGTGAGGTCCGCCTGGGGACGGAGGTCGTAGGCATATCAACCGGTGGCGGATCCGTGACCGTCTCCACCACCACCGGGGAGATCTCCGCCGATGAGCTCATCAACTGCGCCGGCCTGCACAGTGACCGCATCGCCCGGTTGGCCGGCCTCACCCCCGAGGTGCGGATCATCCCGTTCCGGGGCGAGTACTTCGAACTCACTCCGGACCAGTCCCACCTGGTCCGCGGCCTCATCTATCCGGTACCGGACCCTAGTTTCCCCTTCCTCGGCGTCCATCTGACGAAGATGATCGGCGGCGGGGTGCATGCAGGGCCCAATGCCGTCTTCGCCCTGGCGCGTGAGGGTTACACCTGGCTCACGATCAACCCACGGGACGTCCTGGAAAGTGCAGCGTGGCCCGGACTCTGGAAGCTCGGCGCGAGATTCTGGAAGGTAGGGCTCTCCGAGGTCGCACGTTCCCTGTCCCGGAAGAAGTTCCTGGCAAGCCTCCGGGAGCTTGTCCCCGAACTCGGCGACGACAGCCTCGTGCCGACCCATGCGGGAGTCCGCGCGCAGGCGATGCGCAGGAACGGCGACCTCGTCGACGATTTCTACTTCGACAGGGCGCCCCGCCAGATCCACGTGCTCAACGCACCATCGCCGGCCGCGACCGCCGCGCTGGAGATCGGCCGGCGCATCGCCGACGAGCTGGAGGAGCGGAACCGGTGAGCGAGGAGGAGACGCGGCGCTTCGACGCCGTCCAGTTGCACGAGCAGATCGTCGCGGTTCTTCGCGCCTGGGGGATGCCGGGTGGGTCCGCGGCCGCTACGGCGACGGTGATGGTGCAGACCGATCTCGCCGGCATCGATTCCCATGGCGTCTCGATGCTGATGCTGTACGAGAAGCTCCGGTCGGAGAACCGCCTGAAGCTCGACGCCGTCCCCCGGGTGGTGCGCGACGTCCCGGCATTCGCCGTCGTCGACGCCGGTGCCGGACTGGGGCATCCGGCGGGCCTCCATGCCGTGGAACTGGCCATCCGGAAGGCCGCCGCCTGCGGGATCGGGGCGGTGGCCGTGGGCAACTCGCACCATCTGGGAGCTCTCGGCTACTACGTCCGGAGCGCCGCGCAGCGCGGTCTGGTCGCCATCATGACGACGACCACACGGGCCCCCGTGGTGGCAGCGCTCGGAGGCACGACGCCGATCCTCGGGACGAACCCGATCGCCTTCGCCGCCCCCCGGGCAGGCGGAGGGGAGCTCGTGGTGGACATGTCCACGAGCGTCGTCGCGATGAACAAGGTGAAGGCGTACGCGCTGAGCGGACGGGACCTGCCCCCGGGCTGGGTCGAAGACCGGCTCGGTAATCCTGTGACCGATGCCGCCCTCGCCTACTCCCTGCTGACCACGCAGGAGGGGACGCTCAGCCCGCTCGGCGGCTCCAGCTCCGAGACCGGCGGGCACAAGGGATTCGGGCTCAGCCTGATGGTCCAGGTGCTCAGTGCGGCGTTCTCGGGGGCCGCGCTCCCGCTCGCCGACGGCGACAGCGACAACCTCGGGCACTTCGTCCTGGTGATCGACCCGACGAGTGGAACGGAGGGTGGGGAGACCGCGCGTTACGTCGACGACCTCGTCCGCCTTCTGATGCGGGACGAGCCCGACGTCGTCCTGCCCGGCGACCCCGAAGCCCTCGCGCGCGCAGACCGCGGCCAGAACGGCATCCCGATCCCGGAGAGCCTCCTGGAGCATCTTCGCGGGATCTGCGGCAGGGCCGGAACCGCCATGATCCTCACACCGCTCGGGTAGGGGCGCGGCACGCACGTCCTCCGTGCACCTCCCGCTCTCAGTCCTCTGCTGCGACCGCCCGGCGGTCCTGCAGGGCGCGGACCTTGGCGTTCTCGATGTGGGCCCGGATGGCGGCGGAAGCACCTTCCGCATCGCGCCTGGCCAGGGCGTCGAGGACCGCTCGGTGCTCGGCCGCGGTGGTTGTCGGTGCCGTCGAGCTGGTCCTGGCGTACAGCCGGAACCGCTGCGCCTGGCCACCGAACGATCTCCACGCGTCCTCGAGGAACGCATTGTCGGCCTGGTGGGCGATCGCCGCGTGGAACTGCTCGTCCGCCCTGAGGAAGCTCGTGACCGGTGGGCTGCCCGGGAGGTGGGCGCCCGCTTCCAGGTGGTCAATGGTCTCGGCCAGGCGGTCGAGGAACTCCGGGGTCACGCGCAATGCCGCCTCGTAGGCGAGGGCCGGCTCGAGCACCAGGCGGGCGTCCATGATCTTCCGGAGGTCCTCCATGCTGAACAGGGGTGCCACCCGGTACCCCTTGTGGGCCTCCCGGACCACCAGTCCCGTGGATTCGAGCCTGGCAAGCGCTTCTCGCAGCGGCGTCTGGCTGACCCCGAAGTCCCGGGCGAGATACACGAGATTGAGTACCTCGTCCGGTTTCCGCCGGCCGTCGAGCAGCTGCCCGAGCAGTGCGCCGGGGACCTGGGCGGCGAGGGGCTGCCGGGTCGTCTGACGCGGGGGTGTCCTGCGCACTCGATGGTGAAGGAGAGCTCGGCGATCCCCTCG
>JASLAA010000249.1 GCA_030147325.1 Arthrobacter sp. | reverse complement strand
GGCGTCGAGGACCGCCGCTCCGATCTCCCTCTCCTACCCCGAGCTCGCCTACGACGACGGCGGCGGCGCGAACGCCGTCAACGTCCTGCTCGTCGACATCCGGGCCTGGGACACCTTCGGGGAGATCACCGTGCTGGCCATTGCCGCGACCGGCATCGCGAGCCTCATCTTCATCCGCGGCCGCGGGGACAAGCGGCGCCGGGCGGACGACGTCGAGGACGGATCCGTGGACCGCGGGCAGGAGCCGCTCAACGCGGGAGGCCGTGAGGGTGCCGCACGCCTCCTGGCCGCGCGTTTCGCGGATGTCTCCCGCGACCCATGGCTCGTCGCCGGCCGGACGCTCGCGCCCGAGCGCCGGTCGATCATCTTCGAGGTCATCACCCGGCTCTTGTTCCACACCATGATCGTGCTGTCGATCTACCTCCTCATCGCCGGCCACAACCTCCCCGGCGGCGGATTCGCCGGCGGCCTGATGGCGGGCCTGGCGCTCGCGGTGCGTTACCTGGCGGGCGGTCGCTTCGAGCTCGCCGAGGCGAGTCCCGTCAGCGCGGGCACCCTGCTGGGCGTCGGTCTCGCGATCGTCTCGCTGACGGCCGCGGCACCGCTGTTCGTCGGCGGGGCCATCCTCGAGAGCTACGTCCTGGAGTTCTGGCTGCCGGTGTTCGGCGACGTGAAGTTCGTGACCTCGACCATCTTCGACATCGGTGTCTACATCATCGTCGTCGGCCTCGTGCTGGACGTCCTGCGGAGCCTCGGCTCGGAGATCGACGAGCGCAGCGAGACGGGCCGGCCGATCGAGGAAGAGACCGGCCCGGACGCCCTCGTTCCGCCCACCACCGAGGGAGTCCGCCCATGACCGTCAACATCACGCTGATCGTGCTCATGGCCGCCTTCTTCGCTGCAGGGATCTACCTGCTGCTCGAACGCAGCCTGACCCGCGTGCTCCTCGGGCTGATCCTGCTCGGGAACGGGGCGAACATCCTGATCCTGGCCACCAGCGGGCGCAGTGGAAAATCGCCCCTCTACGTCTCGGGGACGCCGGCGGAGGAGTACACGGACAGCCTTCCGCAGGCCCTGATCCTCACGGCGATCGTCATCACCTTCGCCGTGACCGCCTTCGTGCTCGGCATCATCTACCGGTCCTGGGTGCTGGGTCGCGAGGACGACGTGCAGGACGATCCCGAGGATCGCCGCGTCGCCGGTCAGAGCAGTTACGACTGGGAGGACGACGCGGACGTCCTCGCCGAGACCTCCGACTTCTTCGACGACGAGTCCGACGGCGGCCGGAACGCACTGCGGAACGGGCACGACGACGACGGGGATGCCGTCGACATCGGTGGGCCCTCCAGCGGCGACCGGCATGCAGCACGGGCACCCCGCGCGGGGGAGGACCTGTGATCGCCGCCGACCTGGCGCCGCTCGCCGTCGTCCTGCCGTTCCTCGGCGCGGCCGTCACCTTCATCCTCATCCGGCATTCGCGCGCGCAGCGGGCGGTGAGCATCTCGACGCTCAGCATCACCCTGCTCATCGAAGTGGTGATGCTGGTCGCCGCGCCGTCGACGGGAACGCACGCGGTGAGGCTCGGAGGCTGGGACGCGCCGTTCGGGATCGTGCTCGTCGTGGACCAGTTCTCGGCGCTCATGCTCGTCATCTCCTCGGCCGTCAGCCTCGCGGTCCTGATCTACGCCGCAGGGCAGGGCATGGCCGACGGTGACGAGGACGGTCCGGTGTCGATCTTCCATCCGACCTACCTGATCCTCGTGGCGGGAGTGTCCAACGCCTTCCTCACGGGAGACCTGTTCAATCTGTACGTGGGCTTCGAGATCCTGCTGACCGCGAGCTACGTCCTCATGACGCTCGGCGGTACGGCCCCCCGCATCCGGGCGGGTGTCACCTACGTCGTCGTCAGCGTGGTCTCCTCGATGCTGTTCCTCATCGCGATCGGGATGATCTACGGGGCGACGGGCACGATCAACATGGCCGATCTCGCCGTGAAGCTCGAGGACGTCGACCCTGCCACACAGATGGTGCTGCACCTGATGCTGCTCGTGGCCTTCGGGATCAAGGCCGCCGTCTTCCCGCTCTCCTTCTGGCTCCCGGATTCCTATCCGACAGCACCCGCACCCGTGACCGCGGTGTTCGCGGGGTTGCTGACCAAAGTGGGTGTCTACGCGATGGTGCGCGTGGAGACCCTGCTCTTCCCGGGGGACCGCATCAACTCCCTGCTGATGGTCGTCGCGCTGCTGACGATGCTCGTGGGGATCCTCGGTGCCCTCGCGCAGTCGGACATCAAGAGGCTGCTCTCCTTCACCCTGGTCAGCCACATCGGCTACATGGTCTTCGGGCTGGCGATCTCCACGCGGATCGGCCTGGGGGCGGCCGTCTACTACGTGGCGCACCACATCACCGTCCAGACCAGCCTGTTCCTCGTCACGGGGCTGATCGAGCGCCGCGGAGGAACGGCCAACGTCGACCGCCTGGGCGGGCTGGCGAGACTGTCGCCGCTGCTCGGCATCCTGTTCTTCCTCCCGGCCATGAACCTCGCCGGCATACCGCCGTTCTCGGGCTTCCTCGGGAAGCTGGGCCTGATCCAGGCGGGCGTGGAGCTCGGCACGCCCCTGGCCTACCTCCTGGTGGCAGGGGGAGTGGCCACGAGCCTGCTGACACTCCTGGTCATGGCCCGGGTCTGGAACCGGGCGTTCTGGCGCAGCCCGTCCGACGCCGAGGACCCTGATCCGATCCTGCTGGCCAGCAAGGCAGACGGATCGAGTGTGGGCACGTCGAGGCACGTGACGGACGAGGACTCGGGCCGCTTCGCAGGCAAGGACCCCGTGACCCTGCTGCCGCGGACCATGACCGGTCCGACGATCGGGCTCGTGGCCCTGGGCCTCGGGCTGACCTTCCTGGCAGGCCCGCTCTTCGAGCTCAGCGACGGTGCGGCGCAGGAGATGCTCGACCGCACGCCGTACATCGAGGCAGTTCTCGGAGTGGGGGCGGACGGATGAGCCGCCAGCACATCCCACTCGTCACCGAGCTTCCGCTCGTCATCTGGCTCGTCCTCGTCTGGGGTGCCCTGTGGCAGGATTTCGGCCCGGGCAACCTCGTCTTCGGAGCGATCATCGCCTACGCCGTCGTGAACTTCTTCTACCTTCCACCGGTCGAACTGACGGGCCGCTTCAATGTGCTCTGGCTGGTTCCGTTCATCGGCCGGTTCCTCCTCCAGCTCGTCGCCGCCAGCTTCGGGGTGTTCTGGCTGGCGCTCACCCGCGGACCGAGGCTGCGGAACGCCGTCGTCGCGGTCGAGCTGCGGAGCCACTCCGACTTCCTCGTGACCGCCACGGGCCACGCCCTGTCGCTCATCCCGGGCTCGCTGGTGCTCGAGGTTGACCGCTCGACGTCGACCCTGTACCTGCACTGCCTCAACGTCATGACGGCCGAGGAC
>JASLAA010000230.1 GCA_030147325.1 Arthrobacter sp. | reverse complement strand
CGATCGGGACGACGCGCGCAGCGACGCGCCGCGCCACCGTCGGGATGTCTATGTCGGCTCCCCGGCTGGCCGCGAGGTCGCTCAGCAGGAGCACCAGCCGGTCAGGCTCTTCTACCTGGAGTGCCCGTGCCCGTTGCCGGACGTCGTCCCGGCGGACTCTGTCGCTGGGCGCGTCGCCCAGCAGTCTCGCGAGCAGCGGTGAGGCGGCCGGGTCCTGCGCCGCCCGCTGGAGGAAGACGGGCAGTCCGGCCGCCCGGAGGACGGCGGTGGCGACGAGCGCCTCGCCGTTGGTGCGACAGAGGACCGCGGTCGTGCCGGGCCACCGCTGCATCGGTCGGGCGGCATCCTCGAGGGCGCCGGCTGTGAGCAGTCGCGAGAGGACCTGGGCCACGCTGTCCGCACGGATGTCCGCACTTGCCAACGTCAAGAGCTCCGCGCCCATGCCGAGGATGCGGGTCACTTCCGGCGTCCTGGCCCGGTACTGACCGGTCAGCCGGCGTTCGACCACGCGGCCTTGCGTGCGGACTCGCTCGAGCAACTGACTGCTGGTCATGTCGTTGCGAGCGGTCAGTTGGAAGTCGTAGACGGCCTGCATGGGGTCGCCGAGCAGCGTGAAGCCTGCACCCTCGCCAAGCGCGCTGATGATCTCGAGCAGGAACTCGGCCCGGAGGCCGACGACGTCCTGCACCTCGTCCACCACCAGGTGCTCGATCATCTCGAGCTCATCCGACTCCGTGTCCCTCAAGAGTGCTGTCGCGCGTTCGATGCGACGGTCGAAGGACAGCGACCGCCAGGCATCGGAGTCGTCGAGCTCGTCCAGGAGCCGGCCGGCCAGAGCATCCAGGGTGCGCACGGTGACCGGCGGCGCCTGCTCTGATGCGGTCCGTCGCTGGACCGCGGCTACGGCGGCTCGAGAGAAGCTGATGACGAGCAGCTCGTCCGTGGCAGAGAGACCCTCCTCTTCAGTGAGGTGGCGGAGCAGCGCAGCGACCACCTCCGTCTTGCCGGACCCCGGCCCGGCAAGCACGATCTGCCGAGTGTTGGCCGGAACCTGAACCGCCGCACGCTGGGAGGCATCGAGGGCATCGCCGTCGGGTCGGCTCAAGGCGCGTCGCCCGCGCCAGGGGAGGACGGGTCGCCGTCCTGATCCTGGGCTGCTGACACATCGGGGTGCTCCGGTACGCCCTCGTACGAGTGCTCTGTGACGGGGGCCTGGCCGTCGCCGTCGCCGTCGCCGTCGCCGTCGGCCCAC
Source organism: Arthrobacter sp. (assembly GCA_030147325.1). GTDB lineage: Bacteria > Actinomycetota > Actinomycetes > Actinomycetales > Micrococcaceae > Arthrobacter_D. Next base: position 3,499 of record JASLAA010000230.1, on the reverse strand, counting down.
AAGTGCTCGAAGTCGTAGAAGGCAAGTTTGTCGCCGTACTGATGAAGGTTGTCCCGCACGTTGACGATCCGCACTTGCTCGGACCCGCCGTTGCGCGGACCCCGGAGGCCTCGCCCGATCATCTGTTGGTAGAGGTTCGGGCTGAAGGTGGGTCGAGTGACGTACACGGCCCGCACAGCGGGCGCGTCGAAGCCCTGGGCGAGTACGCGGTAGTTCGTGATGACTCTGAGGTCGCCACTCTGGAACTGCTCGACGTAGTGGCGTCGAGCCGCCGCCTCCGTCTCACTACTGACTGCGACGGCGCTGACGCCCGCGTAAGTCAATTGTGCGGCAAGCGCCCTCGCGTTCTCCACCGAGGTCGCGAAGAGCAGGACCGGCCAGTCGCCCGGTAGGCCCACGATCGACTCGACGATGCGGCGGTTCCGTTCGACGCTCTCGCCCAGTCGATTCTCGACACGGGCGGGAAGCCGCTTGTACTTGTCGATCTCCTCCTTGTCCTCGCGCGTGAGTCGAACGTCCACCCCGTCGAGCAGCTTCTGCTCGACCTGCGCAAGCACTCCGCGTGCCTGCAGCTCGGCATAGGGATCACCGTCGAAAGCCCCGTCGTCGAGGCGGTTCCCGTCGTAGCGGCCGATGAGCCGCTTGGTCTCCTCGATGTTGGTGTTGCGAAACGGCGTCGCGGACAATCCGATGAGCGGCCGCCGCTCCGTCCGAGATCGCCCCCTCCCCAGCCAGTTGAGCACGTCCGTGTACATGGGGGCGATGGAGACGTGCGCTTCGTCCACGATCACGATGCTCGCAGTCGTCATCCAGTCGTAGTTCTTCTTCCCGACGGCGTTGTACAGCTTCTCCGGCGTCGCGACGACCAGTTGGAAGGCGTCCGGCTCCTCGGTCACCTCATTGTTGGACCAGAAGCGGCTGATCACCATGCGGTCGCGTGGTCCGGCGGCGCGCCACACGTAGGCCCACGTCTCGACGGCCTGCTCGCACAGCTCGTCGCCTTGTGCGATCCAGACGACCGGACCGCCGAGACGACCGTCTCGGACCTCATCGACGAGGGCCTGCACCGCGACGCGTGTCTTCCCGGCTCCTGTTGGCAGCGAAACGAGCCCACGCGCTGGGCCGTCGCCGGCCAGTAGTTTCTTGATCTTCCCGGTCACAGCCTCTTGGTAGTCATGCAGCGGACCGAGCACTGCTGGACCATCCACGTCGAAGACGGCTGGGCGTCGGTCCGACGGGAATCCCGCGTAATCCGGCGAGAACCCCATCTCACGGACGAACCTCCGCGCCGCTGACCTGCCTGCCCACTGCGCTGGCGGGTTGAGCTTGCGTTCCTCCAGCACGGAACGGAAGTGCTGGAGCACACCTACTCCGTGCACCGCGTGGGCTAGACGCGCGAGGTCGACGTCCCCCATCGGCGACCCGCCCTCCTGCTGCAGCGCGTCCAGTGCCGTCGCCGGCACGGATCGCCGTAGCGCCTCTCCGCCGATGAGGATCGCCAGTCTCTCCTCGAGAGATCCGGCCGAGCGAAGGCTCGACATGAGTTCCTGAGCCCGCTGGTGCTCCTGCTGGTCGAGGATGGACTGGATGTCCTCGGGTCCCAGCTCCATCTTGAGTGCGAAGGAGATTTGGCGGAGCTGCGCCTTCGCGTCATCACCGGTTACGCAGACGCGCCCGTCGACAAGGGCTCCTGGTACTGGACGGCTGATCTGTCCGCGCGGCGTCGCCGTCACCAGTGCGATGGATTCACACAGCTGGAGCTCGAGCATGGACGACGAAGGGTCGAGCCAGAGGCGCAGCGCCGGATACCTGTCGACGAGAACGTCGGGCTCGCCGACGGGCACGGTCACGAGTTCCTGCTGGAGCAGCCTTGCCGCATCAGCCAGCTTCCAACGCTGCAGCATCGCGCTGACGTCGTCCGGATCTTCGAGACGGATGACGGGCACCTGCTGGTCAGTCAGCGACCGCTCTACCTCTGGGTCCGCTGTGACGGCGACGTCCCTGGGCGCGAAGTCCGCCAGTCTGTTGCCCACGCGGATTCGCAGCGAGGAGGGCGCGTCGACGAGGTGGACGGCCCAGGCGTAGAGGTGGTACCGGCGTGCGTCGTCGGGCCACGTCGTCGCAATGGCGAGCATGCTCCGCCAAGTGTTCGACGGCAGGTCAGTCGGGTCCTCGACGAGCCCTAGGGCGTCCGCCGTGGCAGCGGAGACGTCAGGGACGGGCAGTACATCTTCGGGCCAGCCCTTGTCCGGCCTCAGGCAACTCGAAGTCGGCCAAGGCCCGAAAGCGGTGCGCAACATGCCGTGACGCTGCAGCCACCACACCACGGGTGGCTGGAATCGCAGGCGTCCGTAACTGGCGTTGCGAACGTGGCGGACGACCCATTTCTCGCCGGGGTCGAGGACGAGCGACGCCCCGGTCAGCGCAGCGCGACCCGCTGGGCTCAGGCGCGACAGGGGGTCCAAGGGCCAGGGCGGCAACGGTCCCTCGACCACAAGCTTGTCGACCGCCGGCTTGGAGCCCTGCGCCTTGGCCATGAAGACATCGGCGCACGCGTCCTTGTACGCCGTCAGCCAGGGCTCCTCGGGCACGCCTCTGCGAAGCGCGGGTGCAGACACGGCACCCAGGTCACGCAGAAGTTCCGTGTCAGCTGCGTGGTAGCGCGGGTCGATCAGGAACGTTCGGTCCCGAGAGCCGTCCACAGGCACGACGCCGCCACCGACGTAGGCATCGCCGAGAGCGACCCACCGACCTTCGGCGTTGCGGACCCGCAGCGTCGATTCGAGGGGGGCGGGCAGACGCTCGCGCAGGATGTCCTCTGCGAGATCCCGAGGGATCTGCCGACACAGCGGCCACACACGCTCCCACTCGATGAGGCGCTGATCAGCCTTCGTCAGAGCGGCCCTGAGCTCACCGCTGCGGTCCAAGACCTGGATGCCCAGGACCGCGAGGGCGTCATGGACGCCCGGCCGCTTCACCAGCTCCGGCTCTATGTAGTCATAGCGTGCGTCGTCCTGCGTGCCCGCGCGGACGAAGACGGTCCCCGATCGGGGGGGCACCCGTCGCCCGTCCTCGAGCAACAGGATCTTGGCGGCCCGGGCAGCGTCGCGGTGCTCAGGACTCTCGGTCGCCATTCGCGCCGCGAGGACCAGGGCAGCAGTGGAGTTGGCCACCGTCGGGTCCTCGCAGAGCGCTTCCAGCCACTCCGTCACATCCGGCTGCCGGTATGAAGCGCCTGCCAGGCGCTCGGCCTTGAGTCGTCGCTCCGGGGTGCGGTCGACACCGTGGTGCACCCAACGTGCGGCGTCGGCCCCGATCCCCTGGGCCCACTGTGCGAGCCACTCGGCCTTGAGGTTCTTCGGATGGAGCTTGAGCTCATGCGGCCGGCGGAGTCTCCCGTCCTGCGACGGGAGACTCGAGGCAGTCGACAAGGCTTCGAAGATTGGATTGTTGATCTCGTCGTCAGCCCAGTTCCTCGCCTCCTTCCCACGCGCCGGCA
>JASLAA010000031.1 GCA_030147325.1 Arthrobacter sp. | reverse complement strand
CTCGGCCCTGTTCCTGACGGGCGGGCTCGCTCCGGATCCCAACATCCTCGCCCTGCTCGCACAGGCGCCGTTCCCGGTCTTCGCGCTCGACGACGACACCTACACGGTCGCGCGCCGTGTCAGCGAGGTGCGGGGCGAGATCGCGAGCGGCCTGCGCCGAAAGGCCGCGGCAGCACTCGGTGCGTGGTCGCGGCAGGTGGACGAGCACGAACTGCTGGAGCGGCTCGAACTCCCCCGGCCCGTCAGCATGACGCCGCTGCGCTTCCTGCACGACCTCATCCAGCGGGCCCGGGCCGAGCGCAAGCACATCGTGCTCCCCGAGGGCGAGGACGTCCGGGTGCTCAAGGCCGCCGAGATCCTGCACCGCCGGGACGTCTGCGACCTCACGATCCTCGGCCCCGAGGGCCGCATCCGCGAGCTGGCCTCGGGTCAGGGCATCGATCTGACCGGTCTCACGCTGGTCGATCCCGCCACGTCCGAGCTGCTCGACGAGTTCGCGACCGAGTACGCCCGGCTCCGCGCACACAAGAACGTCTCCCCCGACCAGGCCCGCGAGCGCATGCTCGAAGGAGCATACTTCGGCACGATGATGGTCCAGCTGGGGAAGGTGGACGGCATGGTGTCCGGCGCGGCCCACACCACGGCGAACACCATCCGGCCGGCGCTCGAATTCGTCAAGACGAAGGACGGCGTGAAGATCGTCTCCTCGGTCTTCCTGATGCTCCTGCAGGATCGCGTGCTGGTGTACGGCGACTGCGCGGTGAACCCCGACCCGAATGACGAGCAGCTCGCGGACATCGCGGTCGCGTCGGCCGAGACGGCCGCGCAGTTCGGCGTGGAGCCGCGGGTCGCGATGCTCTCCTACTCGACCGGTGAATCCGGCTCGGGCGGCGCCGTGGACGAGGTGCGGCGAGCCACCGAACTCGTCCGGAAGCAGCGGCCCGACCTCGCGGTCGAGGGTCCCATCCAGTACGACGCCGCCGTGGACGCCTCTGTCGCAGCATCCAAGCTGCCGGGCTCGTCCGTGGCCGGGCAGGCGACGGTCTTCATCTTCCCGGACCTCAACACGGGCAACAACACCTACAAGGCCGTGCAGCAGTCGGCCGGAGCCGTGGCCGTCGGACCCGTCCTCCAGGGACTGCGCAAACCGGTCAACGACCTCTCGCGCGGCTGCACCGTCGAGGACATCGTCAACACCGTCGCCATCACCGCCGTCCAGGCCCAGCAGCCTGCCGCCTCCTGACCGTCTCCGTCTGCACTCCTCCAGGAACAGGACCCCATGATCATCCTCGTCATCAACTCCGGCTCATCCTCGCTGAAGTACCAGGTCCGTGAGGGCGAGGACGTCCTCGCGGAAGGGCTCGTGGAACGCATCGGCGAGGCCGAGGTGCCGGACCACGCGGCCGCCCTGGAGCGCGTCGACGGTGACGTGGGCGCAGCACTCGACGGTCGCGCGATCGACGCCGTCGGGCACCGCGTGGTGCACGGCGGCGAGCGCTTCAGCGAGCCCGTCCTGATCGACAACGAGATCACCCGTGCCATCGAGCGGCTCAACCCCCTGGCACCCCTGCACAACCCCGCGGCCGTCACGGGCATCCGGGCCATCACCGAGAAGTGGCCGGGCATGCCGCAGGTGGCCGTCTTCGACACGGCCTTCCACCGCACGCTGCCCGAGCACGCCTGGCGTTACGCCGTGCCGGACGAGCTGTACCGGAAGTACGGCATCCGGCGCTACGGCTTCCACGGGACGTCCCATGCCTATGTGGCGCGCGGCGCCGCCGGGCTGCTCGGCAGGGACACCTTCACCGGCGTCATCGCCCACCTCGGCAACGGCGCCTCCGTGACGGCGGTGCGCGACGGCGAGAGCATCGACACGTCCATGGGCTTCACCCCGCTCGAAGGCCTGGTCATGGGGACGCGCTCGGGCGACATCGACCCGTCCATCCTCCTGTTCCTCCTGCGGGAGGGGTACTCGGAGAAGGACCTCGACACCCTGCTCAACCGCAACAGCGGGCTGAAGGGGCTCACCGGGACCAATGACATGCGGTCCGTGTCCGAAGCGGCGGAGAGCGGGGACGAGCGTGCCAGGCTCGCCATCGAGGTGGCCTCCTACCGGCTCGCGAAGTACGTCGGCGGGTATCACGTGGCCGTCGGGGGCGCCGAGGCACTCGTGTTCACGGCGGGTATCGGCGAGAACGCAGGGGATTTCCGGGCCGCCGTCGTGTCGAAGCTCGGCGCGCTCGGCCTCGAGCTCGACGGCGAGGAGAACGGCCGGCGCAGCAAGGAGGCGCGCGTCATCAGCACGCCGTCGTCGGCCTTCCCCGTGCTGGTGGTCCCCACCGACGAGGAGGCAGCGATCGCGGAAGCCACTGCCGCCGTCGTCAGCGGGTCCTGACCCCGCGACCCGGCGATCCGGCCCCTGCAGGCGAGGGGTGTTCCTCCCGCGCCCTGTCCAGCTGCCCCGGTCCCCCTCGGGCAGACTGGAGCCATGACGATCCTGCGCATGACCCTCCTGTTCGTCCTGGCCGCGGGGGCCGAGATCGGCGGTGCCTGGCTCATCTGGCAGGCGGTCCGCGAGGGCAGGCCCTGGTGGTGGGCCGGGCTGGGCATCATGGCGCTGGGAGCGTACGGCTTCGTGGCGACGCTGCAGCCGGACCCGAACTTCGGGCGGATCCTCGCGGCCTACGGCGGGGTCTTCGTGGCGGGCTCGCTGGCGTGGGGCGTCGTCGTGGACGGCTTCCGCCCCGACCGTTGGGACTACCTCGGCTCGGCGGTCTGCCTCGTCGGCGTCGCGCTGATCATGTTCATGCCGCGGTCCACGGCCTGAGGACACTCCGCTACGCCGCCCCGAGCAGCCGGGCCACACCGGCCGCGAGCGCACCGACCAGCACCACCACGAGGAACGGCGCTCTCAGCCACAGGGCGGTCGCGGCCGCGAGCAGCGCCACCACCCTCGCGTCGACCACCAGGGCCTGACCGGACGCGAACGTGTTCGTCGCCGTGAGCGCTGCCAGCAGCCCGATGGTGAGCGATCCCGCGATGCGCAGCATCCGCGGGTTGTCGAGCAGTCTCGCCGGCACCAGGAAGCCGAGGAACTTCGTCGCGAGCGAGATGGCGCACGCGAGCAGGATCCACCCCCACAGGCTCACGAGGGACTCCCGGTGGGACCGGAGGGATAGGGTTCGACGTCGGGCTCCAGACCCTCCGTCGCCGGGCCGAGACCGGATAGTCCGAGAATGCCCGCGACGACGGCGGCGATGAGGATCGGCACGCCGGGCGGCACGAGGGGCACGGCGAGCAGCGTGACCACGGCGCAGACGACGGCGATCGCCGCCGGTTCGCGGGTCCGGATCCGGGGCCAGAGCAGGCCGAGGAACGCGGCGACGGCAGCGCCGTCGAGCCCCCATCGCGCGGGGTCACCCATCGCATTGCCGGCGAGGGCACCCACGAGCGTGAACAGGTTCCACAGGACGAACACGCCGATGCCCGCAGCCCAGAACCCCCGCCGCTGCTCGTCCGGGTCGGTCTGGCCCGTCGCCGTCGCCACCGACTCGTCGATGGTGACGTGCGCGGCGAGCAGCTTCCGCCGGCCCGGAGGCCGCAGCAGCACGTTGATCTGCATGCCGTAGATGCCGTTGCGGATACCGAGCAACGCCGCTGCGGACATCGCGGAGATCCCGCTCCCACCCCCGGCGATCACCCCGATGAACGCGAACTGGGAGCCGCCACTGAACAGCAGGAGGCTGAGCGCCATGGTCTGGAGGAGATCGAGGCCCGCCGCGACGGACAGGGCTCCGAAGGACACCCCGTACAGTCCGGTGGCTATGGCCACGGACAGCGCAACGCGGACCGCGGGCGAAGAGGAGAGCGTCACCCGTCAAGGCTAGGCGACGCGGGCCGCCGGCTTTCCATTCGTGTCGAAGGGGTGAATAGTAGGGAAGGAAAGCCTACTTACTACCCCAAGGAGAAACCATGAAGGCAGTGACATGGCAGGGCAAGCGCAACGTCAGCGTCGAGAACGTGCCCGACCCCACCATCCAGGAGCCGACCGACGCGATCATCCGCGTCACCTCGACCGCGATCTGCGGCTCGGACCTCCACCTCTACGAGGTCCTCGGCCCCTACATGCACAAGGGCGACATCCTCGGACACGAGCCCATGGGTATCGTCGAGGAGGTCGGAGCCGGCGTCACCAACCTGAAGGTGGGCGACCGCGTCGTCGTCCCGTTCAACATCTCCTGCGGCTACTGCTTCATGTGCACGCGCGGCCTGCAGTCGCAGTGCGAGACCACGCAGGTCCATTCGGCCGGTTCGGGTGCGGCCCTGCTCGGCTTCTCGGAGCTCTACGGCTCCGTGCCCGGCGGCCAGGCCGAGTACCTGCGCGTGCCCTTCGCGGACTACGGACCCGTCAAGGTGGGCCATGACCTGCCGGATGAGCGCTACCTCTACCTCTCCGACATCCTCCCCACCGCCTGGCAGGGCGTCCAGTACGCGGACGTCCCGAAGGACGGCGTGCTGGCCGTGTACGGCCTCGGCCCCGTGGGTCAGTTCGCCGCCAGGATCGGCAAGTACCTCGGCCACCGTGTCATCGCCGTCGAGCCGGTCGCCGAACGCCGCGAGATGGCCAAGCGCCACGGCATCGAGACCATCGACTTCACGAAGAACACCGCCGAGGAACTGCGCAGCATGACCAACGGGCGCGGACCGGACGCCATCGTCGACGCCGTCGGCATGGAGGCCCACGGCTCCCCCGTCGGTGCCTTCGCCCAGCATGCTGTCGGCATCCTCCCGGACAAGCTGGCCCAGAAGGTGATGGAGACGGGCGGCAGCGACCGCGTCACCGTCCTGCACTCCGCGATCGACGCCGTCCGCCGCGGCGGCACCGTGTCCCTCAGCGGTGTGTACGGAGGAGCCGCGACCCCCATGCCGCTGCTCTCCATGTTCGACAAGCAGATCCAGTTCCGCATGGGCCAGTGCAACGTCCGCCGGTGGACGGACGAGCTCCTGCCGATCGTCGAGGAAGCGTCCGATCCCCTGGGCGTCACCGACCTCATGACCCACGAGGTCTCGATCGACGAGGCTCCTGCCGCGTACAGGAACTTCCAGAAGAAGACGGACGGCACCATCAAGGTGGTCCTCAAGCCGCAGGGCGTCACGGTCTGATCGCGACGACGGCGGCGGGCTCCTTCCCGGGCCCGCCGCCGTCGCGTCCGCCCTTGTGCGCCCTCCTGCGGAACACCGGGGTCGCCGGAGACGGCGGCGGTTTCCGGTGCCCGGGGACTACTCGCGGGCGATCGACTCGTGCGCGTCGGCCTCGCCCCGGGCCACCCGCAGGGCATCCGCGGCCCGCACGAGCGCCAGGTGCGAGAACGCCTGGGGGAAGTTGCCCGCCATGCGGTTCTCGACGGCGTCGTACTCCTCGGACAGCAGCCCCAGCTCGTTGGAATAGCCCACGAGCTGGTCCATGAGCGCCGTCGCCTCATCCAGCCGGCCGCTGTGGGCGTACTGCTCCACGAGCCAGAAGGAACACGCGAGGAACGGGTGCTCGCCCGGCTCGAGGCCGTCGTCCGAACTGTGCGTACGGTAGCGGAGCAGGAGTCCCTGCCCGTTCAGCAGGTCCTGCTCGATCCGCGCCACCGTTCCGAGCATCATCGGGTCGTCGTAGTCCAGGAAACCGACCTGCGGCAGCTGCAGGAGTGAGGCGTCCACCTCCGTGCCGCCGTACACCTGGGTGAACGAGTCGAGGTCGTGGTCGAACCCGCGCTCCAGGATCTCCTCCCGCAACCCGTCGCGGATCGCCGCCCAGTGCTCCTGCGGCCCGCTCAGCCCGTGGTCGCGGACCGCCCGCACCGCGCAGTCGAACGCCGCCCACATCATCACGCGGGAGTGGGTGAAGTGCTGGAGGTCCCCGCGCATCTCCCAGATCCCGTGATCGCGGTCATGCAGGTGGTTCTCGGCGAACCCGAGGAGCGCCCGCTGCAGCGGCCAGGAGAAGCTGTCCTCCGTGACACCGTGGCCGCGCAGCTTCTCCAGCGCCACCATCACCTCGCCGACGACGTCGGCCTGGTACTGGTCCACGGCACCGTTGCCGATGCGGACGGGAGTGGAGCCCGCGTACCCCGGCAGGTGGTCGAGCTCCCGCTCGGGCAGGTGCCGCTCACCGGCCACGCCGTACATGATCTGGAGGTCCTCGGGATCACCGGCGACCGCCCGGAGCAGCCAGTTGCGCCACTCGAGCGCCTCCTCGGCGAAGCCGTGGGTCATCATGGCCTCGAGTGTCAGGGCGGCGTCGCGGAGCCAGCAGAAGCGGTAGTCCCAGTTCCGGGCTCCCCCGAAGTGCTCCGGCAGGGACGTCGTCGGGGCAGCGACGATGCCGCCGGTGTCCTCGTGCGTGAGTGCGCGGAGCACCAGCAGGGAACGTTGGACGGCGTCGGCGTACTCGCCGTCGTCGGAGCAGCTCGCGGCCCATGCGCGCCAGTAGCTGATGGTGCTGTCCAGCGCCTCGTCGACATCCAGGGCCGGCGGCTCGTCACGGTGCGAGGGGTACCAGATCAGTTCGAGGTCGACGACGTCGCCCGCCGACACCTCGAAGGTGCCCTCGTGGCGGTGGTCGGTGGCCTTCAGCCGGGGGCCGCGGAGCAGGAGTGCGTCTGGACCGGCGATGGCCAGGAGCATGGGCCTGCCGTCGTCGTCGGTCCCTTGGCTGACCCACGGGACGATCTCGCCGTACCCGAAGCGGATCTCGAGTTCCTGGCGCAGGGAGACCGTTCCCCGCAGCCCCTGGATGCGCCGGATCACGTTGGCGCGCCGGTCGGTCACGGGCATGAAGTCGGTGACCAGCACCTCGCCCCCGGGAGTGCTCCAGCGGGTCTGGAGGACGAAGGTCGAGTCGATGTAGCTGCGCTCCACCACCTCGGCGTCCGCCGACGACGGCGCCACCAGCCAGCGGCCGTGCTCGGCCGTGCCGAGCATCGCGGCGAACACCGACGCGGAGTCGAACCGGGGGAAGCAGAGCCAGTCGACGCTGCCGTCCCGCGAGATGAGCGCACCGGTATGGAGGTCCGAGACCAGTGCATAGTCCTCGATGGGGGATTGCATCTTCTCACTCAATCACACCCCCCGGCACCCTGTGCGGGTTACTTCCCGGCGCCCTCGAAGGCCAGGCGCAACCGCGCCGGATAGTCGGTCGTCATCTCCTGGACTCCGAGATCCGCGAGGAACAGGGCGTCCTCCACGGAGTTGACGGTCCATGCCCGCACCCGGACGCCGTCCCGGACCCAGCGCCGCACACGGTCGGGATGCCGGTGGACGTATTTCATGCCGGGCCCGGCCATGCCCACGTCCTGGTGGTCGATAAGCCCCTCGCCCTCCTTCAGGGCCCGGTGCAGGACCCTGATCAGTGCCCCCTCCATGAGCGGTCCGAGCCTGAGGGCGTCACGGACCTCCTGGGGGCTGACGTCAGCCACCAGTTGGCACAGGACGTGGGGCGGTGCGGATTCCGCGAGCTGCCGGATCGAATCGGGGTTGAAGCTCATGAAGCTGACCTCGATCCCGCCGAGCATGGAGGATTCCGGGTTCCAGCCCTCGTCCATGAGGAAGGCGATCAGCGCTTCCTCGAGCCGCAGGCCCTGGGGACTCGGGTGTTTCAGCTCGATGGCGAGCCTGATCGGTCGCCCGGCCCGGCGCAGCAGGATCAGGAGATCGGCGAGCGCCATGAACTGCCCGGTCGCGTCGCCGTACTCGGCCGGGATGCTCACCCCCTTCCAGGAGGACGCATCGAGCTGTCGCAGCTCGGCCAGGGTCAGATCACCCACGTCGCCCGATCCGTTCGTGGTCCGGTCCACCGTCGTGTCGTGGAAACACACCAGCTGTCCGTCGCGACTCAGGTGGACATCGCACTCCACGCCGTCGGCGCCGTCGGCGAGCGCCTGCAGGAACGCTGCACGCGTGTGTTCGGCGTAGGTGCCGCTGCTGCCGCGGTGGGCGAAGATCACAGGACGCACAGGGCATTCCTTCACGTCGGCGGTGGTGTCGGTAACACCGTACGTGACGGCGTGTCCGGCGCACGAACGGCCGGCACCAGCGCCCCACCGCGGGGCGGCCTCGATAGACTCGGCAGGGTGAATGCTCAGATGGCCGGGACCGACGCGGAGCGGGCGGCCGCCCTCCGCCGCATGAAGATGGTTGCCACGGGACTGCTGGTCGTCATGGCGGCCATCTTCGTGGTCGCCTTCGCGCTGCAGGACGACCATCCGTGGCTCGAGTACGTCCGCGCGGCCGCGGAGGGCGGCATGGTGGGCGCGCTGGCCGACTGGTTCGCCGTGACCGCCCTCTTCAAGCACCCGATGGGCCTGAAGATCCCGCACACCGCGATCATCCCCCGCAAGAAGGACCAGATCGGCGAGTCCCTCGGCCAGTTCGTCGAGGAGAACTTCCTGTCCGAGGACGTGGTGCGTTCCAAACTGGACTCGGTGCAGATCGCGCAGAAGGTGGGTGCTTGGCTCGAGAAGCCCGAGAGCGCGGACCGCGTCGCTGCCGAGGGTGCGGCGCTGATCCGCGGCCTGTTCACCGTCCTGAACGACGACGCCGTCCAGGGGGTCATCGAATCCATGGTCCGCAAGCACCTGCTGGCGCCGCCGTGGGGCCCGCCGATCGGCAGTATCGCCGAACGCGTCTTCGCGGAGGGTCACCACCACCGGCTCGTGGATCTGCTGGTGGACCGCGCGGGCGACTGGGTGGACGCGAACTACGGCGTCGTCACGAGGGTCGTCGCCCAGCGCTCCCCCACCTGGGTTCCGCGGCTGGTGGACGGCGTCGTCGGGGACCGCGTGCATGCCGAGCTGTCGAAGTTCATCCGGGCCGTGCAGGAGGATCCGCAGCACGACGTACGGCTCGCGATCGACAAGTACCTGCGGGATCTCGCACAGGACCTCCAGCACAAGCCCGAGACCATCGCGAAGGCCGAGGAGATCAAGGGGCAGCTGCTCGACGACCCCCGGGTCCGCGACCTCACTGCCCGGACCTGGGCCACCATCAAGGGCGCACTCCTCGAGGCGGTGAATGATCCGGAGAGCGAACTGACGTCCAACTTCAAGGCGGCCGTCCGTGACTTCGGGTCGCGCCTCACCAGCGACGTCGAACTGGCGGGCAAGGTGAATCGCTGGATCGCCGACGGTGCGTCCTACGCCGTGCGGACCTATCGCAGCGAGATCGCCGGAGTCATCTCGGAGACCGTGGGCCGCTGGGACGCCGAGGAGACCTCACGGAAGATCGAACTGCAGGTCGGCAAGGACCTGCAGTTCATCCGCATCAACGGGACGGTGGTCGGCTCGCTGGCGGGCCTGCTGATCTTCACCGTCGCGACGGCGGTCTTCGGCTAGGCCCGCTCGTGCCCGGATGCTGCTCCGGGGAGCTGCAGTGCCTCGGCCAGTTCGCCGGGGATGGTCTGCGGCAGGGGTCCGAAGGCCTCACGCGTGGTCTTGATGACCGCCTTGCCCATGAGGTGGTTCCCGGTTCCGCCGATCACCGCACCGGCCCCGAACGGGAGGGCGCGGCCGAGCATGAAGCCGCCCTGCTTCGCCAGGAACTTCTTGAGGAAGCGACGCTGGATGGTGCCCGTGATGGTCTTGACCATCGACGTCGGAGCCGACTTGTTGACGAGCTGGCCCCAGTACTGGGGTGCTCCCTGCCCGGCGGAGGCCCCGAGGACGGAGCGCACCAGGGCCATGCCCTCCTCGCCCATGAGGATGGCCATCACCATGACCCGCGACCTCTCGGGGTCCTCCGTCTTGACCCCGTGCAGCTCGGCGATCGATTCGGCGTACAGGGCCGTGGCCTCGAGGAAGCCGATCGTCGCCACCGCGGACAGGCCGAGTGAGGCGACGGTACCAACCGCAGGTACCGCCGCGGTCGCGCCGACAGCGGCACCGGCGGCCGTCGTCGCCCTCAGGTAGTCGCGCTCCAGGAGCCGGGCCAGTTCGGCCGGGGATGCGTCGGGGTGCCGGCGGCGGAGGCGCTCCAGGTTCGAGATGATGAGAGGCCGCTGGACGTCCAGCGCGCGCTCGATGGCCCGGAGGATCCCGGGCTTCGGGTTGCCGTCCTTGTCGAACAGCGTCCCGCTGGCTGCCTTGACGGCAGGGTTCTCTCTGTTACGGCCAAACATCCTGGTCCTTCCGGGGTCGGCGTGTCCTGCACCGAGTGTAGGTGGGGCAGCGCGGGTCTGGTGGGTGTTCTGCTGGTGGCGCAGGCGGCATGGCCCGCCACCTTAACAATGAAGGGCGCCACCGCTGTCCGGTGACGCCCTTCTCAACTGTTCCCCCAGGTTCAGCCGTTACTGCAGATCAGACGCGCGAGCCCTTGCGACCGGTGATGAGGCCGTAGACGAAGAGCACGATGAGTGCGCCGATGACGGCGAACAGGATGGACATCAGCGAGAACGTGCCGCCGAGGTCGACACCCAGGATGCTGCCGCCGATGAAGCCGCCGAGGAAGGCGCCGATGACGCCGAGCAGCATCGTGATGAAGATGCCGCCGCCCTGCTTGCCGGGCATGATGAGCTTTGCGAGTGCGCCGGCGATGAGGCCGAGGATAAGAAAACCGATGAAACTCATAAGGTGCTCCTTGAGTGATTGTGACGGTCCGCCCTGAGGCTGCCCGTCGACCAATGTTCTGATGCACCGAAGTGCAACTGTTAACGACTGTACTTCATCAGCATGCTTAGGGTGCAATCCTAGCATCGCGCTAATCCTGCTTATCAAGTCTCCGCAGCACATCTTTCCCGAACTGTTGCCGGACGATCGGGCTCGGCTCACGGGGGTCGGACCCCCGGTTTCACCGCGAATCGGCCGTATGATGAGCGCAGGCGGGCCGCTTTGGGAGTGAGCGGCGAGATCAGTGAAACTGCTGGGGAATTCTCTCGAATCAGCCAATAAAGCCACACCGAAGGAGTTCTGCTAATGCGAATCGGTTCATCCATCTTCCTTATTGCACTCGGTGCAATTCTTGCTTTCGCCGTCCAGGTCCAGGTCAGCTTCGTGGACCTGGCGCTCGTCGGCTACATCCTGATGGCGGTCGGCGTGATCGGACTCATCGCCTCGCTCGTCCTGGCGGCCCCGCGCCGACAGGCGCGGGTGTCGGAGTCCCGCTCCGTGGTCGATCCGAACACGGGCGAGACCATCACGCGCAGGGAGTCCCGCGACACGGGTCTCTGAGTCGCAGCTCAGCAGAAGCAGGCCGGGACATTGTCCCGGCCTGCTTTTGTCTGTGTTTGAGGGTATAGGACTCGACGTAGTGCTTGACGTCACAGTAGAATCGGGTCTAGAGTCACTCAAACACAGATAAAACCACATGGTCGGCATATCCCGACCCGGGACGACGGAGTCACCATGTTCGCCGAGGAGCGCTACCGGCAGATCAGTACGCTGGTGCTGGCCGACGGTCGCGTCACCGTTGCCGGGCTCTCCTCCCGCTTCGGCATCACCAAGGAGACGGTCCGGCGGGATCTCGCCCTGCTCGAGAACGACGGGATCCTGCGCCGCGTGCACGGCGGGGCGATCGCTGGCAGCAGGGCCACCACCGATGAGCCGAGTCTCAGCAGTCGCTCCACCCAGCGCTCCTCCGAGAAGAAGCGCATCGCCGAGGCAGCCCTCGCACTGGTGCCCCTCGCCGGCGCCGTCGTGGTCGATGCCGGCAGCACCACCGGCGCTCTCGCCGAACTCCTCGCCGCCGAGGCCCGAGTGGACCTGGCCGTCGTCACGCACTCCGTTCCCGTCGCCGCCATGATCTCCGGGGCCGGATTGAGCGTCGAACTGGTGGGTGGACGCGTCCGTGCCCTGACCAGTGCGGCCGTCGGCAGCAGCACCGTGTCGCACTTCGAACGCCTGCGGGCGGACGTCGCGTTCGTCGGGACCAACGGCCTCGCCTCCGGCTTCGGCCTCAGTACGCCCGACGTCGACGAGGCCGCCGTCAAGACGGCGATCGTGCGCTCGGCACGGCGCGTCGTGCTGCTCGCCGACTCGTCGAAGTTCGACGAGGAGACCCTGATCAGTTTCGCCCACCTGGAGGACATCGATGTACTCGTCACCGACCACGCGCCCGGGCACCCCTTGGCGACAGCTCTCTCCGATGCCGATGTGGAGGTGATCGTCGCGTGATCCTGACCCTCACAGCGAATCCGAGTATCGATCGCACCGTCGAGCTCGGCGAGCCACTCGTCCGCGGTGCCGTCCAGCGAGCAGTCCGCGTGGTGCAGGAGGCGGGGGGCAAGGGCATCAATGTCACCCGCGCACTCTCCATGTCCGGCGTCCGGACGCTCGCGATCCTCCCGGGGGACGACGACGACGCCGTGGTCGCGCACCTGCGCACTGTGCCCGTCCCGTTCCGCAACCTGCCGATCGGGGCCGTCCTGCGCACCAATACCGCGGTCACCGAACCCGACGGCACGACGACGAAGATCAACGAGCCCGGTCCGGACCTCTCGTCGGAGCTTCTCGACGAGCTCCTGGCCGCCGTCGTCGCCGAGAGCGACGGCGCAGACTGGCTCGTGCTCGCCGGGTCGCTTCCCCCCGGGGTGCCGTCCACCTTCTATACGAGGGTCACGGCAGCAGTCCGGGAGACCTACGGGCTGTCGGCACCGCTGGTCGCCATCGACTCCTCCGGCTCGCCACTGATCGAGGCTGCAGCAGGTGTACCTGCTCCGGACCTCCTGAAGCCCAATGCCGAGGAACTGAGCGAACTGACGGGCATCGGCACCGGCGACGAGCTCGAACAGGACCATGAACTGGCCGCGAAGGCCTGCGCGGTGCTCATCACCGCGGGGGTGGGTGCGGTGCTGGCGACCCTGGGATCCAGGGGCGCCCTGCTCGTGACGAACAGGGGCGCATGGCATGCCGTGCATCCGCCCGTCACGGCGCGTTCCACGGTCGGCGCGGGAGACTCCGCGCTCGCCGGCTACCTGCTGGCGCACAGTGCAGGCGAACTCCCGGAGAACTGCCTGCGCCAGGCCGTCGCCCACGGATCGGCGGCTGCCGCCCTTCCTGGTTCCACCGTCCCATCCCTCGACCAGACGACGCCGGCCGCCGTCACGGTCACCCCCCTCGAGGTCACACTGCCCGTGATCGAGGCAAGCGCAACAGGGTCCGTCGCAGGGCCCCCCGCACAGGAGGATTTCTGATGTCCGATCTCATCACCCCGGAGCTCGTCGCTCTGGACAAGGACCTGGGGGGCGAGCGCTCCTCGGTGATCCGCTACCTCGCGGAGCAGGTCGCCGCGCAGGGCCGCTCCACCGAAGTCGACGGCCTGTACGCCGACGCCATGGCCCGGGAGGAGAAGACCTCCACGGGAGTGCCGGGCGGCATCGCCATCCCGCACTGCCGCTCGACGGCCGTGTCACAGGCGACACTCGCCATGGTCCGCCTGTCGCCACCGGTGGATTTCGGAGCCAAGGACGGCCCCGCCGACCTCGTCTTCTTCATCGCCGCTCCCGACGGCGCCGACCAGGAGCACCTCAAGCTGCTGTCCAAACTGGCGCGGTCACTGATCAAGAAGGACTTCACCGCGTCCCTCCGGGCAGCACGGACACCGGCCGACGTCGTCGCCCTCGTCGACGGCGCGCTGGGCATCGGCGACGCGACGGCGACGACGGGAGCCGGTGCGCATGCGACCACCCCGCCCGCCTCGGACAGCCGCACGGCGGAAGCTGCGACCACGCTGGGTACGTCACCGGCGGGCACCGGCACCACCGGACCCGCCGTCGACGGTCGATCCACCGATACGCAGGTGCGCCGCCTCGTCGCGGTCACGGCGTGCCCCACGGGTATCGCCCACACCTACATGGCGGCCGACTCGCTCGTCGCGGCAGCCAAGGAGCGCGGGATCGACCTCCAGGTCGAGACGCAGGGCTCCTCCGGTGCCACTCCCCTGGACCCCGCGGTCATCGCTGCGGCCGACGCCGTGATCTTCGCCGTCGACGTCGACGTCCGCGACAAGCAGCGCTTCGCCGGCCTCCCCGTCATCAGCGCACCCGTGAAGCGCGGGATCGATGAGCCCGGCGAGATGGTCGAGGAAGCCCTCGCCGCGGCCGGGAACCCCAACGCCCGCAGGGTCGCCGGCACCGCCGGCGGCGAGCAGGCCGACGACGACGGCGGCAGGGACGGCATCGGCAGCACGCTGAAGCGCGCCCTCCTCACCGGCGTCAGCTACATGATCCCGTTCGTGGCCGGTGGCGGCCTGCTGATCGCGCTGGGCTTCCTGCTCGGCGGCTACCTCATCACCGAGACCGCCGATGCCGTGACCCTGAACAACAGCTTCGCCAACCTCCCCGAGGGGGGACTGCGCGAGTACCTCGGTGCGGTGGCCTTCAAGATCGGGCAGCTGTCCCTCGGTTTCCTGGTTCCCGCCCTCGCCGGCTACATCGCGTACGCGCTGGCGGACAGGCCCGGTATCGCCCCCGGTTTCGTCGCCGGCGCCGTTGCGGGCTTCATGGGCGCGGGCTTCCTCGGCGGCATCGTCGGCGGCCTGCTCGCCGGTTACGTCGCCATGATGATCGGGCGCCTCTCGGTGCCGCGCTGGCTCCGCAGCCTGATGCCCGTGGTGATCATCCCGCTGGTCGCCTCGATCGTGGCGTCCGGTCTCATGTTCCTCGTCCTCGGTGGCCCGATCGCAGCGCTGACCGCAGGCCTCAACAACTGGCTGTCCGGCCTCACCGGCACCGCCGCCGTCGGCCTCGGCCTCATCCTGGGCCTCATGATGGCCATCGACCTCGGTGGGCCGGTCAACAAGGTGGCCTACTCCTTCGCCGTCGCCGGCCTCGGTGCGGGTTCGCTGGACAACCCTGCACCACTGCAGATCATGGCCGCCGTCATGGCTGCGGGCATGGTCCCGCCCCTGGCGATGGCCCTCGCCACGCTCCTCGACCGACGACGCTTCACGGTCGCCGAACGCGAGAACGGCAAGGCCGCCTGGCTGCTGGGAGCCGCCTTCATCTCCGAGGGCGCCATCCCGTTCGCGGCCGCGGACCCGCTCCGCGTCATCCCTGCCTCGCTGGTCGGATCCGCCGTCACCGGGGCGATCATCATGGGAACGGGTGTGACCTCGCAGGCCCCGCACGGTGGCATCTTCGTCTTCTTCGCCATCGGCAACGTGCTCATGTTCATCCTCGCCGTCGTCGTCGGGACGATCATCTCGGCCCTGGCCGTCATCGCCCTCAAGCGCTACGCCACCAGCAAGAAGGACACCCCGGTCGCCGAGCCGGTTGCAGCCTGACCCGCAGTCCGGTTGGCTGTACCTGAACCCATCTACGAAAAGGAGCACATCATGGCAGAACGCAAGGCAACGGTCGCGAGCCGCGTCGGGCTGCACGCCCGACCCGCGTCGATCTTCGCCGAGGCCGCCGGCGAACTTCCCCTGGAGGTCACCATCGCCATGGACGGGGAACCCGCCGAGGAAGCGATGGACGCGTCCAGCATCCTCTCGCTCATGAGTCTCGGAGCGTCCCACGGAGACGTCATCGTCCTGCGCGCTGACGGGGACGGCGCAGAGGACGCCCTCGAGGCCCTCGCCCGCATCATCGAGACGGACCACGACGCCGAGTAACCAGGACGCCCCGGCGCATACGAGAAGGGCACCGACCGTACCGGTCGGTGCCCTTCTCGTGTCCCCAGCATTCATGACAGGCAGGTGGGTCCACCCGTTCTAATGGACGCACCTACCCCCACATAACAATCCGCTGACCCCCCACGGTCCGCGGCAGTTACATAATCATTATTTTTACACACGATCATGAAAACGTGAATAGCAGTACGACACGATTCGGTCACACTTCTTGCACCGAGTGCACAACGGTTCGTCCGGCATGTCGGTGCATCCCTTCAGGCGAGCAGGTTGTCCCGCACCCTGGTCCTCCTGCTCAGGGTGGAACTGAGCCAGATGAGACACAATCCCGTCACGGCCAACACGATGGCGGTGAAGGGCAGGATGACGTCCCACGCCATCAGGTCGAGGGGCGTGAGCCGCAGGAGAACGAAGACCACCACGAGCAGGAACCCCAGGGCGAGCAACCCACAGGCCACCCGGTGAATGGGCCGGTAGTGCCGGTCGAAGACGGAGACGATCGCCGGCACGACGAGGCACGCGGCGACGTACGCCGGGTAGAGCCTCCCGACGGCGGCGTACTGCTGCACGGCGCCCTGGTCCCCGAAGGCCCGAAGACCCGTGGAACTGGTCGGCACGTCGGCGGCAGTGAAGAAGTAGAGCGTCGCGGCGACCGCCAGGGCCAGGATCACCCTCCCGAAGGGCCCGGCGATCAGGCGTCGGGCCCGGACCGAGCCGAAGGCTGCAGCCATCCGGACGCCGAGGAGCACGAAGACCGCGTAGAGGGTGAGCCGCAGGAGCAGGTTCGCCAGGTTGGCCCCGCCCAGCAGGGCGTCGACCGCGTGATAGATGGGATCGATCGACAGACCCACGGCAAGCGTCAGGAGCACCAGCGCCGCGAAGATGGTGCGTCCGCGCTTCCTGCGGACCCCCGGCAGGCGGACGAGCGCGCCGACGGCGCACAGCCCGAGGGCGATCCACTGAATCATCAGGGCCGTCATCCCAGGTTCTCCCACATCGCGCGATCCTTGCCGTCGTCGAACTCGGCCCGTCTGATCTGCTTCCCCAGTACGTCGAGCCGGTCGCGGGCGAGGAGGACGAGGTCGAGATCCGCCAGGGCGCACAGGGCCCGTGCGCGGCCGTCCTCCGGCCAGCCGCCCTCCTGTGCCGTGAGCAGTCCCGTCACCACGAGACCACTGGTGCGGGACACCCCGGCTATCCGTGCCGCCTCTACCGCGATCTCCGGAGCCAGCCGACCTGCGGTCAGCTGTGCGGAGAGGTTCTGCCGCGCGACGCCGGTCCGTTCTGCCAGGCGCTGCCGGAGGTCACCCGGATCCACCGCCTCGATCCAGGCGCGAACCGAACTGCGGTGCGGGAACGGCGCGAGGTCGAACCGCAGATCCTTTCCCTCGCATTCCCTGTCCTCACTGCGGGCGACCAGCAGGCGCAGGATGTCGATGTGCGAGACCTGGCTGACGAGCTCGGCGTTCGTCGGCGGAACCGTCCCTCCGGGGAGGTCCTCGTAGCCCTCGAAGGCGGCGAGCGCCTCGACGGGCGAGAGCCGGTAACCACGCGCGATCGCGACGACGGTTGTCGCGGAGACCTTGCCCCGCACGAGTTGCTGGGCCAGGGTCGAACGCTTGATGCCCGCGACCCTGCAGAGATCGGACACGGTGTCGTCCGGTGCGATGCGGGAACGCCACAACTGGAACGCCTTGGCTGTGACGGCCATCATCACCTTTCGATTGGACAAGTCGGTCTGCTGTCGAAGTATACTGAGATCGCTGGCTCCGATTTCTGCGATTCCCCCATACGCAGAACTCGGAGCCAGCTCCACTTTAACGCCGGCTGCAGGAGCCGTTCCGCGCCTACCAGCGCACTTTCTTCTCCTTCTTCCCCTGCTTGCTGCTCTGGTGGGCCGCCTTCGCCTGACCCGCACCTGCGGCCGAGGTGGGGGTACCGCCGGAGTTCTTCCTGGCCAGCGCTCGCTGTGCCCGGGGGTCGTCCTGCACCTTGCGGGCGGGGGTCCTCCCGGCCTCGGCCGGCTGGTCCTTGGGTGAATCGGTCATGGTGTTCCTTTCGAGTACGGGCGCCCGACCACTGCGACGAAGCACCCGGTACGGCGGTACCCGGTATCACCGGGACTGGACGCACTGGGAGCCGGACAGGTTCAGTGGGCGCCCTCGGAGTGCTGTCATCGACGAGTGCGCTTGGCTCGGCATAAGCCGGGCCGCCTACTGGAACAGGAGTGTCCTCATGCCTCCGACCGTACACCCGGCGCGGGCGGAGGGACAAGGCACCGGAGGCGCCCTCGTGCCGTCCGGCGGCGGCTGCTAACGCTGCCTGGTTCCGTTCACCACGACGTCGACGTGGACCAGCCGGTGGTCGCTGGTGGGGAAGGGGAAGATCCCCGTGAGCTCCGAGCCGGGCGAACCGGCGCGGGGCCAGAAGACGCCTGACGAGACGACGCGCAGCGTACGGGACGGCAGTACGTAGTCGGCACGGATATTGCCGGCCGAGCGGTCCTCGAAGTCCGCGGTGTCGTACCGCGGGTCGCTGAAGTGGGTTGCGTTCGCGCCACCCTGCAGCGCCGCCGCCTCGACCGCCCCCTTGGAGGAGGGCATGGGATCCTGCACCAGCTTGTTCTGCAGCAGCTGGTCGATGGACCCGTCGAGCGAGTCGCCGTCGAGGGGGTCGCTGTTCTGGTCGCCCATGATCACGAATCGCTCCCCCCGTTTCAGACCACCCCTCGTCCCGTCGTCGTCGTAGACGTAGGACGCCCCCTGGCCGGAGGTGACGTAGTCGGACCAGAAGCGGATCTCGTCGCTGTTGCGCCTACCGTTGCGGTCCTCGACACCGTCGAACACGGGAGGAGTGGGATGGCTCGCGAGGACGTGCACCGTCCTGCCCCCGACACTGATGGGGATGTCCCAGTGGGACTTGCTGGACAGGGGCAGGACGTCGAGCTCGTCCGCCGAGTACCAGTCACCCTCGGCCTCGGTGGCCGGGTTGTCGGGCAGGAGCGCGCCGGGCATGTCCTTCCACAGGAAGTTCCGGAAGGTGCGGACCGCCCCGAGCTCGATGGGGTACTTGGAGTACACGACCATGCCGTACTGGCCCTCGAAGGAGCCGAAGCCGAGGGCGTCATCGGGTCCGCCGACGATGCCGTCCTTGTTGAGGTCGTAGGCACTCGGCACACCCGTGTTGGACGGAGCGGTATAGACGTAGGGGTAATCGACCGGCGCCTTGCCGTTCTGGCCGACCCGGAGGTAGTTCTCATTGAAGAGGTCCGCGGCCACGTTGTCCGGCGCATAGTCGAACTCATTGAGCAGGAGGACGTCCGGGCGGTTGATCTGCACCACCTCGGCGATCGCCCGGGCCTGGGCATTCCCGGAGGTGCTGAGGTCACGGACCAGGTCACCCGCAGCAGAGCGGTTGAGGCTCGCGTTGTAGGTCGCGAAGCGGACGTTCTGCTTGGCGCCGCCGAACGTATCCGTCACTACGATGCGGGCGTCGTCGCGGGGATCCGCGAGAGCCGCGGGCGCTCCGGGAACAAGGAGGGCAACAGCAAGCAGGCCGGCTGAACAACTCCTCAGTGCGCGCATGATCCCTCCCCCGGTATCCAGCCCGACGGTCCGTCTCCGGACGCAGAGCACCTCTTAATGGTTCGCTTTGGTAACTTGAGCCTAACCGCGACGAGGTTCTCCTGACCGGCTGCCGGATAACGATTCGACGTCATCCCGGGACGGCCCGGTGGCGGGCGGCACGAGCATCCTCCCCTGCAAGGACCGACTGCTCCGCGTCGCCGAAGACATGTTCGAGACGGACCACGGCGGCCGCGTACAGATCGGCATCCCTGCCGTCGGGGCCGTCCGGCGCAGCCGCACGAACCGCGACGGCCTCGCGCAGCGCGTGGACCACGGGACGGGTGACCGCATCTCCCGGACGGTGCATGGCCGGGTAGGCGATGGCTTTCGCGGGGTCGACGTCGTAGTCCGCCCACCTCCGCACCACCGCGTCATGGCGACGGCACAACTCGGCCCAGGCGTCCTCCCGAGTGGTCCGGGCCGTGCGGACCAGGCGCTGTCGGTGCCGCCACCACACCCAGACAGATCCGGCACCCGACGTCGCGACCCCCACGGTGACGGCCGACCAGGCGCCCCCCAGGGTTCCGGCGACGACGCCGGCGCCGACGACGACGACGGCCCCGCTGAAGACCAGCCAGAAGTAGTCATCGGCTTCTGCACCTCGGCGCCAGGCGCCGTCGACGCGCCAGGCGGTCAGAACGGCAGCACCTGCCATGACGAGCCATGCCGCCAGGGTTCCGATCAGGGCAACGGCGTCCATTGGTTCCTCTCCTCGGCGACGGTGCCTGCAGCACCCTCCGCCATTCGTCGAGTTCTGCCTCCTACCAGTGCAAACGAGTGAGAGCGGCGAGTCAATCCCTTCCACGCCGGCGAATCGACCCGCCGTGCAACCTCGCAGCATGTCAGGCTGTGCCCGGTCGTTCGTCGTCGTGCTGTCGGTGCGTGGAGGAAGCCCGCTCCGATCAGGACGGGTCGCAGGAGTCCCGTCGGAGACCCGCTGGGCAGGTCCGACCGAGCAGCACTCATCAGGAAGGAATCACGTCATGCCGTTGTGGCTGCAGGCATTCTCTTGGGGCGCCCTCGCAGGTGGGGCGCTGCTCATCGGGTCCGCCATCGCCTGGAAGTGGAACGTCCCGCCGCGCATGGTGGCCTTCGTGATGGCGTTCGGTGCCGGTGTCCTCATCTCGGCACTGGCGTTCGAACTGGTCGCGGAAGCCCAGGAAGCGGGAGGGCTCGGCCCGACCGCGCTCGGCTTCCTCGTCGGCGCCGTCACCTATGTCGGGGCGAACGCCGTGCTTGCACGCAAGGGTGCCCAGCACCGCAAACGCTCGGGCGGGCAACAGCCGTCCGAGCAGGACAGCGCCGGCAGCGGGAACGCCATCGCACTCGGAGCACTGCTGGACGGCATCCCGGAGTCCGTCGTCCTCGGGCTCGGGCTCGTGGCGGGCGGCGCGGTGAACCCTGCGGTGCTCGTCGCGATCTTCATCTCCAACGTCCCCGAGGGCCTCTCGAGCAGCGCAGGCATGAAGAACGCGGGGCGCACCGGGCGGTACGTGTTCGGGCTGTGGGGCGGCATCGCCTTCGCGTCGGGCCTGGCGGCACTCGCAGGCTATTCGCTCCTCGCCGGCGCCTCGGGCGGGACCATCGCATTCATCACGGCGATCGCTGCCGGCGCCATCCTCGCCATGGTGGCCGACACGATGATCCCCGAGGCCTTCGAACGGCAGCACATGCTGACCGGACTCATCGCCGCGCTCGGCTTCCTCACGGCCTTCATCGTCCACGAGGTCTCCGGCTGAACCCTCCGACGACGAAGGACCCCGGTCATTCCGGGGTCCTTCGTCCTACGGGTGGGCCCTGAGGGGCTCGAACCCTCGACCCACGGATTAAAAGTCCGTTGCTCTAGCCAACTGAGCTAAGGGCCCGCCACACCGCCACCTGCAGCGCATCCGGGGATCCGCCGTCGTGGAGCGATGACAGCTCACTTTATCGCAATCATCCCTCCCCCGAGGACTCACCGCGCGCTGCGGCGGGGCCCGGCTTCCGACCCGGAATTCCGCAGGAGTATCCTCGACCCATGGACGGCGACTACACGAACAAGACCCCGAGGCCCCACAAGCCGAAGCCTTTCGCGCCCGCGGACTTCGAGGTCTTCGCCGGCGGGGTCGATCCCTCCCGCGTGTCCGAGGCCGCACACATGGCCGCGCATGCGCTGGTCCACCACGGGCGTGACACCGACGATCCGGACGTGACGCGGCGGCTCGTCGAACTCGCCGACCAACAGGGCCTCGAAGCCATCGCCGAGATGTGGGCGGAGAGCCCCGCACGGTCGCTGCCCGGAGCGCTGTGGCGCCTCTACGCCCTGCGGGCCGCGACACAGCAGAACCCCGAGCGGATCGCCTCCTACTTCGCCTCGGGCAAGGAGGTGGCGCAGGTGTCGAAGGTCGTCGCGGGAGTGGCGGAGCCACCCGGCGCCACGGAGATGACCGCCATGGCGGACACCATCCTCTCGGGAGCCTTCGAAGGCGACTTCGACGTCGCCCTCGAGCGCTTCGCCGCGTTCTGTCGCGTCGTCGCCCTGGGACAGGCCAATCACGCCGATGATGCCGAGATCGCCAACGGCCCGCACGCCTCGAAACTGACACGCAACTCGCACCAGCTGATCAAGACGGCCGAGGACCTCGAGCACGCGGCGGCGTCCTGGCGGCGCGGGGAGCTCGACTGAGCCGCCTGCTGGAGCCGGTGTTGACAGCCGCTTCGGGGAGGGCAAGACTTAACCCGGCGTCGGACCGTGGAACCCCCGGGCTTCAACACTCAGCCGCTTCGAGCGGCCTTCCGCCGAGAGGCGCTCCCGGTTCGACGCCACTACTCTGCCCACCGGCACCCGGCACGCCGATGGCCGCGATGACGGCCCGCCCATGCCACCCGAGGAAGACTCCGTGAAACTACGCCTCTTCCCTCAGGAGAACGCTGGGCTGGAACTGCTCTCCCGGATGGCGCGGCAGCTGGTCCTCGGCGTTGGAACCATGTCTGCCATCCTCGGGGCCTCCACCCAGGAGTACGACCGCCTCTCCGAGGAGTTGCACCAGCACGAGTCCGCATCGACGGACCTGCACTTCGCCCTCCTCACCTCCATGCGGACGTCCTTCATCAACCCGCTCCCACGCGAGGACCTCTACGTCCTGTCACGGTTGCTGAACGAGGCCATCGAGAAGCTCGACGGCGCCGGTGAGCTGATCGCCCTCTACAAGCTGAGCAAGCTCAGCCAGCGGGCCGCCGACCAGCTCGAGGTCATCAACCGCCAGGCCGAGCTGACAGCAGTGGCCATGCAGCGACTGAACTCGATGGAGGACCTCGAGGAGTACTGGATCGAGATCCTCCGGCTCGC
>JASLAA010000026.1 GCA_030147325.1 Arthrobacter sp. | reverse complement strand
CAAGCCGCTCGAGTAGCAACGCAGGCACAGGCTCAGAACCACGTGAGTACAGACATGGCCGTGCAGGCCTGCCAGCACGTCCTGGAAGAATCGGCTTCGGCCCCCCGTGGTGATACCGCGCGACGTCGCTACACCGACGAGGACACCCATGAGGGCGATAGCCAGCGCAGCCCGTTCCTCATCTATTCGGGCGTTACGGGCCAGCACCCGAACCGAGGGGCGTGAGGATCGCTCGAGCCCGGAGGCCAGCCGGGCTGCGGTCGCCGGCATCGTCAGCGCTTCTTCGAGGTCATGAACGACCCAGGCCACGAAAAGACCGACCGCTGCATGCACGGGGCTGCGGAAACATCGTTCAGGCACGAACCCACAATAGAGGGGTGGCTCGTCGGCGGAACGACGACCAGCGGTCAGCTGATTGGTTTCCCTCCGACTGCCGACTGCTTGAAAGCCGGAGAGACTCCCACGTCCGTGCACGAGGCTCGTCGGTGTATCCGGCTGAGTCCGCGACACGGGGTCGGGGACGTCTTCAGGGTGATACCAGTATGCACCCGCTTACCTCAAGGTTCGGGTGCCCATTCCCTCAGGATCACCAGTAGCTTCTCCCCGCGGGTGAGCACCGCGGGCCAGCGGACGCGTCGCTCAGGGAGGACACCGTGCTCAGGAGTCCAGATCGTCCCGGTAGGGAGCACGGCCGAGGGGTGGGATCTCGTCGATCAGTTCGTTGACGGCGTGGGCGAGCTTGTCGCATTCCGAGGCGGGAAGGACGATCATCTGATTGAGGTACGCGTCGACCTCGTACTCGTCGACGGTCCCCGTGATCGAGAAGTAGTAGAGCCAGACCTCGGGAAGGGTGAGTCCGGCCTGAGTCATCGCCCGCCCGATCTGCCGGCGCTGCCTGTCCTCGATGGACCTCGACGGGTCGTCGCGCTTCATCGTTCTTCGGCGGATGTCCCGGAGGGCGTGTCGGGTCGGAGGACCAGCTCCGCCAGCTCGTGGAGTACCAGACCCTCGCTGCCGGCCCTGGCGAGGAGGTAACTGAGGGCTTCTTCCTCCGGGAGACCGAGTCGTTCCATGATGACTCCGCGCGCGGTGGCAACCAGGTCCCGCGCGCGGAGGCTGTCCTTGAAGGTCGCACTGATGCGCTGGGGCGTGTCGCTGGCCTGGATGTGTCCGAGCAGGACTCCGGCCGACGTCGCGAGATGTGCCAGTATCCTCTTGTCCTGGTCCGTGAAGGCGCCCGGGGTTGCTGCGTAGATCTTCATGGCACCGATGCCACGCGATCCTTGCTCCAGGGGCACGCTGATGCAGGAGCGGATGCCGGTCTGCGCTGCTGCGGAACTCCAGCGTTGCCAGCGTCGATCGGTCTCGGTGTCCTCGATGTACGTGGCTCTGCCCTCCGACCACGCACTCAGGCAGGGACCGCTCCCGAGGTCGTACTGAAGGTCGTCGGCCCGCAGGACGAACGAGTCCGTGGCCCCGACACTGGTCCGCTGGTTGTTCTCGATGAGACTCACCCCGGCTCCGATCGCATGGGGAATAGCCTCCTTGGCCGCGGTTGCCAGGGCGGACACGGCCTGCTGGGCGGTCTGTTCCGTGAGCAGGAGGCCTTTCGCACGCCCGATGATGGGCGCGATTTCCGGCGGGGAGGAGTAGTCATCCATGGGGATCCTTCGTCGAGAGAAACTGAATGCGGAACCGTTGCCGGCTCAGGGCGATGGGAAGAGTTGCACCAGAGCCTGTGCGCCACGGGCCTGCCCGCTGCCCTGCGTGAGCTGGCGGGCCCGGTCGATGATCTCCTGCGACACGACGACGACCTTCCGATTCGTGAGCTGGCTTCGCTGGCTGATGCGCTGGAATGCTTCGGTGGCATCCAGACCGGCGCGACCCATGAGGATGCCCTTGGCCTGTTCGATCACGGCCCGGCTCAGAGCCGACGCGGCGACAGCCTCGTTGGCGATCTTCTCGGTGTCGTCGCGGATAGCGCGGGACAGGTCGACGACCAGGGCCCACACCCCGACCGCCCTCTCGCCGTCCCGGATGAGATCACCGGAGACCAGCACCTTGCGGACGCGGCCACCGGCGTCGACGAGGGAGAGATAGACCGAGAGCGGGCCGCCTGCCGTCGACAGCTCGTCCCAGTACGCCCTTGCCGAGTCCCGGTCCTGATGCTCGACATGCGACAGTCCCAGGTCCAGCGTGGGCACCACGTCGCCTCGGTCGTAGCCGTGGATGCGGTACAGCTCGTCCGACCAGATGAGGGTCGGCGAGTCGAAGAAGTGCTCGACGGTGCCGGTAGGGCAGTCGATGAAGGACTCGATACTTGCGCGGACGACGTTGTCATCGAGGGCGGATGCGGGTGTTGCGGGAGGCAAGGACATGCCGGTAACCGTTCGACGTGCTTCACCCGGGCCAGCGACTTGACCCGAATCCAAGACAAAATAATACCAAGACCCGACGACGCCCGACGCCATGCCCCGACCCCGAGCGGGACTAATGCCCACTTCCCAATCAATCGAACGTGTGTTCTATTTAAGCCCTACACGCAGACGGACCGGGCAAAGGAACAGCGATCATGACAGCACAACCGACAGCGGCCGACCACCCTTCCGGGAGGACGGGACGTCCCGCGAGTCTCGTCCTGGACGAGGTTGCCCTGGTCCGGTTCCTGCCGTCCGGCACACCCCTGGCACTGCGTTGGCGGGGCAGCATCTGGCAGGTCATCGGCGCTCCCGTTGCGTGGTCGAGCTCGAGCAGCTGGTGGGAGCCCGGGGCCACGGCGCGCGGCGGGAGAGGCAGTGTGATCACCACCCGGTTCTGGCGGTTCCAGGCGCAGACAGGCCCGGCGTCCCCGGTTCTCGAATTCGACATGAGCGCGGATCCGCGCTGGGATGACTGGCGGCTGCGGCGCGTGGCGGGAGTCGACGGGTTCTAGGCGTCCCAGGGCGGCAGCGCACCGCTGCTCAGCGGACGATCGAGAGGCGGTCTCGGGTCAGCGGGTGGAGACCGACCGTCACCGAGGCAGGAGCGCTGCGGCCCGCTCGATGACAGCATCGGCGACGACCCGCTTGGAACCCCGCACCGCTGCCGATTCATGTCCCGCAGCGTCGAGGATGATGACCTCGTTCGTGTCCTCGCCGAAGACCACTCCTGCTCCCACGACATTGAG
Organism: Arthrobacter sp.; assembly: GCA_030147325.1. GTDB lineage: Bacteria > Actinomycetota > Actinomycetes > Actinomycetales > Micrococcaceae > Arthrobacter_D. The sequence goes on along the minus strand of JASLAA010000026.1, from coordinate 7,646 downwards.
CACGAGCAGATCACATCCCTTACGGGCGAGCTTCGCTTTCGCATGTGTGAGGGGATCGGCCGCTGCATCCCCTGTCTCGGCGGCGAATCCCGCGATGACAAGGCTGTCGCGCCCGCCGCGGGCCAGGACCGCCTCGCGCAGGACATCGGGGTTGCGGACCAGGGTGATGACGGGATCGGTGCCGTCATCGTTCTTCTTGATCTTCGTCTCCACGAACTCGGCGGGCCGGAAGTCCGCGACAGCCGCTGCCATCACGAGGATGTCCGTCTCCGGGAGAGACGCGAGGACGGCGTCGCGCAGGTCCAGGGCGGATTCGACCCGGACGACGTCGCAGCCGGCCGGCGGGGGGACCTCCGCGTGTGCGAGGACGAGGGTCACGTGGGCGCCCCGGGCGAGTGCGGCCTCGGCGAGGGCCATGCCCTGTTTGCCGGAGGAGCGGTTGCCGAGGAAACGCACCGGATCGAGGGCTTCGCGGGTCCCTCCGGCGGAGATCGTGACGCGCTTGCCCTGCAGGTCCTGGGGCTGCACGGCGGCACCGGCACAGACGGCCAGGGCGGCAGTGAAGATGTCGGCGGGCTCGGGAAGCCTCCCCGGACCCGAGTCGGAGCCCGTGAGCCGGCCAGACGCGGGCTCGATCACCGTGATGCCGCGGCCTCGGAGCGTCTCCACGTTCGCCCGGGTCGCAGCGTGCTGCCACATCTCGGTGTGCATCGCGGGCGCCATCACCACGGGTCCCCGCGCCATGAGCAGCGTCCCGGTGAGGAGGTCGTCGGCGAGGCCGGCGGCGGCACGGGCCAGGACGTCGGCCGTTGCGGGAGCGATCACGATCAGCTCGGCCTCATGGCCCAGCCGGACGTGGTTCACCTTGTCGACGGCGTCCCACACACTGTTGCTGACGGGCTTGCCGGACAGCGCCTCCCAGGTTGCCGTGCCGACGAACCTCGTCGCCGCGTCTGTCGGGATCACCGTGACGTCGTGTCCGGCCTCCGTGAAAAGACGGAGGAGGGACGCTGCCTTGTAGGCTGCGATCCCTCCTCCGACACCAAGTACTACGCGCACCGGCGGTCCGTGTCCTGCTGAACCGGCGGTACTACTCGGTGGGTTCCATCGGTGTGGACACGAGCATTCCCTCGTTGATCTCGCGCAGTGCGATGGAGAGCGGCTTCTCGTTCAGCTTCGTGTCGACGAGCGGCCCGACGTACTCGAAGAGTCCCTCGTGGAGCTGCGAGTAGTACGCGTTGATCTGGCGGGCGCGCTTGGCCCCGTAGATCACGAGGGCGTACTTCGAGTCCGAGGCCTCGAGCAGGGAGTCGATCGGCGGGTTGATGATGCCTTCGGGCTGAGTTGACACAAATTCTCCAAATATTAGGCGGAACGGCAGCTTCAGGGCGTTTCAGCGCTGCAGCGGACGCAGTCCCATCAGTGATACGAGCTCGTCTGCCGCATGCTCCACGGTGTCGTTGACGACGGTGTGGTGGAATTCCGGCTCGGCGGCAAGTTCCAGTTTAGCGGTTTCCAGCCGCTGCTGCTGTTCCTCGGCCGTTTCCGTTCCGCGACCGACGAGCCGGCGCACCATCTCGTCCCAGCTGGGAGGGGCGAGGAAGACGAACGTGGCCTCCGGCATGGTCTCCTTGACCTGCCGGGCGCCCTGCAGATCGATCTCCAGGAGCACTGCCCGGCCTTCGTCCATGGCGGCCTGAACGGTGCTCCTGAGAGTGCCGTAACGGTTGCGCCCGTGGACGACGGCCCACTCCAGCAACTGCCCGTCGGCCACGAGCTGGTCGAACTCCTCGGGCGAGACGAAGAAGTAGTGCACCCCGTGCACCTCGCCCGGGCGGGCGGGCCGCGTGGTGGCGGAGACGGAGAGCCACACCTCGGGATAGTTGTCCCGGATGTAGGTGGACACCGTCCCCTTGCCGACCGCCGTCGGGCCTGCGAGGACTGTCAGCCGAGGCTGTGACACTGATGCTTCCTTACTTCCTGGCCGGGCCAGGGTGATGTTGTTCGAGGTAGATCACGAGCGCCTTGCGCTGGTGGACGCCCAGCCCGCGCACGCGGCGGGTGGCGGCGATGCCCACCTCGGACATGATGAGCTGCGCGCGGACGTCCCCGACTCCGGGCAACGCCCTGAGGAGGTCCAGGACCTTGAGCCGCCCCACGGCGTCGTCGCCGTCCGGGTTCTCGATCACATCCGCCACCGAAAGCTTACCGGTCTTCAGCCGGGCCTTGATGTCCGCCCGCACTGCACGGGCCGCTGTCGCCTTCTCGCGGGCCTGCATACGTTCGACGTCCGTCAATGGCTTCAGGCTCACTGGTGCTCCCTGCGCTGGACGGCACCACGGATGGCGGCGACCACTCGTCGTGTGGATGGGTCAAGGACAGTTCATGGTTCCTGCCGGGGTGGGACTGAACCGAACCTACCGGGCACGGCCCGGCAAAATCAATGAGCTGCCGGCTCAGCCAGCTCGTCCCGTGTCCGCTCCGCAGCCTCGCGCAGCTGCGACGGTTCGGGCCCCGCGTCGAGGACGGCACGGCTCGATGTCGGCAGGACCGACGGCAGTGCTGCGCCGAACGCCCTGCGCAATTCCGCCGCACCCGCGCCCTGGGCTCCGACCCCGGGCGCGAGAATGGGTCCGTTGAGCGTGGACAGGGCAAGTCCCAGCCGCTCGGCCGCGTCACCGACGGTCGCACCGACGACCAGGCCCACGTGCCCGGATCCCGGACCCGCGTTCTCGGCAGCAGCGGCGGTCGCGATCGACCGGGCGACGGACGCGCTCCCACCGACGTGCTGCACGGTACGGCCCTCCGGATTCGAGGTCAGCGCGAGGACGAAGACACCACGCCCGGTCGCGCCGGCGAGGTCAAGAGCGGGACGGAGCGACTCGAACCCGAGATAGGGGTTGAGCGTCACCGCGTCGGCGGCAAGGGCACTCCCCTCCCCCAGCCAGGCCTCGGCATAGGCCTGCATGGTGGATCCGATGTCACCGCGCTTGGCGTCCGCGATCGTGAGCACCCCCGCGGCAGCCGCCCGCGCGAGCAGGAGCTCCAGGACCGCGACACCCCGGGACCCGTGCCGCTCGTAAAGAGCCACCTGCGGCTTCACGGCGACGGCCACGGACCCGACGGCGTCGAGCACGGTCAGCGAGAAGCGCTCCAGCCCGGCAGGGGTGTCCTCGAGGCCCCAGGAGCGCAGGAGCCCCGGGTGCGGGTCGATACCCACGCACAGGGCGCCTTTCGCTGCCCGCGCCGCTGCCAGTCGGTCCCCGAAAGGCGCCCGCTGCACCGCGACCCCGCCCTCAGGAGGCATCGCGGGCTTCGGTGGAGGCACGGAGGTTCGCGGCATGCTCCTGCAGGCTCGTCACGGACCACTCGTAGGACCGCATGGCCTCGATCGCCTGCACCGCAGCCCCCACCTCGGGGATGGTGGTGATGACCGGCAGGCCGTAGGACGTGGCGGCGGCCCGGATCTCGTACCCGTCACCGCGCGCCTGACCGCCGGACGGCGTGTTGATGATCATGTCGATCCCACCCTCGGTGATGAGGTCGACGACGGTTCCCTGGCCCTCACCCGCACCTTCGGCGACCTTGCGCACGGTGGTCGCCTGGATGCCGTTGCGCCGGAGCACATCTGCGGTGCCTCCCGTCGAGACGATCTCGAACCCCAGGTCGACGAGGCGCTTGACCGGCATGATGATGGAACGCTTGTCCCGGTTCGCCACGGAGACGAAGACCTTGCCCTCGGTCGGCAGCGCCGCATTGGCCGCGGCCTGGCTTTTCGCGAAAGCCGTGTCGAAGTACTTGTCGATGCCCATGACCTCACCGGTGGACCGCATCTCGGGACCCAGCAGCGAGTCCACGACTGTGCCCTCGGGCGTGCGGAAGCGGCTGAAGGGCAGCACGGCCTCCTTGACCGACACCGGCGCGTCGAGCGGGAGGGACCCGCCGTCGCCCCGGGCCGGGAGCAGGCCCCGTTCGCCACGGAGCTCGGCGATGGTGACGCCGGTGCCGATGAGGGCGGCACCCTTGGCGAGCTGCACACCGGTGGCCTTGGACACGAAGGGAACCGTGCGGGAGGCCCTCGGGTTCGCCTCGAGGACGTAGAGGACGTCGGAGGCGAGGGCGAACTGGATGTTGATGAGTCCGCGCACCCCGACCCCTTCGGCGATGGCGAGCGTCGCCTCACGGACGCGCTGCAGGACGTCCGCACCGAGGGTGATGGGCGGCAGCACGCAGGCGGAGTCGCCGGAGTGGATACCGGCCTCCTCGATGTGCTCCATGATGCCGCCGAGGTACATCTCGGTGCCGTCGTAGAGCGCGTCGACGTCGATCTCGATGGCGTCCTCGAGGAAGCGATCGATCAGCACCGGATGCGCCTCGGTGATCTCCGTCGCGTTGCTGATGTAGCGGGAGAGGTTCGCCTCGTCGTAGACGATCTCCATGCCGCGCCCGCCCAGCACGTACGAGGGTCGTACCAGGACCGGGTAACCGATGTCATCGGCGATCTTCTTGGCGTCCTCGAAGGACACCGCGGTGCCGTTCTTCGGGGCGATCAGGCCACCGGCGTCGAGCACGCGGCTGAAGGCGCCGCGATGCTCGGCGAGGTCGATGGCCTCCGGCGAGGTCCCGAGGATCGGGATCCCGGCATCGGCGAGCTCCTGCGCCAGCTTGAGCGGCGTCTGGCCACCGAGCTGGACGAACACGCCGAGCACTCCGCCGGTCCGCTGCTCGGCCGCGATCACCTCGAGGACGTCCTCCAGGGTGAGCGGCTCGAAGTACAGGCGTGTCGAGATGTCGTAGTCGGTCGAGACCGTCTCGGGGTTGCAGTTGATCATGACGGTCTCGTAGCCGGCCTCACGCAGCGCCATCGTGGCGTGGACGCACGAATAGTCGAACTCGATACCCTGCCCGATCCGGTTGGGCCCCGAGCCGAGGATGATGATCGAGGGCTTCTCGTGCTGCTCCACCTCGTCCTCCTCGTCGTAGGACGAGTAGTGGTACGGCGTGTAGGCGGCGAATTCCGCTGCGCACGTATCGACGGTCTTGTACACGGGCCGGATGCCGAGGGCGTGCCGGACGCCGCGCACGACGGCGTCGGGGGTATGGGTCAGCGAGCCGATCTGCTCGTCCGAGAAACCGTGGCGCTTGGCGAGCCGCAGCACGTCCTCGGTCAGGTTCGGCGCCGAGCGCACCTCCTCGGCCACCTCGTTCAGCAGGACGAGCTGGTCGAGGAACCAGGGGTCGATGGCCGTCGCCTCGTAGAGACGCTCCACGCTCGCCCCGCCGAGCAGTGCGCGCTGCACCTGGGACAGTCGCTCCGTGGTGGGGCGCTTCGCCGCTTCCACGAGCGCGTCCACCTCGTCCTCACTGACGGGCGCGTAGGACAGCTGCGATCCCTTCTGCTCGAGCGAGCGCAGCGCCTTCTGCAGGGCTTCGGTGAAGTTGCGGCCCATCGCCATGGCCTCGCCGACGGACTTCATGGTCGTGGTCAGGGTGGGGTCCGCGGCGGGGAACTTCTCGAACGCGAAACGCGGGACCTTGACCACCACGTAGTCGAGGGTCGGCTCGAACGACGCCGGGGTCTTCAGCGTGATGTCGTTCGGGATCTCGTCGAGGGTGTAGCCGAGGGAGAGCTTGGTCGCGATCTTGGCGATGGCGAAGCCCGTGGCCTTCGACGCGAGCGCGGAGGAGCGGGAGACACGCGGGTTCATCTCGATGACGACGACGCGGCCCGTCCCGGGCTCCACCGCGAACTGGATGTTGCAGCCACCGGTGTCGACACCCACCTCGCGGATCACGGCGATGGAGATGTCACGGAGGCGCTGGTACTCGCGGTCGGTGAGGGTCAGGGCCGGTGCCACGGTGATGGAGTCGCCGGTGTGCACTCCCACGGGGTCGACGTTCTCGATGGAGCAGACGACCACGACGTTGTCGTTCTTGTCGCGCATCATCTCGAGCTCGTACTCCTTCCAGCCGAGGATGCTCTCCTCGAGGAGGACCTCGCTCGTGGGGCTGTACTGCAGCCCCTGCCCGACGATGCGGCGCAGGTCCTTCTCCGTGTACGCGAGACCGGATCCGAGACCGCCCATCGTGAAGGACGGCCGGACCACCATGGGGTAACCGAGGTCGTCGGCGGCCACGAGTGCCTCGTCGATGGAGTGGATGATGGCGGACCGTGCGGACTCCGCTCCGCAGCGCTCGACGACGCCCTTGAACTTCTCCCGGTCCTCGCCGAGCTCGATCGCGGCGATGTTCGCGCCGATCAGTTCGACGCCGTACTTCTCCAGCACCCCGTTCTTGTCCAGGGCGATCGCGGTGTTCAGGGCGGTCTGGCCCCCGAGGGTCGGAAGGAGGGCGTCGGGGCGTTCCTTCTCGATGATCTTGGCGACGACGTCGGGTGTGATGGGTTCCACGTAGGTGGCGTCCGCGAACTCCGGGTCCGTCATGATCGTGGCGGGGTTGGAGTTCACGAGGATGACGCGCAGGCCCTCCTCCCGCAGGACACGCAGCGCCTGCGTTCCCGAGTAGTCGAATTCGGCGGCCTGCCCGATGACGATCGGCCCGGAGCCGATGACCAGGACGCTCTTGAGGTCGGTTCTGCGGGGCATCAGTTCTCTTCCTGCGTTGTGCTGTTCGGTGGTGTCGGGCTGTGCCGGGGCTCCGTGCCGGTCACCTTGGACCCGTGGGTTCCCAGTTCTGCGGCTGCAGCAGCGGCGAGTGCGTCCGCCTCGGAGTGCGCGTCGAGGGTGGAGGCCAGCACGGCGTTGCCGGAGCCGGGCTCCTTCCTCTCCGCCTGCAGCAGCGCGATGAAGCGGTCGAAGAGGTACGCCGAGTCGTGGGGACCGGCAGCCGCTTCGGGGTGGTACTGGACCGAGAACGCAGGCAGGTCCAGGCACGCCAACCCCTCGACGACGTCGTCATTGAGGCTCACGTGGCTCACCTCGACCCGCCCGTAGGAGCCCGCGGGCGCCTCGACCGGCCCGTCCAGCGGCGCATCGACAGCGAAACCGTGGTTCTGCGAGGTGATCTCGACCTTCCCGGTCCGCCGGTCGAGCACCGGCTGGTTGATGCCGCGGTGCCCGTAGCGGAGCTTGTAGGTCCCGAAGCCGAGCGCGCGTCCCAGGATCTGGTTGCCGAAGCAGATGCCGAAGAACGGGATGCGCTCGTCGAGCACTCGACGGAGGAGCTCCACCTGGGCATCGGCCGTCGCCGGATCTCCGGGGCCGTTCGACATGAAGACCCCGTCGGGCCGGGCGGCCACGACGTCGTCGAAGGAGGCTCCGGCCGGCAGGACCACGGTGCGCACGCCGCGCTGGGCGAAATGCTTCGGAGTCATGGCCTTGATCCCGAGGTCCAGCGCTGCGATCGTGGCGACGGTCTCTCCCGTCCACCCGTGGTCCGCCGGTTCGACGACGTACGCCTCGTCGATGCTGACCTCCTCGGCGAGGCGCGCACCCGTCATCGACGGCTGCGCGAGGACCTTCCCGACCAGCTGCTCGGTGGAGAGGGACGCCTCGGCTCCCGAGAAGATCCCGGCCCGCATGGCGCCCCGCTCCCTCAGGTGCCGTGTGATGGCGCGCGTGTCGACACCCTCGATCCCGACGACGCCCTGCTCGCGCAGCTGGTCGCCGAGGCTCTGCTCGGAGCGC
>JASLAA010000139.1 GCA_030147325.1 Arthrobacter sp. | reverse complement strand
GTGCGCAGTCCTCGACCCATGCCACGGGCGTACTCGGAGGGAGCGTCAGGCTGACGACCAGCGAGGTGGCGGCACCGCCCATGGCGTTGATGTCGCTCAGGTTCTGGGCTGCCGACTTCCAGCCGACGTCGTACCCCGTGGTCCGGAAGCCGTTGGCGCGGACAAGCCGGAAGTCGTGGTCCTCCACCAGGGTGTCCATGCTGATCACGGTCCGGCCGTCCGGGGAGGCCACGATCGCGGCGTCGTCCCCGGGACCGAGCAGGGCACCACCACCCCGCCCCAGCAGTGGAAGGATCCGCGCGAGGAGGCCGCCTTCCGTCATCTCGCCGACAACCATCTCCGTTCCAGCCAGGGTAGGCGGCGCATGGTGTGACGCCGTGATGTCACCCGGAGTCCCTCCCGGATCGATCGTCATGTCGAAGTTGACCATGCATCCACGGTACGTGCAGGCGAGGACGAGGACGGGGTCCGCTTTTCGTCGTGCTCAGGGGTGCCCGGTGTGCACCCGGGCGGCCGTCCCGTCTTCGCGCACGACCTATACTCGGGATCTGCCCTATCCGACGTGTCGAGGGATGCCTTGAAAACTGTCATGCTCGTCTTCGGTACCCGTCCGGAGGCCATCAAGGTCGCCCCGGTCATCACCGCGCTCAGGAGATCGACGACGCTTGACGTCCGCGTGACCGTCACGGGCCAGCACCGCTCGATGCTCGACCAGGTCAACCACCTCTTCGGAGTCACGCCTGACCATGATCTGGACATCCTCGAGCAGGGACAGGAACTGCACTCCATCATGACGAGGACCATCAGCGGATTGACTCGCGTCCTCGGCGATGACCCACCCGCAGCGGTGCTCGTCCAGGGCGACACCACGACGTCGACGGCCGCGGCGATAGCAGCGTTCTACCGACATATTCCCGTGGTCCACCTCGAAGCCGGCCTCCGGTCGGGAAACCTGCAGTCCCCCTTCCCCGAGGAGGCCAACCGCAGGATCACCTCGCAGATCGCCGGGCTCCACCTGGCCCCCACCAGCATCAGCCGGGATAATCTCCTCGCCGAGAACGTCCCTGCCGGGGACATCGTCATCACGGGGAACACCGTCATCGACGCGCTGCTCCAGGTGGTCACCCAAGCCCACCCGTTCTCCGATCCGCGCCTGGAGGTGCTGGGTGGCACCGGCCGCCGGATCCTCCTCGTCACGACCCACCGGAGGGAGAACCAGGGATCGGTGATGCGCGGAATGGCGCGGGCCATTGCGCGGATAGCGGGAAACGAGCCCGACCTGACGGTGGTGGTACCCATGCACATGAATCCCGTGGTCAGGGAGGCGATCATGCCTTCACTCAGCAACCTGCCGAATGTGATCCTCACTGAACCGCTGGCCTACGGGGAATTCGCCCGCCTCCTCTCCCTGGCCTCCGTCGTGCTCACCGATTCCGGTGGCGTCCAGGAGGAAGCCCCCAGTTTGGGAAAGCCGGTCCTCGTCATGCGCGAGAACACCGAGCGGCCGGAGGCAGTCACAGCGGGCACGGTCGCGCTGGTCGGTGCGGACGAGGACGTCATCGTCCGGGAAGTGTCCACGCTCCTCCACGACGACGAGCAGTACGCCTCGATGGCCACCGCGGTCAATCCCTATGGCGACGGAAGGGCGGCGGAGCGGGTCGTCGCTGCGCTGGAGCACCTGCTCGGCGTCGGACGCAGGCTTCCGGATTTCACCCCGCACGACGGGTGACCAACTGATGAGTGTCCTCACCTAGCATTGGATGGACGAAAGTCCACGAGTAGAGGCTTGTAGAACGCCTTCGCTACCGATTCCGTGAAGGACCGATCTCCTGACTTCCCCGCATCCCTCGGCCCGTTCCGTCTCACGCCGCAGCCTTCTACAGCTCTCGCTGGCGGCGGCCACCGTCGTCGCCGTCGGCCCCCTGAGCGGCTGCACAGCAGAGGATGGTGCCGGCCCTCCGACCCGTCCCCCGAGCGCCGCCGGCCGTGCGACCACTCGAGAGAAGTCGGTTCGTCCGGGCGCCCGGTTGTCCGAGGACCTGCCCTACCGCGTGCTCGAGAACGGCGAGGGAGTCGACACTCTGCTGCGCGAGGATTTCGTCCCGCGACCCGACGGAGCCCGGCCGGAGCCGATAGCCCGTGCTGCTTTCGGACACATCACCGATCCGCACATCCTGGACGCGACGAACCCAGGGCGGTTGTCCTTTCTGTGGCAGTATCTCGACTTCGATGACGGCTACCCGACCTCCGGCAGGTTCCGACCCCAGGACGTCCTCACCCTCCACGTTCTGGATGCCACGGTCCGAGCCTTCAATGCCCTCGAGCGCGGACCCGTGAGCGGACGACCGCTCGACGCGCTGGTGGTCACCGGGGACATCACCAACTCCTTCTGCGGCAGCGAACTGCAGGCCGCTGTGGCGGTTCTCGACGGCGGGAGTGCGAGTTCGAACCCCGTCGGTCGCTACGAGGGCATCCAGGACCACGGCCGTTCTCCACGCGCTCTGGCTGCGGAGGTATGGCACCCCGATCCCGAGGAGGGCGGCGTCGATCCTGACAACTGGAAGAAGCAATACGGCTATCCGACTGTGCCCGGGCTGTTGAGTGCTGCCAGCGCACCGATCGAGGCTCCAGGGGCGGCCTTCCCCCGATTCCTGGGCTTCGGCAACCATGACGAGACCGGCCGCTTCGGCGGCTCACGCATCTCGGGCGGCGAGCGGCTCGCCGATCTGGTCCGGACGGGCTCCCGACTCCCGCTGGAGCTGCCGGAGGGGCTGGACGAAACCGATTTCTGGGAGCGGGCCGACGGCAGCCAGGAGGATCGGGAGGACCTCGTGGCTGGGATGCCGGCGCGGACCATCACCGCGTCCGGTACCCGCGAGGTGTTCGACAAGCCGACGTTCCGTAAGGAACTCGCGCGTTCGGGCCGCTCGATCGACCAGCCGAAAACTTCGGAGGCCCTTTACTACGCCTTCGATCTGTCGCCGGACGTTCGCGGGATCATGCTCAACACGGCAAGCCCTGACGGTGGCGGCCGTGCTGTCCTGGAGCGTGATCAGGCGTCCTGGCTCGTCCAGCAGTTGCAGGCGGTCTCCGGACGATACCTCGACGAGGAGGGTGACGACGTGACGGCAGACGTGGAGGACAAGCTGGTGGTGCTCTTCAGCCACCATCCGCTCCGCGCTTTCGATGAGGACGCATCGTCGGAGGACGACGGCGGCGAATCGATCGCCCGGGACGACGTGCTCGGGATCCTCACGCGGTTCCCGAATGTCGTGCTCTGGCTCAACGGCCATGAACATCGCCATAAGGTGGAAGCCCATCCCGGCCGCCGGGACTCCTCGGGACTGTGGGAGATCACCACTGCCTCGCTGCTGGACTTCCCGCAGCAATCGCGCGCCGTCGAGCTCCTCGACAATCAGGACGGCACCCTCTCGATCATCGCGACGCTCGTCGACCATTCCTTCGCCGAGGACGTCCGACGTGAGGGGGCACAGACTCCGCAATCGCTCGCAGCACTCAGCCTCGAACTGGCCGCCAATCGTCCTGGGCTCGATGCCGCGTCCGTCACCGGAGCCGCCGAGGACCAGAATGTGGAGTTGATGGTTCCGGCACCCTTCTGAACCGATCACGACGACGCGCACAGGACACGACGCCTCCCTTCGAGACCCTCTCCTGTACTATCGCTGCCGGGGGTACTGCAATTTGTGGTGCGACTGCAACGGTCTCGTGGTGTGGCATTTCGTCGATCATGTTCCCTACACAATGGTGCATTTTTCGACAGGACACGGTATGACAGTGCAGGTAGTAATCCTCGCAGCGGGTATGGGAACACGACTCGCACGGCCCCACCCGAAGCCGCTCACGGAACTGAGCGACGGGCGGACGATCATGCAGCAGCAGGTGCAGAACCTGTCGACCGAGTTCAAGAAGAAGCTCCGCCTCTCGATCGTCGTCGGATTCAAGCTGGAGATGATCCTCGAGCACGTTCCCACTGCCTCCTTCGTCTACAACGAGGCCTTCGACCAGACGAACACGTCGAAGAGCCTCCTCAAAGCCCTGCAGAACTCGACGAAGGGCGGTGTTTTGTGGATGAACGGCGACGTCGTCTTCGCGCCGGAGATCGTGAAGTACCTGAGGCCCTTCATCGAGCAGGACATCTCCTTCGTTTCGGTGGACATGTCATCCGTCAGTGACGAGGAGGTCAAGTACACCGTCGACGACAACGGGCACATCGAGCACCTCTCAAAGTCGGTCGAGGGCGCGCTGGGTGAGGCCGTCGGCATCAACTACATCTCGTCGAAGGACAAGAAGAAGCTGATCAAGCGGCTGTCGCAGGTGGGCGATCAGGACTACTTCGAACGAGGCATCGAGCTCACCATCGCCAAGGACGGCGTGCAGTACGCGCCCGTCGATATCAGCAACTTCTATGCCGTCGAGGTCGACTTCGCGGACGACCTCGACCGGGCGAACCAGCAGCTCGGTGCCCGCGTCACCGCGAACGCCTGACCCACCTTCCGAAGGACAAGCACTTATGGCTCGATGGGCCGCAGCAGATGACGCAGTGTCCGGCATACGTCGGCTAGCCAAGCGGCAATTGCGTACGGCCTGGCAGAAACTGCCGGAGGAGCAACGGAAGAAGCTGCGGCAGTCCGTCCACCCGGCGGATGCCGCGAAAGTCCAACGAACGGTATCGACGCTCGCCTCAGCAAGCGCCCTGTCCGTCATCCCCGCACAGAAACCCGTGATCTCGATCAGCGTGATCGTGTCCGACCGCTCCCAGAATGTGGCTGCCACGCTGCAGAGCATCCTGCGGCAGAAAGGCGTTCCCCTCGAGATCGTCGTCGTCGACACCACGGGTGACGAGGACATAGCCGGCACGACGTCCACCTACTCGAAGCGGGACAGCCGCATCGCCTTCCGTACCGCCATAGGATCCTCCCCGTCGGCGGCACGACTGGCGGCGGTCGCGAGCGCGACAACCCGGTGGGTGATGTCATTGAGTGCGGGGGACATCCTCGCCGCGGGTGCCATCGATGCCGGAACCAAATCGCTGAAGGTGACGGGATCGGATCTCGCCGTCGGCACCGTCGGCGTGCGTAAAGGCTCCAAGTTCGTCACGCCGGGCACGCAGAGCGTGCTGCACGGAACGGAGAATTCCACCACGACCCTGGAGTACTCGCCCGAACTCGCCGATGACATCCACCTCAGCAACAAGATCTTCTCGAGGACTTTCTGGGTCGAACAACTGGCCGGCATCGATACCGAGGGAAGCCTCTGGCAGGCCGAGATGATCCGGGCCGCGTACCTCCGGGCGCAGGCCATCGATCTGCTGCCCGGCAGGTTCAGCGACGTCGTCGGAGATCGCGGTGGAGACTCCCTGACCAGGGAACAGCTGTGCAGCTCCGAGGTCCTCAGCGAGTTCCTGCACCGGGTGACACGGGTCATGGCCGAAGCAGCCCACGCATCCTCGCCGGAAGCAGCGGAACGTTTCCTCACGCGCCTGCTCGGCTCGGATCTGTTCCCCTTCTACGAGGTAGTACCCCGCACCGATGATGCGTACTGGGCCTGCCTCGTTCGCGGAACACAGGAGTTGGCTGCGCTGGGATCGATCGCATGGGACGGCGTCCGGCTGCACAATCGCCTGATCCTCGACGCAGTACTGAAGGACAACCGTGCGGACGTCGTCGCGATCTGCGGTTCGCGCAGCGATCTCGGATCCTCCTTCGCCACCACCTTCGACGACGGGGTGCTCCTCGCACAGCCGCCGTACCTGCCTGAACTGACGCAGCAGCCCGCACGCGACATCCTCGCCTGCCAGGAGGGCGACCTCCGCGTGGTGAGTCTCGTCACCGGACTCGAATGGATGAACGACGGAACCTTGAGGGTCGACGGTCACGCCTATATCAGTTCAATCGATCCCGTGGCCGGGAACCTGATGGTCGAGGCAGTCGTCGTCGACTCCGACGGTGTCGAACTCGAAGCGCTCGCCGTCGAGAGGCGACACGACGCCGGCATCGACTGGGATGCCAACGACAACTGGACGAGCTATGCGGACAGTGGTTTCACGTTCCGTGTCGATCCGAGTGCGCTGTTGGCTGTGGATGGAGCGGCTTCCTCCTGGTCGATGAGATTACGATTGACCGCCTACGGCCGTACCCTCGAGTCGGCTATCACCCGGCGGGAGACATCCGGCGCGGCCGGGACCGTCCCCATCGCCCCGATGGTGGGCGAACGGCGCATCGCTCTGGAGTTCAAGCCGAGGACAGGTCTGACACTTGTGCGGGTCGCTCCGATGTATTCGGGGACGGCCGTCAGCCTCGAGGGTCGGACGCTGACCATCACCGTGGAGGCGCACTCGGCGCCGCTGGCTTCGAAGATCACCGTCGAGTGCGTGAAGTTGGGGATCAGGAAGACGGCCGTGTGCGTGGATGTCCGCGGCAACGTCGCCGATTACCGCCTCGTCGTCCCACGCCTCGCCGCCGATGCTTCCCCTCGGGTGGAACATCAGTGGGACCTGCGGCTGGACAGCGGGTTCAAGACTCCCCAGCCCATCGCCTGGCGTCCGGGTAGCACTGCTTTCGAACACGACCTGGACCGGTCCCGGCGGCTCCGGCTGAAACTGACCGGCTATGGTTTCCTCGCCCTCGAGGAACGGCGCTACCGGGTCGAAGCCGATGATGTCGTCGTCGCGGACGACGGTCGGTACCTGATCCTCCAGGGCACTGCTGATTTCACGAGCATCCATGCGCCGCGGCTCGTACTCAGCAGTGGAAAGTCCGTGATCGAGGCGGATCAGGTTTCGCTGAACGTCACGCGCAACCAGGGCAGCAACCGGTTCACCGTGCGGTTCCCTCTCGTGTCCGTGCCGTGGAAGGGCGAGGAACTGGTGCCCGAAGCGGGTGGCTACAGTGTCCGCTACATCCCGCAGAAGTCGGAGGACAACGTCGGCTACTGGATTCCGGCGGCCCCTTCTTTGCAGGCGTCGCTGCCCTCCCGGGCGCTCCGCGACACGCTCGAGATCGGTCTCAGCAGGACTGCCTCGGCCGGAGCCCTCACCGTCCATGTCCGTCCGCCGTTGGCGCCCGAGGAGTTGGGCAGGTTCAACCAGCAGTCCCTCCGCCGAGACATCGCCCGGGCGGATCTACCATTGCAGGACGCCATCCTGTTCATGTGCTTCGGTGGACGCCGGGCGACCGACAGCACGCGCCGCATCCTCGAGGAGTTCCAGCGACGTGGGATCACCGGCGAGATGTACTGGTCCGTCACGGACTTCTCGGTGTCCGTGCCCGAGGGTGCACATCCGGTCCTGATCGGGTCACGGCTCTGGTACCGGCTTCTGGCCGAAGCGAAGCTGCTCGTCAACAACAACAACTTCCCGTTCTACTTCCGTAAGCGGGAGGGCCAGACCTACATCCAGACCTGGCACGGAACCCCGCTCAAGAAGCTGGGCAACGATGTAGCACGGACGAACTTCTCCCTGTCCTACTGGAATCTCATGCATCGTGAGGCGGAGTACTGGGACGCCCTCCTCGCCCAGAATCCCTACGCGGCCGATGTGCTCTCGAACTGCTTCGGCTTCACCGGCCGAGTCATCACCGAGGGGTATCCCCGGAACGACTCCCTCAGGGCGCCGGATGCCGACGCAAAGCGCTCAGCCGTCCGCGATCTCCTGGGTATTCCCGAGGACCGCAAGGCGATCCTGTACGCACCGACGTGGCGTGACGATGCC
>JASLAA010000105.1 GCA_030147325.1 Arthrobacter sp. | reverse complement strand
CTCGTAACCGCGTTGGACGGACTCCTGCACCGGGTCGCCCAGACCCACGAAGATCCACTCCGAGTCGGTCTCCACCCTGGGAGCGCGCAGCGAGAGGCCCTTCACGAGGTCCACGCTGACCACGGCGACCCCCTCGGCCTCGATCGCCACGAAGGAGGATTCACCCTCCGCCATGATCGCGTGGATATCCCCTATGGACAGGTATGCGCCCTCGGTCATGACCGGCAGGTAGACGGTTGCCCCGGGCCGGCAGTCGGTGAGGTCCATGTTGCCGCCCTGGGCATAGGACGGCATGACCGTCGAGTGTGAGCCCTGTGCAGGAGCTGTCCCGATACAGCCGATCATCGGGAGGGGAGCGAGGGTGTGGCGGGTCGTCACGTGGACGCCGTCCCCGTCGATGGGCACGCGGCGGGTGAACATCTCCGGGCCCATCCTCTCCTGGAGAGCGCCCACGCCCGGCAAGCTGACGGACCAGCCGCAGTCCTTCAACCGGATCTCGTGGATGGTGACGGCGAGGGCGTCCCCGGGTTGCGCGCCCTCGACGTACAGCGGGCCGGTGACCGGGTTGAGCTGGGCGGTCAGCTGGGCCATGTCCTTGTGCTGGTGGAGCTGGGCGTACACCTCGTCATTGGTCTCGAAGCCGATGCGCGCCCCGGTCCCCGGCGCCACCCGGAGGGCGGGCCGGACGTCGGCGCTGAATCCTGGCTGGCCATGGGACTTGTCGAGGAAATGGTCGATGCCATCGGTCAGGGACGATACGGGAGCTGTAGGGCTGGTCATGGTCAGAGTCCTCCGCGTTCGCCGGTCGCAACCGGCTGATGGTCGTCGTCGGGAGTGCCGGGTGTCCGCTCGGACACGTCCGTGCTGCGCCCGGTCTTCTTGTAGTAGCCGAAGACGCAGGCACCGATGATGAGCCACACGATGCCACCGATCTTCGCCTCGGTCGCCGCATTCAGCAGGACGTAGCCGATGATCAGGAAGCCGATCACGGGAACGACCAGGTGCAGGAGGTAGTTCGTGGACTTCCTGCGCACCATGTAGTGCACCACCACGGAGACGTGGAGCATGAGGAATCCGAACAGGGCTCCGAAGTTGACCAGTGCGGCGATGATGTCGATCTGACCGACGAAGAACAGCACCAGGACGGCAGAGACGACGGACACGGCGATGATCGCGTACTGCGGGACCTGCCGCGCGTTGATCACGCTCAGGAACTTCGGCAGCTGTCCTTCCCGGCTCATCGAGTAGAGCAGCCGGGAGGTCGCCGCCTGTGCGGCCATGGCATTCGCGATGCCGAGTGCCAGGACGTTCACCACGAAGAAGGCGGTAGCCCAGCTGCTTCCCGCAGCCGCTTCCACCAGGTCGAAGAAGGCGTTCCCGGCGGCCTCTTCGGAAAACGGGCCCTGGCCCGCCGCGAGCAGACTGGCCAACCACGTCTGGGTGACGAAGCAGAACGCGGCGATGAACAGGGCGATGATCATGGCCTTTCCGGCCGCATTGCGCTTGCCGGTCGATTCCTCGGCCATCGTGGAGATCCCGTCGAAGCCGAGGAAGCTGAGGACGGCGATGGACAGCGCCGAGGCCAGCAGCGGCCCGCTCACTTTGCTCGCATCCCAGATCGGGGCGGTGGAGAACTCGGCGCCCGGAATGGTTCCACCGTTCAGCGCCGACGCGGCGATGATGATGAAGATGACCACGAAGGCCAGCTCGACGACCAGGAAGATGCGGTTCATCAGCTTCAGCGAACTGATGCCCATCAGGTTCACGGCCGTGTTGATGGCGACGAACACCAACGCCCATACCCAGCGCGCGGAGCCGGGGAAGATGCCGATCATCGACTCGGCGGCGAAGACATAGAGGAGCGTCGGGATGAGCAGGTAATCGAGCAGGATCGCCCAGCCGGCGAAGAATCCGACCGTGGGATGGATTCCGCGACCGACGTAGGAGAAGACGGAGCCTGCGAGGGGGATCGATTTCGCCATCTGCGAGTACGCCAGGGCCGTGAAGATCATGGCGACGAGCCCGATCAGGTAGACGAGCGGAACCATGCCGTCAGCGGCGTTGTAGACGGTGCCGAAGATGGCCCAGGGCGCGATCGGCACCATGAAGATCAGGCCGTAGATGAGCAGGTCGGTCGTTGAGACGGATCGCTTCAGCTCTTGCTTGTAGCCATAGGACTCGAGCTGCTGCTGCGCGCTCAGCTCCTGGGGGGCGTGTGAGGTGGCCACCGCTGTGCCTTTCGTTCGGTGTGACGGCGGGTCCACGAGGGTGCGTGGTGCGCCGAAGGGGGAAGAGCGGGACCGCGTGAGGCTGCGACTGCCCTCCAGTGGTCTGAGAAGCATCCTTGCGCACTAAATGGTCTTTTGAAAAGACCTTATGTTTCCGCCGTGTTACATCTGCCCTAGGCTGGTGAAATGGCCGTTCCAGAGGGGACACAGACACAGATGCTTCCGGTCGAGGGGCTTCTCTCCGAGCCCTTGCCGGCCGTCTCCCGCAAGGACGAGATAGCGGATCGGCTGATCACCGCCGTCGCCGTGGGGGAGTACTTGCCCGGTTCACGGCTCCCGTCCGAACGGAATCTGGCCGTCTCCCTGGGGGTCGGGAGGATGACTGTCCGCGAGGCCATCGCCCGGCTGGTCACTGAGGGGGTCCTCGAGACCAGGCGAGGCCGGAACGGCGGCTCCTTCGTCACCGGGCGCTGGGAGGCATCGTCCGAACAGGCAGTCGGGAGGACACTCGGC
>JASLAA010000103.1 GCA_030147325.1 Arthrobacter sp. | reverse complement strand
GCCAGGGCCTCGGCCGGGTCGACGAGCGAGGACGGCGGGAGGGCGTCCCCGAGCGGAGAGGTGCCGGGCGGACGGGTCGACGTGGCCTCGCCGACCTCCCCGGACATGGCGCCGGCGAAGCCCTACGTGAGGTGGCCGAGAGCGCCGGTGAGCTCCGACGGGATGACGCAGACCTTGTTCGCCGGGCTCGACGCGAGCTTGGGCAGGGTCTGCAGGTACTGGTACGCGAGGAGCTTCTGCGTCGGGTTGCCCTTGTGGATGGCGTCGAACACCTTGTGGATGGCCTGCGCCTCGCCGTCCGCGCGGAGGATCGCGGCCTTCGCGTCGCCCTCGGCGGCGAGGATCGCGGCCTGGCGCTGGCCCTCCGCCGTGAGGATCTGGGACTGCTTGGTGCCCTCGGCGGTGAGGATCGCGGCGCGGCGGTCGCGCTCGGCCCGCATCTGCTTCTCCATCGAATCCTGGATGGAGTGGGGCGGATCGATCGCCTTGAGCTCCACGCGACCCACCCGGATACCCCAGCGGCCCGTGGCGTCGTCGAGCACTCCGCGGAGCTGTCCGTTGATCTGGTCACGCGAGGTGAGCGCCTCCTCGAGGTTCAGCCCGCCCACCACGTTACGGAGGGTTGTCGTGGTCAACTGCTCGACCGCCTGGATGTAGTTCGCGATCTCGTACGTGGCTGCACGGGGATCGGTCACCTGGAAGTAGACGACGGTGTCGATGGAGACGACGAGGTTGTCTTCCGTGATCACGGGCTGCGGGGGGAAGGACACGACCTGTTCGCGGAGGTCCAGCAGCGGGAGCAGCCGGTCGACGAACGGGATCAGGATGGTCAGTCCCGGGTTGAGGGTCCGCTGGTACTTGCCGAGCCGCTCGACGACGCCCGCACGCGCCTGTGGGATGATCCGGACGGACTTCACGAGTACGACCAGGACGAAGATGATGAGGACGATCAGGACCAGAGTGAGCCCGATCGTCCCGGCGTTGCCATTCATGTGTCCCCTTTGTTGTGGTGATCGCAACCCTCACCTGGGAGCGGTGAGGGAGCAGGAATGTTCGGGTGCGGGAGCTACGCGTCGGCGACGGGAGCGACCGGCGGCTCCGTGAGTGGTTCGACGACGGCCGTCGCCCCGTCGATCCTCGCTACTGAGAGACGAGCACCCACCGGTAGGGCGGCTCCGCTGGACGAACGGGCAGTCCAGGTGTCACCGCCGATCTTCACCGTCCCGGAGTGGGAGGTGACGGGCTCGAGTGCGAGAGCGACGGCGCCGACCAGTCGGTCCACGTTGTCCAATCGGTCCGCCGGCCCTTTCTTCAGGTGGCGGACCGCGATGGGACGCACGAGCAGGATCATGAGCAGCGAGACGACCGCGAACACCACGATCTGCAGGACGAGTCCCGCTCCTGCGAAGGTCGCGACGAGGGCGGCCAGCGCTCCGATTGCGAGCATGATGAAGAAGAGATCGAGTGTCAGGGTCTCGACGGCTGCGAGTCCCAGGAACAGGACGAGCCACAGGACCCAGCCGTTGTCGAGCAACCATTCCATGGAACATCCCCCTCGAGTCCGTGCCGCAGCGAGCGACCGTTCCATCCATCATGGCAAACGGGTCCGACATTACCTAGGCGATCGGCCCCGTAGCGCCGCGTCGTTACCCTTCCGTGCCGTGCGTGCCGTTCCGTCACCGCACGGACAGGTCGCCGGATTGCTGCGGTCCGGCGAGGACCTGGACCGTGAAGCGCGCGCCGATCTGCAGGTCGGGGGAGGTGTCGGCCTCCGTCCGCCGTCCGCCGTCGGGTGTGTGATGCGCTGCCGGTCCCATGACCAGCGCGGACAGGGCGAGAGACCGTGGCAGTGTCATGACGTAATCGAGGTCCTCCCGGGACGTCTCGTCGAGGACGCCGTCGAAGGCCTCCTCGACGTCGTCGGCCTTGTGCGCGGGCACCGACAGCAACGGGCCCACTGCTTCCAGCCCGGCGAGGTGACCCGGGCGGGGGGTCACCACGACGATGCAGCCTCCGGGAGCGAGGACCCGCGCGAACTCGGCCGGGTTGCGCGGCGCGAAGACGTTGAGGAGCACGTCCACGGAACCGTCGGCGAGCGGGAGCCTCCGCCAGACGTCCCAGACGATGCTCACCCCGGACGGGAGCCTGCGGGCCGCCCGCCTCAGGGCCGTCTTGGACAGATCCAGCGCTACGGGATAGACCCCCGGCGCGGCTGCGGCGAGCCCTTCGAGGTAGTAACCAGTCCCGGCCCCCGCATCGAGAGCCACCGCTGGAGTGGACGAGTGCCGCAGGGCTGCGGCGACGACCGCGGCCCGCAGCGGCGCGTAGTGGCCCGAACCGAGGAAGTCCTCGCGGGCCTCGACCATCCCGGCGGTATCGCCGTCGAAGGGCGACCCCTTCCCGGTCAGGAGATTGAAGTAGCCCTGGCGGGCGGCGTCGAACCTGTGCCCCTGCTCGCAGCCGAGCGCACGGTCCGCCAGGAGGAGGGGATGGCCACAGACAGGGCACTGGAGGAGGGCGGGAGGGAGGGTCGGCACCACCCCATCCTAGGGAGAGGTCGTGCGCCACCGTTGACTCAGGCCACTATTTCGGGTCTAGTCGGAGAGGTGAAACCAGACCAGATAGAACTCCTGACCACCACGGGCGCACCGACCCTCCATCCGGACGGCTCCCGCCTGGTCGTCGCAGCCACCCGTCCCGACTTCCGCGCGGACAGCTATGTCGGCCAACTGTGGGAGATCACCCTCGACGGCGGACGGCGCAGGCTCACCCGCGGCTTCCGGGACACAGCGCCACGGTTCGCCCCGGACGGCTCGGTGCTCGTGTTCCTGCGCGCAGCTGCCGGCGGGAAGCCGCAGCTGTTCGCGGTGCGTTCCTCGGGCGGGGAGCCCGTCCAGTTGACCGACCAGCCGCTCGGCGTCGCCCGGTTCGACATCTCCCCGGACGCGACGACCGTCGTGTTCGCCGCGCGCGTCCCCGAGCCCGGCCGCTACGGGACCATCGACGGCGTCGG
>JASLAA010000081.1 GCA_030147325.1 Arthrobacter sp. | reverse complement strand
CAGGACCGCGCCGCCCCACTCGCCACCCACGGCGAAGCCCTGGATGAAGCGGAGCACCACGAGCAGGCCCGGCGCCCAGTAGCCGATCTGGTCGAAGGTGGGCAGGCAGCCCATCAGGAAGGTGGAGACACCCACGAGGATGATGCTGAGCTGGAGCAGCTGCTTGCGTCCGTACTTGTCGCCGAAGTGCCCGAAGACGATCCCGCCGATGGGACGCGCCACGAAGCCGACGGCGTAGGTCACGAACCCGGCGATGATGGCGTCGAGCTCGGAGCCCGCATTCGGGAAGAAGACGGCGGCGAACACCAGCGTGGAGGCCGCCGCATAGAGGAAGAACTCGTACCACTCGACCACCGTGCCGGCCATCGAGGCGGCGACGACCTTCTTCAGGCCGGACGTCTCGACGTCGGGCTCCTGGCGTCGCGACGGCGTGTGCTGCGTTGAACTCATGCGGGCTACTCCTTGTGTGTCCTCGTTGACACGGTGCCGTGATCGGGCTCCGCTGGCCGGTGGTCCAATGGTGCTGTGTGACGCAGGGCACACCGGGGCATGTCGAGTATGGCCTCCGGCAGCAGGCTGATCAACGGCGATCAGCGCAGACGCGCTCTGCACTTCTGCACATCGGCCTGGTCGCGCCGCTCGGGCCGCTGCGCGGGCGCGGATGTCCTGTCTGACCGTCGGCGGAACTGGGTACGGTACAAGCATGGCTACCATCGACACCCCCGGTCCCGACGCAACCCACCAGCGCCCTGAGGGCGTCTCCGACATCACGGTCGAGGCCCTCGGCAAACTCTCCGAGGCACTCGAGGTCGTGGAGCACGCACGCGGCTACCTCTACGGCTTCCACCGCCTAACGGGCAAGGCCGATCTCAACCTGTCCGACGCCGAGGAGCTGTTCCGCAAGGCCGGCCACACCGAGATCGCCGACAGGCTCGTCAGCGACATCATCGGCCGCAACGTGATCGAGGGGCGCTGGACGTTCCAGATCATGGAGGACTACGACGACCACTACTACTCCGAGTTCAAGGACTTCGAGAAGGATGCGCGGGATTCCCTCGTGGCGGGCAAGCGGCACCTGTTCGAGGCGGAGATGAAGGAGGACCGCCGCACCAAGGGCAAGGAACACCACGAGGCGCTCCCGCCCGAGGCCTGACCCGCTCCGTGCAGCCGGTGGAGCAAGCGCCCGGCTGCACGGCTTCCGGGTCCAGCGGCTCACCTGACAACGGGATGCTCGGCCTTTTCATAATGTCCGATGTATCTGTTACACAGGAGGAGTCCCAGACCGACGCCAACAGGCGGAGCGGGTTGCAGCGGACACTTTCGGGGATGAGAACGAGATGCGTTTCGGTGACATGCTGCGCCAGGCCCGCAGCGCCAAGGGAATGACACAGTCACAGCTCGGCGGAGGAGCCTACTCCACCCACTACATCTCCCTGCTCGAGCGCGGCCAGCGCCAGCCGACCCCGGACATGGTTCAGCACTTCGCCACGCAGCTGGGCATGGACGCCCGCACGCTCGCCTGGTGGGTGGAACCGCCGTCGGCCGATGATCCTCCTGCCCTCACCACGGCGATCTTCGCCGCCAACCACGCGCGGGACCTCCAGGACGACGCACTGGCGGCGTCCGAAGCCGAGTACGCCGCGAGCATCGCCCTGGAGCAGCGGAACGCTCCGGCCTGGTGGGACATGTCCCTGCTGCAGGCGCAGTCACTGATCGCCGTCCGGCGCTTGGCCGATGCGGAGGCCGTCCTGCTACGGATGGACAGTTCGGCCCTGATGATCGCGACGCCGGAGCTCCGCGGGGTGGTGCTGGGACGATTGTCGACGATCGCCCGCAACACCGGGCGCTCCGGCGAGGCCGTCGATCTCGCGCGTCAGTCGGTGGAGCACGCCACCGGCCTTCCCGAACACTCTCCCGCGCGCCTGCAGGCTGCCTTCATCCTCATCGCCGCCCTGTCCGTGAAAGGCGAGATCGACGAGGCCTGGGAGGTGGCCACGGCCCTCGACATCAGCGACAGCGTTCCGGCTGTCCCGTCCCTCCTCGTGGCCCGAGGCGCATGGGCCATCGGCAATGTCGCTTTCCGCAGGGGCGAGATCGAGATCGGCATGCAGCAGCACGCCCTCGCCGCCACGCTGCTGCTTCCGCAGGCCGACCTCGAGGCCTGGTCCGAGTTCCACCGGTCGAGCGCCATCCTGAAGATGCAGGCCGGCATCCTGGACGAGTCGGTCCGGCTCTCCGTGGGCAACGCGGAACTGGGGGCTCGCATCCTGGCCGGCCCGGACCTGACCCCCGACGTGTCCATAGCGAAGGCCTACCTGGCCCTCCTCACGGAGGACCTCGCCACAGCCGGTGCCCTGCTCGAGTCCGTCGACGGGCAACGGGACCTTCTCTATTTCGAATCGACCACCGATCTGGAGTACTGCCTCGGCCAGTATTTCTCCGCCAGGAGGGCCCCGGAACAGGCCGCCTACCACCTGCGCGAGGCCGCCCGGCTCTACTCCGAGGCCGGCGCCGACGAGAAGGCCCTGGAGCTCATGGAGCAGATGCGGGCCCTGTAGGTCCTCGCGGCGAAGCGACCGGCTCGGCAGTGGTACCTCGAAGGAAGAAGGCGCCGAGGGAGCCGGCGAGGGTGGCGAACACGGCCACCGAGTACACGGCGAGCAGCACCTGCAGGATCCGCGCGAACGCCGTGGTCGGTGTCAGACCGGTGCCGGTGATCGTCGCCATGGCGGCTTCGAAGAGTGCGTCGGCGTAGGACTCGTGGGTCCCTGTCGCATACAGGAGCTGACTCGAGGCGAGGATGACGACGGCGGTGACTGCGGCCAGCCAGCCGATGCGGCTCGAGAGCAGTCGCCCGGCGGACCTCGATCCCCGTACACCGGCAGAGACGATGCCTCCGAAGCGCGCGACGCGGGCGATCCGCACGAAGCGCAGGGCCTGGAGCGCACGGAAGAAGCGCAGGAAGGGAACCAGGAGGAAGATCACCTGCCACCAGTTCTTGCTCCAGAACGCCCGGCTGAAATGGGCGATGT
This sequence comes from Arthrobacter sp., assembly GCA_030147325.1. GTDB lineage: Bacteria > Actinomycetota > Actinomycetes > Actinomycetales > Micrococcaceae > Arthrobacter_D. Next base: position 187 of record JASLAA010000081.1, on the reverse strand, counting down.
ACGCCCGAAGGAGGAATTCAGCCACGAAGACGGCCCAGAACAGCCAGCCGATCACCGTGAAGGCCAGGACGATGCGCGGCTCCGTCGCCAGGAGCTGCCCGAGCACGATGAACAGGAAGATCACGCCGAGGACGCCCATCGGCTTGTCCAGCCGGGCGGCCACGATCTCGGCCTGGCGGACGCCCCG
>JASLAA010000066.1 GCA_030147325.1 Arthrobacter sp. | reverse complement strand
CACCAGCACGGTGCCGCTGGTGGGCTCCTCGAGCCGGTTCACACAGCGCAGCAGGGTCGATTTGCCGGACCCAGACGGGCCGATCACGCACACCACCTCGCCCTCGTCCACGTGGAAGTCGATGCCCTTGAGCACCTCGTTATCGCCGAAGGACTTGTACAGTGCCCGGACCTCGATCGCGGGGACTGCCGTGCTACCGGATGCCGGGTGGGCCACGGGGATCACCGGCCTCTCTTGTTGTGTCGTTCGAGCTTCGCGACCAGCTGGGTGAGCGGAAGCGAGATGACCAGGTAGAGCAGCGCGGCGACGACGAGCGGCGTGGCGTTGGCCTGGTTGGTGAGGGAGTCCCGCGCGAACGTGGTGAGCTCCCGGTCCGCGATGGCCATGCCCGCGATGAACAGCAGGGAGGTGTCCTTGATGAGGATCACGAGTTCATTGGTCAGCGGCGGGGTGATGATGCGGAATGCCTGCGGGAGGACCACCGTGGCCATCGTCCACGCGGGATTCATGCCGAGGGAGCGCGCCGCCTCGACCTGGCCCTTGGGGACGGCCTCGATGCCGGCGCGGATGGTCTCGGCGATGTAGGCCGCGGAGACGACGATCAGTCCGAGGAGTCCGGCGCCGACGCTGCCACCCGGTGGCTGCCACTGGAAGGCGATCGGCACGGCGAAGGCGAAACCGAAGATGACCAGGAGGGCGGGAAGCCCGCGGAACAGTTCGATGTAGCCCGTCGCCAGCCAGCGGTAGGGGAGGACGGGGGAGAGCTTCATGAGAGCCAGCAGGAGTCCGAACAGCATGCCGCCGACGAAGGCGATCGCCGTGTAGATGACGGTGTTCTTCGCCGCGATCGTCAGTATCTGCGGGAAGGTCTCCCGGGCGACGTCGAGATTGAAGAAGTAGGGCTGGATCCTGCCCCAGTCCGCCGAGAGGATGACGAAGAGGATGACGGCGGCGAACACTGCATAGAGGATGCCCTGGGTCAGCCGTCTTCGGGTTGAACGTTTCACGCGTGGAACTACCTTCCTTCGGGGAGGGGCACCGCTAGGGCCCCGGTGGAAGCCGGGGCCCTGGCAGTGGAAGCGGGTCTACTCCGCGAAGTAGGAGTCGTAGATTTCCTGGTACTTGCCGTTGCCGCGCAGTTCGGTCAACTGTTCGTTGACGGCTGCGACCAGCTCCTCGCTGCCCTCCTTGGGCATGATGAAGCCGTACTGCTCGTCGGTGGGCAGTTCCTCGGCGATGGTGAAGGCGCCGTCCTCGGTGTGGCCGAGGTTGACCGGGAGGTCCTGCAGCAGGGCGTCCACGTTGCCCGCCTGGATGGCCGCGTACATCTCCGCGTCCGAGGGGTACTGGACGAGCTCTGCCTCGGGTGCGTTCTCCTCGGCGTAGACCGCGCCGGTGGTGCCCTGCTGGACACCGACCTTCTTGCCGGCGAGGTCCCCGATCGAGGCGATGTCCGAGTCCTCCGGCACCAGGATGGACTGCAGCGAGTCGTAGTAGGGGTCGGAGAAGGCGAGGTTCGCCTTGCGTTCCTCGGTGATGGACACGGCGCTGGCACCGATGTCGCACTGGCCGGCGCCGAGGACGGCGCCGCTCTGGAGGCCGTCGAAGCCGACGTCCTGAACGGCCAGCTCGAGGTCCATGCCGGAGGCGATCTCGCGCATGAGGTCCATGTCGAACCCGGTGTACTCGCCGTTCTCCTCGTATTCGAAGGGCGGGTAGGGGATGTCCGAGCAGACGGTCAGGGATCCCTCGGACACGAGGTCCAGTCCGCTGTCCTCCCCGGAGCCGGCGTCGTCGGACCCTCCGCCGCAGGCGCTGAGCGCGAGGGTGCCGGCGGCCAGGGCGGCCAGCAGTGCAGATTTCTTGGTAAGCATGGGTGCCTCACTTGGACGTGATGGTGCGGAAAAAGGTCCTGCTGATTCTAGCGACGAAAACGAGATGTGCGTCACAGGCTACAGGCATTGCCTATTGGTAACCAGATCACGTCGGACCGGTCAGTCCGAGGGCCTCGATCATGGGACGGAACTTGCTCCAGGTCTCGGCCAGCTCAGCCTCGGGCTGCGAGCCCTCGACGATCCCGCATCCTGCGTACAACCGGACACGCGTGGGCGTCTCCACCACGGCGCCCCGCAGCGCGATGCCCCACTCACCGTTGCCACCCGCATCGATCCAGCCGACGGGTCCTGCATAGGGTCCGCGCTGCAGGTGCTCGAGCTCGCGGATGAGCGCCCCGGCGACCGTCGTCGGGGTGCCGCACACGGCGGCCGTCGGATGCAGTGCCTGGACCAGGGCCAGCGACGTCGGGACCTGGCCGTCGTCGCCGGGGGCGAGCTGCGCCGTGACATCGGACGCGAGGTGCCAGACGTTCGGCAACTGGAGGACGAAGGGCTCGCTGTGCGAGGTCATGGAACTGGTGAACGGTTCGAGTGTCCGGGTGAGCGAGTCGATGGCGATCCGGTGCTCGTGGAGTTGCTTCTCGGATCCGGCCAGGACCCGGTCGGCGTAGCCGGGATCTCCCGCAGGAGCGTTGGCCCGGTCCAGGGTGCCGGCGAGGACGCGGGCCCTGGCCGTGTTGTCCTCGACCTTGATGAGCATCTCGGGCGTGGAACCGATCAGGCCGTCCACGGCGTACGTCCAGCAGTCCTCGTACTTCACCGCCAGCTCCCGCAGCACCTGCGCGGTGGCGACGGGGGAGTCCAGGTTCGCGACGACGTCCCGCGCCAGGACCACCTTGCTGAGTTCGCCGGACTGTACGTGCCGCACACCCGCGGCGACGGCGAGCTTGTACTGTTCCTCGCTCAGGACACCCGGGCCGAGGCTGTCACCGGTGCTCGGTAACCGGTCGGCGTCCCGCTCCAGCAGGTATCCCGTCAGCGCCGCCTCCGCCGCCTCGGCGCTCAATTCGGCCGCGGGGTCGTCCGTGATGTAGGTGAGCCAGCTCCTGCCCTCGCTGCATCCGAGCACCACCTCGGGGATGATGAGGCGCGACTCGTGCGGCGAGGTCTTGGAGAAGGCGAAGGAACCGAAGGCGATCAGCCCGGAGCCCGGAAGGCCGAGGTCGTCGAGGACCTCGGCGCCCGCGAGTTCGCGGCGCCACCACTCCTGTGCCTGCGTGAAGCGGTCCGGGCCGGTGACCGAGAACCGCGCGGTCTCCCCGTAGGCCACGAGCCCTCCACCCCGGCGCATCCAGGTGTGGGCGTCGTTGCGGACCACGTAGTCGAGGAGGCCCGTCCGCGGGTCCAGGTCCGCCCGTGCGACGGTGATGCTGCGGAGCCCGCGTGATTGTCCGGGCGCAGGCGTCAGCGCGGAGAGGGACGGAGTGCTCATGATGCTCCAAGGGTACTCCGCAGCCGCAGGCGCGTTGCCTGGCCGGCCGTGAGATCCGGCACGTTCCCGCGGCTCGGGCGCCATGCCTCCGCGCCCCGGCGCGGGGAGTCGTGGACGCCGGTCGGGTGCGGCCGGTTTGTTTGAGACAATGGCGAGGTGAATCGCGCATCGCTGGAGAAGCGGCCTGACGAAGTAGCAGCCATGTTCGACGACGTGGCGCCCAGGTACGACGTCGTCAACGACGTCCTGTCGATGGGGCAGACCCGCCGGTGGCGCCGCATCGTCGTGGACGCCGTCGGTGCCGAACCGGGTCAGCGTGTCCTCGACCTCGCCGCCGGCACCGGGACGTCGAGCGAGCCCTACGCGGACGCGGGCGTCGACGTCGTCGCCTGCGACTTCTCGCTCGGCATGCTGAAGGTCGGCAAGCGCCGGCGCCCGGACATCGACTTCGTGGCCGGTGACGCGACCAACCTCCCCTTCGCCGACAACTCCTTCGACGCGTCCACCATCTCCTTCGGCCTCCGCAACGTCAACGAGCCGAAGAAGGCACTCGCCGAGATGCTGAGGGTCACCCGACCGGGCGGGCGGCTCGTGATCGCCGAGTTCTCCCAACCCACCGTCGCACTCTGGCGGACCACCTACACCGAGTACCTGATGCGCGCCCTCCCCGCGATAGCGCGGAAGGTCAGTTCCAACCCGGATGCCTACGTCTACCTCGCCGAATCGATCCGCGCATGGCCGAACCAGGACGAGCTCGCGGCCTGGATCAGTGAGAGTGGCTGGACCGGCGTCGAGTACCGGAACCTGAACGGCGGGATCGTCGCGGTCCACCGGGCCTCCAAGGCTCCCGCAGCGCCCGGCGAGGAGCCGCTCCTGCCCGGTCAGGTCCGGCTCCGCCGCCTCACGACGGCGGCTGACTAGATGTCCGTCCTGATCGTCGGCGCCGGCCCCGCCGGATCCACCGCAGCGTTCTACCTCGCAACCGCCGGCATCGAGGTCACCGTCCTCGAGAAGACGTTCTTCCCCCGGGAGAAGGTCTGCGGCGACGGACTGACGCCGCGTGCCACGCGTGAACTGCAGCTCCTCGGGCTGCCGCACGACGAGAGCGAGGGCTGGCGCCGCAACAAGGGGCTCCGGCTCATCGCGGGCAAGCACACCGTCGAGGTGCCCTGGCCCGAACTCAGCGACTTCCCCGACTACGGTCTGGTGCGCACCCGTCTCGGTTTCGACGAAGCGCTCGCCGAGCACGCCCGATCCGCCGGCGCCACCATCCTCGAAGGCCACTCGGTCTCGACAGCCATCCGGGACGACTCCGGCCGCGTCACCGGGGTGACCGTGAACCTGCTCGATGCCGACGGTCGCAAGACGGGCGAGACGCGGGACTTCACCGCCGACGTCGTCCTGGCGGCCGACGGGAACTCCACCCGCACCGCCGTCAGCCTCGGTATGCAGAAGCGCGACGACCGGCCGCTGGGTGTCGCCGTGCGCACCTACTTCACGAGCCCGCGGACCGACGACGACTGGATGGAGGGCTGGCTCGAGCTGCCGGACGCCAACGGGAAGCCGCTGCCGGGCTACGGCTGGGTGTTCGGCGTCGGGGACGGTACCTCGAACGTCGGCCTCGGCATCCTCAACTCGTCGGCCGAGTTCGGGAAGCTGGACTACAAGCAGGTCCTGCGCGACTGGACCGCGGGCATGCCCGCCGAGTGGGGCTTCAGTCCCGAGAACCAGGTGGGGGAGATCCGCGGAGCTGCCCTTCCGATGGGCTTCAACCGGACACCGCACTACAGCCCGGGCCTCCTGCTCCTCGGCGATGCCGGGGGCATGGTGTCCCCGTTCAACGGCGAGGGCATCTCCTACGCGATGGAGTCCGCGCGCTACGCCGCCGAGTTCATCGAGCGCGCGCAATCGGTGGCCTCCCCGCTCGGCCGCGACCAGGTGATGTCGGCATACGCGCCGTACCTGCGTGCGCAGTGGGGCAGCCATTTCACCCTCGGACGCATGTTCGCCCACCTCATCGGCAAGCCCGCCATCCTCTCCCTCGCCCTGCGGACCGGGATGCCGGTGCCGGTGCTGATGCGCTTCGTGGTGCGGATGCTCGCGAACCTGACGGACAGCGGCGGTCGGGGTTTCGAGGACCGCGTCATCCACCTGCTGGAGTCGCTCGTCCCGCCCACCTCGAACCAGCCCTCCCTGGCCGGCTACCTGGGTGCGCAAAGCGCCGCCCCACTTCGTTAGTCTTAGACCGTGACAGAATCCTTCGACTCCGGGTGGACCAGCGTGGGTCTCAACAGCGCGCTGGACACGGCGGACGCCCCGGACGAGGCAGACGCCCTCCGGCTGCCTCCGGGTTTCGCCCTCATCGCCGAGGACCCGGAGCTCGGGCCGGCTGTATCGTCCTGCCTGGCGGAGGTGGAGAAGCAGCTGCGCGGGGCCATCGCGAACTCCGATCCGCTTGCCGACGCCACGAGCCGCCACCTCGTCGAAGCCGGCGGCAAACGCATCCGGCCGCTCCTGACGATCCTCGCCTCGCACCTCGGCAACCCCGCCCGCACCAAGGTGGTCCAGGCCGCCGTCGTCGTGGAACTCACGCATCTGGCCACCCTGTACCACGACGACGTCATGGACTCGGCCCCCTTCCGTCGCGGCGCTCCCACCGCCCATGAGGTGTGGGGCAACTCGGTCGCCATCCTCACCGGCGACCTCATCTTCGCCCGCGCCTCCATCCTCGTGTCCGAACTCGGCGGCAGGGCCCTCGGGATCCAGGCACGCACCTTCGAGCGGCTGTGCCTCGGGCAGCTGCACGAGACGGTCGGACCGCGCGACGGCCAGGACGACCTCGAGCACTACCTCTCCGTCATCGCCGACAAGACCGGTTCCCTGGTCGCCGCGTCGGGGCAGCTCGGGGCGATCTTCGCGGACACGCCGCCCGAGGTCGTCGACGTCATGGTCTCCTACGGCGAGAAGGTCGGGGTCGCGTTCCAGCTGGCGGACGACGTCATCGATGTCACCGGCCTCAAGGTGAAGTCCGGCAAGGCGCCCGGGACCGACCTCCGCGAGGGCGTCCCCACCCTCCCGGTGATCCTGCTGCGGCGTGCCGCGGCTGCCGGTGACTCCTCGGCGGCCGACGTCGTCGCACTCGTCGACAGCGATCTGTCCTCCGATGATGCACTTGCCGAGGCCGTTGCCGCCGTCCGCGCCCACCCGCAGACGCAGGCGGCGTGGGCCGTCGCGCAGCAGTGGGCGGACGACGCCGTGGCAGCCCTCGCCCCGTTGCCGGACAGTACGGTGAAGCGGGCCCTGGAGAGCTTCGCGCAGGCCGTCGTCAGCAGGGACGTCTAGCGCCCGCTGCCGGCGCGGCGGCTTCGTGTGCGGCTCCCCGGACGGACACCGCCTCCGTTCCGGTCGGCACGTCCCCGTGACGCCGCCCGGTGGGCGGAGCGACGACGTGCGGGAACCTACGACGTCGGCAGGTGCGCCCTCAGCTCGTCGGCCTTCCGCGCACGGATACCGGGATCGACGATGGGCCGCTTCGGTGTGAAGTAGAAGCCGTCGTCGTGCCAGCGGGGCAGGACGTGCTGGTGGTAGTGCCACACGTGCTGGCTGCCCGCCGGCTCGTTGTGCTGCCGGGTGGAGACTCCATCGGGGGCCCAGGCGAGCTTGATCGCGATGGCGATGTCCCGGGTGAGCGTCATGAGGCGGCCGGCGACGTCGTCGGGCAGTTCGTACAGCAGTTCGACGTGCTGCCGGGGGGTGATGAGGACGTGGCCCGGGTTCGGCTCGAACCCGTGGGACGCGATGAACGCCAGCACCAGCTCGTCCGAGTAGATGAGGTCACCCGGGCGGCACAGGTTGCGGGGATTGGTGAAATCGCCGCGTGCCAGATCGCAGAAGGGACACCGGTAGCCCTCGGGCGCGTGGTGGGCGAACTCCATCAGTCCTCCTCGGTCTCCTCGAACACCCACTCGAACAGATCGAGCACGTACTCGCTGAACGTGCCCTCCTCGCTCTGCCACTCGCCGCGCGCGTTGTTGCGCCGCCAGACGATCGGGTCGGGGACGTCCAGCTGGTCAGCCCTCATACCCCACGTGTACTGCTCCTCCTCGTCCTCCAGGAACAGGAGGTAGCCGTCCTCGATCTCCAGCTCGTCGGGGTCCCAGAAGAAGTGGAACGCCTCCATGATGTCCTCGGTGGCGCCCACCGCGCGGTAGAAATCACGCAGGGCCAGCGGAAGCTCGAAATCCTTGCCTTCGAGCATCTCGGCCAGTTCGTCCTCGGACAGGCCGTCCTCCTCGGCCCAGTCGTCCTCGAAGTACACGGGCACCAGGGCGCGGAATTTGTCGGAAAACAGCTCAGTCACAAGTACTCCAGGAGTGGTGGTGGGGGTTCGTCCATCCTAGCCGCCACGCCCGGCGCGCGGGCTACCTGCGTGCGCTCCAGGTCCGGGAGGCGAGGGGTGCATGCCAGCCGTAGCGCCAGGCGAGGACGCGGAGCGAGAACACCAGGGACGCGGCGAGCGTCCCGGTGATGATCGTGAAGGTCCCGGTGAGATACAGCACGGCGACCACGCCGGCGCCCAGCATCGCGGGCAGGGCGTAGATGTCCCGGGGGTCGAAGAGCTGGGGGACCTCATTGGCGACGACGTCGCGCAGCAGGCCGCCACCCACCGCCGTGGTGACACCGAGCAGCACGGCGGAGACGGGATTCAGCCCGACGTCGAGCGCCTTCACGGTGCCCGTGATGCAGAACAGGGCCAGGCCGGCGGCATCGAAGACCACCAGGACACGTTTGACCCGCTCCATGCCGGAGAAGACGAAGTAGACGAGCGCCGTGGCCACCAGGGGCGGGAGCAGGTAGGCGGGGTTGGTGAAGGCCGCCGGAGGAACGCCGATGATGAGGTCCCGGGCTACTCCTCCGCCGAGGGAGGCGAGGGAGGCGAGGAGGAGTGAACCGACGAGGTCGAACCCCTTGCGCGCAGCCAACAGCGAGCCCGAGACCGCGAAGAAGAAGACGCCGAGCAGATCGGCGGCAAGGGCGATATTCGTCGTGGTATCCATCTCTTCCTTCGGCTGGTCGGATCGGCTGCGGGCACGGCGGGTGGCGCACGGCGACCGGCGACGTCCAGGCCCCGGACCAGCATGACAGAGCCGACACACGGCCACCGCCCGGCACTAGGCTGACCCCATGACGAGCGGACAGCCCACGGGCACGGAGACAGTCGGACCGAGCGTCGCCGACGGCTCGAGGGCCATGCGCATCGCAGCCCGACTGATCCGCTTCCTCCCCACGAAGCGCAACCTCGCGGGCACCGACTGGGTGAACGCGAAGTACCCGGGCCGGAGCTACCCGGCGGTGGCCGCGATCCCCTGGACGCTGAAGCAGACGCACACCATCCAGGAGAAGCGGGTCGGCGGAGTACGGACCATCACCGTCCGGCCGCTGCTCGGTGCCACCCGCTCCCACATCATCTACACGCACGGCGGCATCTACATCAACGAGCTGGGACGGCCGCACTGGTGGATCATCGCCGAACTCACCAAGCGGACGGGGGCGGCGGTCACCGTGCCCCTCTACCGGCTGGCACCCGAGAGCACGTACCGGGAGGCGTTCCCCTACCTCGTATCGGTCTATCGGGAGGTACTCCGCACGGCGCGACCGGAGGACATCACGCTGATGGGGGATTCCGCCGGCGGTGCGCTGGCCATCGCCCAACCCTGGGCGTTCCTCGACGCGGGGCTTCCCGCGCCCGGCCGTGTCGTCGCCTTCTCGCCCTGGCTCGATGTCACGGCCACCAACCCGGAGATCCCCACGTACGACGCCGTCGACCCGATGCTCTCGGTGGCCGGCGGGGTCCAGGCCGGCCTGTGGTGGGCCGGGGGCGATGATCCGAGGACACCGCTCGTCAGCCCGGCCTGCGCTCCGGAGGAGCTGCTGGCGGCGGTGCCGGTCACGCGCATCTACCAGGGCACCCGGGACGTCTGCATGGCGGATGCCCTGGTCTTCCGGGACCGGGCGGTCGCTGCGGGCGCGAACGTCACCCTGAAGGTGTACCCGGGCGGGTTCCACGTGTTCCCGGCGTTCCCGCGGCTGCCGGAATCCAGGACGGTCTACGCCGACATCGCCTCGTTCCTCGGGCGGCCGGCTCTTCCGTGAGGGACGGGGCCTGCCGTCGGATCAGCTCCCTGACTCCGAATCGCGCGAGAGGACCCAGACGTTCGAATCGCCCTGCCGCTCGACCGTGACGGTCGTGACGAGCGCCCGGATCATCGAGAGGCCGCGCCCCGACTCGTCGAATCCCTCCAGGAGCGGGTCGCCGATCGGCTCGGGGGCCTCGGGCGGGTCGAGATCCAGGACGGGATCATGGGCGGCCGCCCCGATCTCGGTGATCACGGCGCGGAGGCGCTCGGTCTCCACGGTCAGTTCCACGCCCAGGAGCAGGGTGGCACCCTCGGAGGGCACGCCGTGCTGCACAACATTGCTCGCCGCCTCGATCACTGCCGTCGTGAACGCCATCTGATCGAGCTCGGGCACGAAGGCGGCGTCGATCCACAGCTGGTCGAGAACGCCATGCAGGTTCTCGATGGCCTCGTCGCTCGCCGGTTCCTCGAGGGTCCGGCGGGCCAGGATGTCAGTCATTGAGGAACGCGTCCTCTGAGGTGGCGTGCGGGGTCAGCACCCGGTGCATGCTGGTGAGCTCGAGCACCATGATGACCTGCGGCTGCGCCGCGGCGATCCGGAGATCGCCCCCGGACTGCCGGGCCAGCTTCAGGCAGCCGATGAGCGCGCCGAGACCGGAGGAGTCCATGAAGCTCGTCTCCGCCAGATTGACGACGATGCGCTTCCCGCCTGCGCCGACCACCTCGTTGATGACTTCGCGCAGCTTGGGTGCCGCGACCATGTTCAGCCGACCGCTGGCCGACACCTCCGTGTAGCGTCCCTTGTCCTGCGTGGTGAATTCCATGTGCACTTCCTTCTGTGGTCCTGGTGTGTCGTCGTCTATCGCCGCCGGAGGCGGCAGGTCAGGCCGGGGAACGCCGGAGGATGACGACCGTGACGTCGTCGGCCACCTCCGGTACGTCGGCCAGGTCGAGCAGGACGGCGCAGGCGGCATCCGCGTCGTCGGCGGCCGTGATGACCCCTGCCACCGCCTCGGTGAAGTCGTCGACGGTCTCGTAGATGTCGAGCAGCCCGTCACTGACGATCGCCAGGGAGTCGCCCGGTTCGAGGTGCAGTGAGCCCGCGGCCCAGGACTGGTCCGGCCAGGCGCCCACGGGCGGGCCCGCGGAGGGAAGACGCGTGACGCTGCCGTCGGCGGAGACATGCAGTGCGAGGCCGTGGCCGGCGTCGACATAGCTGACCGCGCCGGCGTCCGCGGTGAGGCGGCCGTGGAAGAGCGTGACGAAGGAGCTGGTCTGGTCGAGGTCAGCCTCCGTGGCGCGCGCGGCCATGGCGAACGCGGTCTCCGTGTTCGGCTCGGAGCTCACGGAACGCATGATCGCCCGCACGGTGGCAGCGATCAGGGCTGCCCCCATCCCCTTGCCCATGGCATCGGCGACCGTGAAGTGCAGCCCGTCCGGGGTCCCGTACCAGTCGTAGAAGTCCCCACCGACGCTGCGCGACGGCCGGAAGCGCCCGGCCAGTTCGTAGTCGCGGAGCCAGAGGTTGTCGCGGGGGAGGAGATTCTGCTGTACCTCGGCCGCGCGCTGGCGCTCGTCGGCGTTGGCGACGTCCACTGCGTCCTGGCGGCTCTGGCGCCGGAAGAGGGAATTGATGCGGGCGACGAGTTCCCGCGGGCTGAAGGGTTTGCTGATGTAGTCGTCCGCACCGGTCTCGAGTCCGGTCAGACGCTCGATCTCGTCGGTGCGGGCAGTGATCATGAGGATGTAGGCGTCGGAGAACGTGCGGACCTCGCGGCAGATGTCCACGCCGTCGCCGTCGGGCAGGTTCAGGTCGAGGGTGATGAGGTCGGCACCTGCACGCGCCTTGATCAGTCCCTCGCGTGCGGTCGCCGCTTCTGCCACCTCGAATCCCTCGCGCGTGAGGATCTGGACGAGCAGGCCCCGGATGTCGACGTCGTCCTCGACGACCAGTGCGCGGCGGATTTCCGTGGCGGCAGTCATGGTCCCCATTAAACGCTACGGCGTGGCACGAGCCGGACGCTGCGCGTAGCTTCGTCCTGATCACCGGTCTGCTGCGCTGAAATTGATGCGATCTTGAGGACAAGGGCGGGCCTGGGTTCCTGGAAACGCAGGGCTGCCGGGCTATTCTGTGGAAGCTGGCGCCTGCGCCTGCCCGTCGGGCAGCGACGGTCCAGCTCGACGAGGGACGGGGGATCGGCGGACCGATGGACAGGGTGCTCTCCTATCTCACGCTGAACAGGCGGCAGTTCCACGAGTTGACCCTGCGGGTCCGCGTGATCCTCAGTCAGTTGCCGCTCTCGTTGACCGTCCTGCTCGTCCTCGTGGGCGGAGCCGCCTTCCATCGGGAACTCTTCGCCAGTCAGGCCTTTCTGCTCGGCGTCGCCCTGCACGCTGTCCTGCTCGCGCTCTGCATCCTCGTGCCCTGGGACCGGCTTCCCTACATCAGTTTCCTCGTCATCCCGTTGCTCGACTTCATCCCCATCGGTTTCATGCGGTACGGGGCAGGCGCCGTCATCACCGGCGTAGGGCTGCTGACGGTGTTCCCCGTGATCTGGCTCGCGGCGTCGGGACTCTTCCCGCGCACGCTGATCACGGCAGGTTTCCTCGCCTCTGTCGGCATCGTCTGGGTACCGCTGTTCGTGACGGACACGGCGGTCACCTCGCAATCCCTGACGCAGTCCTTCCTCCTGCCGTTCATCATGCTCGCGATCGGCGTCACCATCAGGGTCATGACGGCGAGCATGATGGCCCAGCAGGCGATGGTCGAGGAGAAGGACCGCGCCCTCGAGGTGCTGCTCGAGGAGAGCGCCCGCCGTGAGCGGCTGCTGGAGACCGTGGTCAACAGCGTCGACGTCGGGCTGATCGCCGTCGACGCGTCCGGCCGGCCCCTGCTGACGAACCGCAAGCTCGAGCAGTTCCGCGCGAGGGCGGGCGGGACCCAGGACAGCGACGAGGCCGACCTGCACATCTTCCAGCAGGACGGCACCTCGGTCATGCCGGAGGCGCGCCGTCCGACACGCCGTGCAGCCGAGGGACACGTCTTCTCCGACTACCTGCTGTGGTGGGGCGAGCGGCCCGACCAGAGGGTGCTGTCGACGTCGTCCCGCCTGATGGCGGACCGGGACGGCACCCGCGAGGGTTCCGTCGTCACCTTCAACGACGTCACCGAACTCGTCACCGCACTCAATGCCAAGGACGAGTTCGTGTCCACCGTGTCGCATGAGCTCCGGACCCCCCTCACCGCGATCCGCGGCTACTTGGAACTGCTGACCAGCATGCCCGAGCTCGACCCCGAGATCGAGTCAGGACTCGAGGTGGTGTCCCGCAACTCCGAGCGCCTGCACAAGCTCGTGGTGGATCTGCTGTCCACGGCCGAGGGCACGCCGGAGATCACGCCGGTGCCCACGGACCTCTCGGCACTGGTGAGCGAACGGGTCGCAGCGGCAGCGGAGCGCAACATCAACCCAGGGGTGGTCTTCGAGGACCGTACCGAGCCCGGGCTCGTGGCGTCGTGCGATCGCTCACGGATCAGCCAGGTGCTGGACAACCTGCTGTCCAACGCCGTCAAGTACTCGCCCGGAGGCGGGCGGGTGACGGTGCGTGCGGCGGAGGTCGACGGCGAGGTGGAGTGCAGTGTGACGGATGAGGGCAGCGGGATGTCGGCCGAGGAGCTGCGGGGCGTCTTCTCGAAGTTCTTCCGGACGTCGGCGGCACGCAACGCGGCGATCCCCGGAGTGGGTCTCGGGCTGGCCATCTCGAAGGCGATCGTCGAACGCCACGGCGGGACCATCAGCTGCAGCAGTGTCGAAGGAAAAGGCTCCACCTTCAGCTTCCGCCTGCCGCTGGCGCACGCCGCACCGGTCCACGAGCTGCAGTCGCAGCACTGACAGGCGCCGGGTCACCCAGTCCCCGTCCTGCCACTCCCGGCTCGGATCAGGCCGCCGGACCCAGGTCCACCGTCGCGGTCGTTCCGCCACCGGGTGTCTCCATCAGGCTGATCGAACCCTCGTGGGCGGCCGCGATGCGAGCACACGTCGCCAGTCCGATCCCGCTTCCGGCCGGGTCCCCGTCACGCTGGAGGCGCACGAGCGGCTCGAGCACCCGGCGCCTGTCAGCCGCGGCGATGCCCTTGCCGTGGTCGATGACCCGCAACACCTGCCGTTCGACGGTGTCAGCGACGACCTCGATCCGCGGGGGAGTGCCCGGGACGGAGTACTTGATCGCATTCGACACCAGATTCTGCAGGAGGGCGGTGACCTGCGCCTCGTCCACGCTCAGCTGCGCGTCCTGCACCGTCACGACCGCGTCGTGCGCGCGGGACAGCGGCAGCACGTCCTGCAGCACGGCGTTCATGACGGTGGTGAGGCGGACCGGACGTCGGTGGATGGAGCCGCCGATCCTCGAGAACTCGAGGACCTCCTCGACGGTACGCAGCATCCGGCTGGCGCTGCCCCGGATGATGCTGACGTAGCGCGCGGCGGATCCCGCAGCCTCGACGTCCTCGTCCTGCTCGACCAACTCGGTGTAACCGAGGATCGCCGTGAGCGGGTTCTTCAGGTCGTGGCTGACACGCGCGGCGAACTCGGCGAGATCCTCGTTGCTGCGCCGCACCACCCCCAGTGCCTCGACGAGCTGCCGGGTCTTGAACTGGAGGTCCAGGACCTCGACCACCTGTCGCGCGAGGATCTCGAGGCCTTCGCGCTGGTCGGCGCCGAAGTCGAGTATCCGGGTGGAGAAGACGCAGAGCGCCCCGAGCGCGTAACCGTTCTGCGTCACCAGGGGAACCGATGCGTAGGAACGCACCTCGGCGATGGCGCCGTTCACGAAGGGATTGTCGGCGAACCGTGGATCGAGGGAGGCATTGGCGAGCGCCGTGATCGCTCCCGAGCTGAACACCTTCGAGCACATCGAGTCGTCCCGTGAGCACACGGACGCATCCACGCCGACGGCGGCGATCTGGTGCTGCTGGTCGGCGGTGATGATGTTGATGACGCCGGCATCCATGCCGCTGACGCGCACAGCGAGCTTGACCAGGTTGAGCAGCTCCGCCGGCGTCTCGTAGTCCGCCTGCTCCACCTGCCGTCCGTCGGCTTCACCGTAGGGAAGCCGGTACTCCTGCAGGACGGCCTGCCGTGCGATTTCCTGCAGTTCCAACTCGTCTGCCTGAAGAAGTGACATGCGTACCCCTGAGAACAATGAGACCGGTGTATGTGCACCAACTATCCCACGCCGGGGCGCGACGGCGGCTTGCCGCGGGGCTGCGCCGTCGTGCCTCCCGGGCCGACGCCCTCGTGGGTCACGCGGCGGCGCGAACCCGCAGGGCGAGATAGAGGTGCACGCGATCCGCGGTCACGGCAGGGTCGTACCCGGTCAACGCGACCACCTGCTGCAGCCTGTAGCGGATGGTGTTCCGATGCAGGTCCAGGTCAGCGGCGACGGCGGCCACGGACCCGTTCAGGTCGAGGTAGCGGCGAAGTGTCGGCACCAGGCCGGAGCCATGGGCAGCGTCGAACGATTCCAGCGGCTCCAGGGTCTCGGCGGCGAGATCGGCCAGGGGTACATCGACGCTCGACATGAGGAGTGAGGTCAGGCTGAGGCGATCCGCCAGATTGAGGGGCTGGCCGCGCTGCAGGGCCTCCCGTGCCTCGAAGTAGCTCCAGCGCATCCCGTTCGGCTGGACGTACGTCCCACCGACCCCGATCCGCGCCGTCAACCCTGCTCCATGGAGATAGTGGGCCAGGTCGGAGGGTGCCGGTGCCGCTCCGGCGGGGAGGACGAGGACGAGCCGCTCGTCGACGAGGGCCGAGCGGACGCGGTCCCACCCGTCCGGCAGGGGAAGCGTCCGGAGCGCCCGCCGCTGACCGGAGGCGACGTCGACGATGAGTACGCTGTGCCGCAGGGCCGCGTCGATCCCCGAACCCGCGAGCCTCGCTGCGGCCTCGGTACCCGAGAGCGACCCCCGCACGATGTCCTCGAGCACCTGCCCGACCGCCGTCCGCGCCGCCGTCCGCGTGCGCGCCTGGTTGGTCAGCTCCACGGAGATCAGGGTCTGCGCGTAGTCGACGATGGCCGAGTGCTCGTACGGCTCGGTGATCTCCAGGGTGCAGCGGTCCTTGAGTCCGGTGGCGATGGGGAGCCGGTGCGGCGTCCTCGCGACGACGTCATCCGCCACCTCCGCGGCGGGACAGCGCGGCTTGGACGTGTCGCGTGGGCGGGAGGCTCCGGCGATCCGTGCGCCGTACTGGAAGAGGGCGACGTCGGTGCGGAGGATACGGGCCAACTGACCGAGGAGCGCCGCGAGCCCCCCGGGCCCCAGCAGCGTGGCGGCCAGGGCGGCATGTCCTTCGAGGAGGTCCTCCAGCCCGGAATAGTGGTCGGCCGAGAGGGCATCGGCCACGGTCCTGCCCACGGCGATGAAGGGCACCTCGTAGGGAACCCGGAACGCAGGGAGACCGAGGTCGTCCGCTTCACGCAGCAGTGCCGCGGGGATCTCCTGATGGGCCAGCCCCACCCCGAAGCCGATGGCCAGGACCCCGGCCTCGTGCACGCGCTGCACGAAGGCGCGTTGGCTGGAGGGCGTCGTGAGCCGGACGCCGGTGGTGAGCACCACCTCGGCACCATTGAGGAAAGGGCGGGGATCCTCCAGCTCGGTGACCGCGACCCAGCGGATGGGCTCCGTTGGCGGGTCCGCCGCACCTTCGGCGACGAGGCCGAGAGCCGGATCGGAGAGGAGATCGACGAGGGAGACGGCCATCGTCCCAGCCTAGTTGCTCCTGTGCCATCGCACTGCGGACCCCCCTCCTCCCTGTGCACCTATCCGTGGCGGGCGGTCAGCAGCTGCCGGTACGGTCGTTCCGACCCCAGGCGGCCACGCGTGCCCGATGGCCTGCTCCGATCTTGTGAAAGGCACTGCAACGTGGCTGAGACCCTTCAGAACTACATCGACGGCACCTTCGTGACTCCCGCGGGCACAGAGCTCCTCGACATCGTCAACCCCACCAATGGAGAGGTCGTGGCGCAGTCGCCCGTCTCCTCTCCCGCCGACGTCGACGATGCGATGCAGGCGGCCAGACGGGCCTTCACCACGTGGAAGCGGACGACGCCGAGCCAGCGCCAGCTCATGCTGCTGAGGCTCGCCGACGCCGTCGAGGCCGCGAGCGCCGAACTCGTGGAGGCCCAGCACCGCAATACGGGGCAGGTGCGCGAGATGATCGCGGTCGAGGAAGTGGCCGTCGGCGCCGACCAGTTGAGGTTCTTCGCCGGCGCTGCGCGGGTCCTCGAGGGCAAGTCCGCCGGGGAGTATCTCGAAGGACACACCTCCTACGTCCGCCGCGAGCCGATCGGCGTGGTGGCGCAGGTGGCGCCGTGGAACTACCCGTTCCTGATGGCCATCTGGAAGATCGGTCCTGCGCTCGCCGCAGGCAACACGGTCGTGCTGAAGCCGAGCGACACCACACCGGAATCCACCCTCGTGCTGGCCCGACTGAGCCAGGGCATCCTGCCCGACGGCGTCCTCAACGTCGTCCTCGGGACGGGTGAGACGGGTGCCGCCATGATCGAACATCCCGTGCCGGGTCTGGTCTCGATCACCGGGTCCGTGCGTGCGGGCATAGCGGTCGCGACGAGTGCGGCCAGGGGCCTCAAGAGGGCCCACCTCGAGCTGGGCGGCAAGGCGCCGGCCGTCGTCTTCGCGGACGCGGACCTGGTGCGCAGCGCGCAGGCGATCGCCGAGTTCGCCTTCTTCAACGCGGGCCAGGACTGCACGGCGATCACCCGCGTCCTGGTGCAGGAACAGGCGCACGACGAGTTCGTCGCCGCGATGGTCGAGCACACGGCCACCCTGAGGACCGGAAGCGCGGACGACTCCGAGAACTACTTCGGGCCGCTCAACAACATCAACCACTTCAATGCGGTCAATGCGGTCATCGACGCGCTGCCCTCCCACTGCAGCATCGCCACCGGAGGCAAGCGTGCGGGGGACAAGGGCTACTTCTTCGAACCCACCATCATCACGGGTGCCCGCCAGGACGATCCCGTGGTGCAGCAGGAGACGTTCGGGCCGATCGTCACGGTGCAGACCTTCAGGACCGAGCAGGAGGCCCTGGACCTCGCCAACGGTGTGGACTATGCCCTCGCCTCGAGCGTCTGGACGACCGACCACGGAACCGCGATGCGTGTCTCCCGAGACCTCGATTTCGGGGCCGTCTGGATCAACACGCACATCATGCTCACCGCCGAGATGCCGCATGGCGGCTTCAAGAATTCCGGCTACGGCAAGGACCTCTCCATGTACGGCGTGGAGGACTACACCCGCATCAAGCACGTGATGAGCGTGCTGGACGCGTAGGCGTCCCGCAGAGGAAAGGAACACCATGACCACCTTCGCAGCAGCTCCCGGCGTCATCGCTCCCGGCTTCCGGCTCGAGCAGAAGCGCAGCATCAACGGCGAATTCCCCGGCCCCCGGTCCGCCGATCTGGCCAGGCGCCGTGCCGCGGTCGTGGCCACGGGGGTCGCCTCCGGCGTCCCGGTCTACGTCGCGGACGCCGACGGCGGGATCATCCGGGACGTCGACGGCAACTCCTTCATCGATCTCGGTGCCGGCATCGCCGTGACGAGCGTCGGAGCGTCGGATCCGGCCGTGGTCGGCGCGGTCACCGAGCAGGTGCAGCACTTCACCCACACCTGCTTCATGGTCACCCCCTACGAGGGCTACATCGCGGTCGCGGAGCAGCTCGCCGAGCTGACGCCCGGGGACTTCGAGAAGCGCACGGTGCTGTTCAACTCCGGTGCGGAGGCGGTCGAGAACGCCGTCAAGGTCGCGCGTCTCGCCACGGGCAGGGACGCCGTGGTCGCCTTCGACCACGCCTACCACGGCCGCACGAACCTCACCATGGCGCTGACCGCGAAATCCATGCCGTACAAGGCGAACTTCGGGCCCTTCGCGCCCGAGATCTACCGGGTGCCGATGAGTTACCCCTTCCGCGAGGAGAACCCGGCCATCACGGGACCCGAGGCGGCGCAGCGCGCCATCACGATGATCGAGAAGCAGATCGGTGCGGAGTCCGTCGCTGCGATCATCATCGAGCCCGTGCAGGGCGAGGGCGGTTTCATCGTGCCCGCCGACGGGTTCCTCCCGGCCCTGGCCGCCTGGGCGAAAGCCAAGGGCGTCGTGTTCATCGCCGACGAGGTGCAGTCCGGTTTCTGTCGCACCGGTGAGTGGTTCGCCGTGAACCACGAGGGCGTCGTGCCGGACATCATCACGATGGCGAAGGGCATCGCCGGCGGCATGCCGCTCTCGGCGATCACCGGGCGGGCGGATCTGCTCGACGCCGTCCACGCCGGCGGCCTCGGCGGAACCTACGGAGGCAATCCGGTGGCCTGCGCGGCAGCCCTCGCCGCGATCGGGACCATGAAGGAGCAGGACCTCGCGGGACGCGCCCGAGCCATCGAGGCGCGGGTGACGGAGCGCATCGGGGCACTGCAGTCCGAGCTCGGGGAGAGCAGCATCATCGGCGAGCTCCGTGGGCGCGGCGCCATGCTGGCTCTCGAGTTCGTCGAGCCGGGTGGCAAGGTTCCCAACGCGGACGCCACCAAGGCCATCGCGGCGCAGTGCCTGCGTGAGGGGGTCATCATCCTGACGTGTGGCACCTTCGGCAACGTCATCCGGCTCCTGCCGCCACTGGTCATCACCGACGAGCTGCTGGCCGACGGGCTCGATGTCCTCGAGCAGGCCATCCGCGCGGTGAATGCGGGCTGAGCCCATCAGCCGGAGAAGGCCCCCGCAGCACTGCTGCGGGGGCCTTCTGTTGTGCCATGGATCGAGCTAGGAGACCGGGAGGAGCGCCCGGTACTGCGGGTGGTTGGCCAGGAACTCCTGTGCGTGCCTGCAGTAGGGCACGGGAGCGAGGCGGCGGCGGTGGATGTTCAGCAGAGCTTCCCGGACGAGGACGGGTTCGAGACCTGCACGCCGGTAGGAGGAGCCGACGACCGTCTCGAGCAGGCGGATGCGGCCCGCCCTCATGTCGTACTTCATGTATCCCACCATGACGCCGTCGTGAAAGAGCTCGAAACGCGAATTGACCGCGTTGTCGCGGAACTTCTCGCGGAGCTTCTCCGACTCGGAACGTTCGGATGCCCGGGCCTCGCGGCTGGCCAGCATGTGCACGACCGCCTCGTAGTCCTCCTGGGCCCCGAAGGGCGGGAAGTCGGTGTCGAGCACGCGGTAGAGCTGGTTGCACATGATGCGCAGCTCCCGGGTCGAGACGCCGGAGAGGTCGTGGGGGACGCTGGGCATCTCGGGGCCGAGGGCGGCAGGTGAATCGGGGGCGGAGGCGAAACCCATGGTGTCCAGGTCCGACACCGCGCTAGGGGCGGCGGGCTGGTCTTCGTGGGACCGGACGGCGGGGAAAGGGGCAACAGACATGGCGAACCTCGTGGGAATCAGAGTGGGGCGGGCCGTTGCTTGACCGTCCTCGAACGGTAACAGTCATCTCGCCATCCGTAAAGCTAGAGTCTCTAGCAATCAGCAGGCTCACTTCCGAATCGAACGACGAGGTCCCGTGCGGGGGCGCCGCTCAGCAGCAGGTCCGAAGGCACCTGCCGGAGTCCCGGTCCGGAACCGATCGGCTGGCCTGATCACCATAGTCGATCAGGTGGTCGGCCAGGTCGTCGGTCAGGACGAGTAGGTGGCGAGTTGCTGGCGCAGTCCGGCGATCATGCTGTCCAGTCCTGCCCGGAAGGCGGCGTCCGCGGCGCTTCCGACCCCCGCATGGGAAACTGCGCTCCTGACCGCCGACGTGAAGACGGGGAACTGATCCGCCAGCGCGCCGGAGTCGAAGATGTCGCCGGGTGCGGCGACGTCGAGCGCCGATCCGTAGATGAAGGACTCCAGGGCGACGATCGCCGGGACGATCCTGTCCTCGGGCCAACCGGCTGCCGCGAAGCCCTGGGCCACCTCCTCGTACATGCGCAGGGTCTCCGCCGCGCCGGTCACCGGCATGACGGCGATCACCGGGACGAGCGGTGCGTGCCGCGCAAAGACCTCCCGGTAGGACCAGGCCCACTGCCGGACGGCCTCGTCCCAGGGGTCGCGGCGGAAGGCGGTGAAATCGACCATCGTCATGACGTGGTCCTGGACCCAGCCCAGCACCTCCTGCTTCGACCCGGCGTGGTTGTAGAGCGCCGATGGTGCAACCCGGAGCCGCCGGGCGAGGGCCGACATGGTCAGCCCCTCGTACCCTTCGGCGGCGATCAGCTCGAGCGCGGCCACCGTGATCCTGTCCTTCGACAGGACGCTGCGGGGAGGGCGCCCGGCACGACGCGGCGCAGGGGTTGCTGTGGTCATCGGTCCTGCTTCCTGTCGCGGTCGGATCAACACTACGGGCGCTCCCTTCCCTCGAGGGGGCCTCATGGCTATAGTAGGGCGAAATAATGAATGCCATTCATTTTGTGGCCCGCGTCATGCTGGCAGGGAGGATCACGTGAGAACCATCGAGCGCGATGTCGTCATCATCGGAGCCGGGCCCTCGGGCCTGACCGCCGCACGGGAACTGACGAAGGCGGGTCATACCGTCGCGGTCCTGGAGGCGAGGGACCGCGTGGGAGGGCGGACACACACGGACGTCATCGACGGCGCGGTGTTCGAGGTCGGAGGCCAATGGGTCTCCCCGGACCAGACCGCGCTGATCGGGCTCCTCGGGGAGCTCGGCCTCGGGACGTTCCCGAGGTACCGCGAGGGAGATTCCGTCTACATCGGCCCCGATGGCAGGCCCATCCGCTACACCGGCGAGATGTTCCCCGTCAGCGAGTACACGCGTGACGAGATGGAGCGCCTCGTCGCCATGCTCGACCGGCTCGTCGCCGAAGCGGGCCCCGAGGCGCCCTGGAACCATCCCGATGCCCGCGCCCTGGACACCATCTCCTTCCACCACTGGCTCCGTCAGCAATCCGACGACGAGGAGGCGTGCAACAACATCGGGCTCTTCATCGCCGGGGGCATGCTGACCAAACCGGCGCACTCCTTCTCCACGCTCCAGGCGATCCTGATGGCGGCGACGGCCGGCTCCTTCTCGAACCTCGTCGACGAGGACTTCATCCTCGACAAGCGCGTGATCGGCGGCATGCAGTCCGTCTCGGTACGCATGGCGGAGGAGCTCGGTGAGGACGTGATCCTCTCCAGCCCCGTGCGCACCCTCCGCTGGAGCGGCATGGACGGTCGGGACAGCGCCGAGGGGGTGACGGTCGTCTCCGATACGACGACGGTGCACGCACGGTACGCCGTGGTGGCCGTGCCACCGAACCTGTACTCGAGGATCAGCTACGAGCCCCCGCTGCCGCGCCGCCAGCACCAGATGCACCAGCACCAGTCGCTGGGGCTCGTCATCAAGGTCCACGCCGTCTATGCAACGCCTTTCTGGCGAGCGGAAGGCCTCTCCGGTACCGGGTTCAGTGCGGACTCGATCGTCCAGGAGGTCTACGACAACAGCAACTTCGAGGATCCACGCGGCACCCTGGTGGGCTTCGTCTCCGACGAGAAGGCAGACGCGATGTTCGAGCTCCCGCCGCACGAGCGCCGCGAGCGCATCCTGGCGTCGATCGCCGGCTTCCTGGGACCGCAGGCACTCGAGCCCGAGGTGTACTACGAGTCGGACTGGGCCTCGGAGGAGTGGACGCGGGGTGCGTACGCCTCGAGCTACGACCTCGGAGGCCTGCACCGCTATGGGCGTGATCAGCGGACCCCGGTGGGTCCGATCCACTGGTCCTGCTCCGACATCGCCGCCGAGGGTTACCAGCACGTGGACGGCGCCATCCGGATGGGACAGCGCACAGCCGAGGCGATCGACCAGGCTCTGGCGCCCGGTTTCTCCGCCGCGACCTCGGGCAAGGGGGCCTGACGTGCGCTACATCGTCGGCTATACCGCGGACGAGCGCGGGCACGACGCCGTGTGCCTCGCCGTCGCCCTGGCGCGCCGGCAGGACGCGACCCTCGATCTCGTGCTCGTCACACCGGCACACTCGCTGTACGCGGGGACGTATCCGCCGGACAAGGGTTTCGACACCCTGCTCACCGACCAGATGCAGGAATGGATGGACGAAGGGCTCGCGCTGGTCCCGGACGACGTGAGCGCCCGCGGCGTCGTGGTCAGGGCGGAGTCGAACGCAGAGGGCCTCATCCAGGCCGCAGAGGATACGGAGGCCTCCCTCATCGTGATCGGAGCGAGCTCGCGCGGACTGGCGCAGCGCTTCAGCGTGGGCACCGTGGCCAGTAGCCTCCTTCACGCCTCGCCCGTACCGGTGGCCCTGGCTCCCAAGGCGTACCGGCGTACCGATCCGGTCACGCGTCTGACCTGCGCCGTCGGGCGGAGAGCAGGAGCCGACGACGTCATCTCCGTAGCGGTGTCCTCGGCGGAACGACGCGGACTGCCGCTCCGCCTCGTCTCCCTCGTCGCGCTGGACGCAGGCCTGCCGGACCCGGGCGGCGCGGAGGATGAAGCCAACCGCCTGCTCGCGGAGGCCGCGTCCTCGCTCGCGGCGGGCGGACGCGTCGGCGTCGAGACCGCACGTGGCTCCTCCATCGAGGACGCGATCGCTGCCATGGCCTGGGACGAGGGGGAGGTGCTGCTCGTCGGCTCGAGTCGTCTCGCCCAGCACATGCGGCTCTTCCTCGGCACGACCGCCAACAAGATCCTGCGTGCGCTGACCATCCCCATGGTCGTCGTCCCGCGTACGTACGCAACGCCCGGTACCACCTCCGGCCCGGGCGCCTTACCCACAGAGGCGGACGCATGAGTATCGACGAGACAACACAAAGGGGAACTGGGCTCAGCAGGAAGGGCCTGGAATCGGGGACGGTGGGTCTGCTCGGCGCCGTCGTGATCGGCGTGTCCTGCGTGGCGCCGGCCTACACCCTCACCGCGGCGCTCGGGCCCACGGTCGCCGAGGTCGGCGTGAACCTGCCCGCCATCTTCCTGGTGGGCTTCATCCCGATGCTGCTCGTCGCCCTGGGCTACCGCGAGCTGAACAGCTCCATGCCCGATTCCGGGACGTCCTTCACCTGGGCCACCCGCGCCTTCGGACCGTGGGTAGGTTGGATGGGCGGGTGGGGGCTCATCGCGGCGACGGTGATCGTCCTGTCGAACCTGGCGGCCGTCGCGGTCGATTTCTTCTACCTCATGCTCGCGCAGCTCCTGGGCAATCCGGGTATCGCCGACCTCACCCTGAACCTCCCGGTGAACATCGCGACGACGCTCGTGTTCATCGCCCTCGCCTGTTACGTCTCCTACCGCGGGATGGAAGCCACCAAGACCGTCCAGTACGTGCTCGTCACCTTCCAGCTCGTGGTCCTGGCGTGGTTCGCCATCGCTGCGTTCATCCACGTGGCCAACGGGACAGCTTTCGACGCGACGGCCATCAGCGCCGACTGGTTCAACCCCTTCGCCGTCGGCTCCTTCTCCGCCTTCGCCGCGGGTGTCTCCCTGTCGATCTTCATCTACTGGGGCTGGGACGTGACCCTGACGATGAACGAGGAGACCACCAATCCGAAGAAGACCCCCGGTCGCGCCGGCGCGTTGACCGTCGTCGTCATCGTGGTCATCTACCTGACAGTCGCCCTGGCGACACTGTCCTTCGCGGGCGTCGGTGACGGCGAACTCGGGGCCGGCAACCCGGACAATCAGGAGAGCATCTTCGCGGCGCTCGCCGGACCCGTCATGGGTCCGTTCGCCATCCTGATGTCGATGGCCGTGCTGAGTTCTTCCGCGGCCTCCCTGCAGTCCACGTTCGTCTCCCCGGCCCGCACCCTGCTGGCGATGGGCCACTACAAGGCCCTTCCGAAGGGCTACGGCCGGATCAGCCCCGTGCACAAATCCCCGAGCTACGCCACGGTGGCGGCTGCCGTAGCGGCCGCCGGGTTCTACGTCTTCACCCGGCTCGTGTCCGAGAACGCCCTGTGGGACACCATCACCGCCCTCGGCCTGATGATCTGCTTCTACTACGGCATCACGGCGCTCGCCTGCGTCTGGTACTTCCGCGCCCAGGCCTTCTCCAGCGTCAGGAACACCGTCTTCCGGTTCCTGGCCCCGCTGCTCGGCGGCGTGATCCTGCTGGTGATGTTCGTGAAGACGGCCGTCGACTCCATGGACCCGGCGTACGGATCCGGCTCCGAACTCTTCGGGATCGGTATGGTCTTCATCCTCGGAATCGGCGTGATCCTGCTCGGAGTCGTGCTCATGCTCGTGTGGTCGCGGATCAACCCCGCCTTCTTCCGGCAGGAGGTGCTCGTTCAGGGGTCAGCGGCCCAGGAATAGCTGCGCTCGGGCGGGGGCGGGCGCAGCCACGCACCGGCCGGACGCTGCGCTAGAGTGAACGGACTTCGCGCCGCTCCGGGCCGCGCCGCCTACGCATTCGACCGAGGAGAATCCGCCGTGCGCTACGTCGTTGGCTATACCGAGAATGACCGCGGGCAGGATGCCCTCGAACTGGCGACGTCGCTCGCGCTGACCCAGTCCGCCGGCATCGATCTGGTCACCGTGCTCGACTGGCCGCAGGACGGCAGCATGGCGCCGGGCGTCACCCGCGTCCAGGAGGCTCTGGACCGGGCGCGGGCAAGTGTGCCCGACGGCGTCGAGGTCACCACCCACGTCCGCCTCGCCGACTCGTTCGCGCAGGGCCTCCTCGAACTGGCGGTCGACGTCGGTGCCGGCCTGATCGTCATCGGTGCCTCCAGCATCGGGCTCCTGCGGCGGTTCACCGTCGGCAGTGTGGCCAACGCCGTGCTGCACAGCTCACCGGTCCCGGTGGCCCTCGCCCCCCGCGGCTACCGCCACCGCGCGTCCTTCACCCGCATGACATGCGCCGTCGGCACGCGTCAGGGTGCGGAGGGAGTGCTCGACGTCGCCGTCGAGTCCGCCGCTCGCCGGGGACTCCCGCTTCGCCTGATCTCTCTCGTCGCCCTCGACGTCACCGAGGCGTCGGACTCCGGCGAAGCCATCAACAAGGCCCATCAGCACGCGAACTCCGTGCTGGCACGCGCCGTGGAGCAGTTGCCGGAAGGGCACGAGGCGTCCATCACCGTCGCGCACGGACGCACCATCGAGCAGGCGATCGACGACATCGAGTGGGACGCGGGCGAACTGGTCATCGTCGGATCGAGCCGACTCGCCCAGCATCGCCAGATCTTCCTCGGGGCGACGGCGAACAAGATGCTGCGGGCGCTGCCGGTTCCCATGGTGGTGGTACCCCGAGACTGGGAGCGCACCACCGGGTGACCGCCCGTTCCATCGCTCCGGCCGAAGCGGGCATGTGCTCCAAAGCGCTCCGAAGGAACCGGACGGCCGCGCGGACGACGGCGGTAGCGCCGAGCCGCATCATCAGACCGTCGTCGGTGTCGGTTCCGCCCGTCGGGCGGGGCGGGGGTTGCGGCGCACCGTCCTCAGCATGTCCACGGTCAGCAGGATCAGGCCTACCCAGACGAGGCTGAATCCGATCCAGCGCTCGAACGGCATCTCCTCCCCGAGCACCAGCAGCGCGAGCAGGAACTGGAGCACCGGGGCGAGGTACTGCAGAAGACCGATCGTCGTGAGCGGCAGGCGTCGTGCGGCGGCTCCGAAGAAGATCAGCGGTACCGCGGTGATGATCCCGGAGGCCGCCATGATCCAGAAGTGGCCTGGGCCTTCAGTGGTGAGTGTCGCCGCTCCGGTGGAGCCGAGCCAGATCATGACGCCGGCAGCGATGGGCGTCAGGACTGCTGTCTCGATGCTGAGGCTCGAGACGGCGTCGACCCGCGAGCCCACCTTCTTCTTGGCGAAGCCGTAGAGCCCGAAGGAGAAGGCGAGGGTCAGGGCGATCCAGGGAACCGAGCCGTACCCGATGGCGAGGACCACGACGGCCAGGATCCCCATCCCGATCGCGGTCCATTGCAGCGCTCGCAGCTTCTCGCGCAGAACGATCACGCCCAGCAGCACGGACACGATGGGATTGATGAAGTAGCCGAGGGAGGCCTCGATCGCCTGCCCCGAGGTGACCCCGTAGGTGTAGACGAGCCAGTTGACCGCGATCAGGAGCGCTGCGACGGTCAGCGTGCCGACGATGCGCGGAGTGCGCAGAGCGGTCAGCACCGGATGCCACGACCGCATGAAGGTCAGCAGCAGCGCGCAGAAGATCAGTGACCAGAGCACCCGGTTGGCGACGATCTCGACGGGACCGGCCGGCGCCAGGATGAGGAAGTAGAGCGGCAGCAGCCCCCAGAGCCCGTAGGCGCCTATACCGAAGAGGATGCCGGTGGAATTCTCGCTTCTCGGCGGATGACCGCTCCTGGTTGCTGTTCGGCTCACGAGACCTGAACTGCCCGCCCTCGGACTTTATTCCCTGCGCCGGATGCGCTTCCGGGGGAGATCCGCGCCACTTCATGATCCGGAGCTGTCCCCGGCCATTTAGAATAGGGAACTGTGCGCTTATTCTGCGCCACGCTGTCCAAGACGGAGTATCTCCACCGGGAAGAAGGCAACACAGTGTCTACCTCAGCTGCGACTCGGCCCCTGCGGGTCGCGATCATCGGCGCCGGTCCGGCGGGCGTCTACGCGGCCGACATCCTCACCAAGTCCACTGAGGTCCAGGGTGGCGACTTCGCGGTGAGTATCGACCTGTTCGACCAGTACCCGGCACCGTACGGCCTGATCCGGTACGGGGTTGCTCCCGACCACCCGCGCATCAAGGGGATCGTCACCGCGCTGCACAAGGTGCTGGACCGCGGTGACATCCGCTTCCTCGGTAACGTCAACTACGGGCGGGACCTGACGCTGTCCGACTTCCGCCGCTTCTACGACGCCGTCATCTTCGCGACCGGCGCCATCCGTGATGCGGACCTCCCCGTTCCCGGGGTGGAGCTCGAGGGGTCGTTCGGGGGAGCGGATTTCGTGTCCTGGTACGACGGGCATCCGGACGTGAGCAGGGACTGGCCGTTGGAGGCACGGGAGATCGCGGTGATCGGCAACGGCAACGTGGCCCTGGACGTCGCCCGGATCCTGTCCAAGCACGCCGATGACCTGCTCTCCACCGAGATCCCGGACAACGTGTACCGGGGGCTGAAGGCCTCGCCCGTCACGGATGTGCATGTCTTCGGCCGGCGCGGTCCGGCGCAGGTGAAGTTCACGCCTCTGGAGTTGCGGGAGCTGTCGCACTCCCGGGACGTGGATATCGTGCTGTATCCGGAGGACTTCGACTTCGATGCGGGGTCGGAGGAGCAG